>JACEUQ010000002.1:1172500-1472500 GCA_024998815.1 Opitutus sp.
CTTTAAGCTTATCGAAACCGGATTGAGCGAGCAGCTCCTGCATTATAGAACTCATGTGAAACAGAACGAAAAAACCGTCGCGTGCCCCAAAGCGCCGATCTTCCGCGATGACGCCGGTAAAGGCGCCGTGGGTTGATGGTTACACTAACTGAGAGGGCCGATGGGAGCGTCGCGGCGACACCGGCCTGTTCTAAACAAATACCGCGAACGGTCACAGTCGTGCACGTACCGGCGCTCCCGCAAGGGAAAAGTGGCCTTATTCCGAGCGCGGCGCGGACATTCCCGCCCCAGCCGCGCCCAACCCGCCATTCCCGTTCCGCAGGAACCGTCTCACCTTATCGGGTTCCAATCTGCGAGAACTCACCCTCAGCACATGAGCGTAAACACCCCCAACCCCGTGGACTCCCCCACCCGCACGCCGGCCACCAACCCGCCCCCGCACTTGGTGATCGGCATCGCCGGGGGCAGCGCCTCGGGAAAATCGTCCCTGGCCCACCGCCTCGCCCACGGACTCGGCCCGCACCACTGTGCAGTGATCGCCCACGACCGCTACTACCGCGACCACCCGCGGCTCACCGCCGCCGAACGCCAACAACTCGATTACGACCACCCCGACGCCATCGAAACCGCGCTGCTGCTGAGGCATTTGCGCGCCTTGCGCGCCGGACGTGCGATCGCGCTGCCTCACTACGATTACGCCCGCCATGGCCGAGCCGCCGAAACCACTCCGCTCCACCGCGCCCCCGTCATCATCATCGAGGGCCTGTTCGTGCTCGCCGATGCCCGCCTGCGCCGCGTGCTCGACCTCAAAATCTTCGTCCACGCCGACGACGAGTTACGCCTAGCCCGCCGCATCAAGCGCGACACCACCGAACGCGGCCAACCGCTCACCGAAGTCCTCGAACGCTACGAAACCCGCGTGCGCCCCGGTCACGAGCGCCACGTCGACCCGTCGCGCCAGCACGCCGACCTGGTCTGGGATCAGGCTAACGACGACACGTTCCCCTCCCGCCTGCTGACACGCCTGCGCCAAACCCCATGACGCCCAGCATCGACCTCTTTGTCTTCGTTGACGCCCTCGGCTGGGAACTGGCCCAACGCCGCCGCTTCCTCACCGACCTGCTGCCCCACCGCCAAGCCTGCGACACCCTGTTCGGCTACTCCTGCACCTGCGACCCGAGCATCCTCACCGGTGCCCTGCCCTACCAACACGGCCATTTTTCCTTTTTTACCTATGCCCCAGACCGCTCGTCCTTCCGCTGGGCGCGCCCGCTGGGATGGATCCCAGAAATAATCGCCGCCCACCACCGCCTGCGCCACCCCCTCAGCCGTTGGGTGGCGAAAAACCTCGGCTACACCGGTTATTTCCAACTTTACAGCACCCCGTTTAAGCGCCTGCCGCAGCTCGACTACACCGAAAAACGCGATCTCTACGAACCCGGCGGCATCATCGGCGGGCAGCCCGCCATTTTTGAGTACTGGCGTGCGTCCGGCGTCCCTTGGTTTCGTTCGGACTGGCACGCGGGCGACGCCGCCAACATGGACGCTATGGCCGACCACTTGCGCGAGGGCAAGGTCCGCCTCGCCTACCTCATCAACGGCGGCCTCGACGCCACCATGCACGCTCACACCACGACCGGCCCACAGACCGACGCCGCCTTCGCCCGGCTCGAACGCTGGTTGCGCGACCTCAATACGCTGGCCAGAACCCGTTACACCGAAGTGCGTTGGCATATTTTTAGCGACCACGGCATGGCCGACACCCACACCTGCAGCCGCATGATGCCCGAGTTCGAACAACTTGGCCTGCGCTACGGCAAGGATTATGCCGCCGCCTGGGATTCGACCATGGCACGCTTCTGGTTTCCGGGCGGTGCAGGCATCCGCACTCAGGTGGAAACCTGGCTGGCCGGGCGGCCCGAGGGCCGCATCGTGACCGAGGCCGAGCTGGAGCGCTGGGGGTGCCTTTTTCCCGACCGGCGGTACGGCGAACTGTTTTACGTGCTCAACGAAGGCGTGATTTTCGCGCCTTCGTTTATGAACCAGCGCCGCGTGCCCGCCATGCACGGCTTCGACCCCGACCTGCCGCAATCACGCGCCTGCTGGCTCACCAGCCACGCGGTCGCCCAACCGCCCGACCGCATCGAGGGAATTTACCACGTGATGCGTGCCGCCGCCGATCGCATCGCAGGGTTACCGAGCTCACTTACTGCTAGCCACAAATACTAATTAGCGTTCAAGTTGAGGTTGGGCGCCTCCTTGAGCTCACGCTCAAGGCCACTTGCTTCGAGAACACACTCCTCGTGGCCTTGAGCGTGAGCTCGAGGAGTTTGCCCAAAGGCATCCGCTTCCTACAAACCAGTGGTTCTTCGACAGTTTCAGTGTGTGAAAAGCCAAACAACGAACGCGGAAACGGATGGGTGTCACAGAGCCAAGCCGGAGCGCCGACACAGAGAGCACAGAGTTCGATCCGCAGCAGCTGAAAATCGTTAATATCAATACAATGAAGGAGTAATGAATCCAGACGGAAGGGAGTTTGAATGCTTCAGAACTAACCAAGTCTATGAGGTCTTCATGTCTTCTAACTCTGTGTCGGCGCTCCGGCTCGGATCTGTGATACACTCCGGCGGTCTGTTTTTCTACCTCGCAACCCACCGGAAACGTCGAGGAACCAAACCCGTTTAATTAAGCTCATCTTGATTGGGAACTCGTGTAAGCCGATGGACGGCATAACTTCCACGGCGGTGAGTCGGCCGGCGCCCGACTCCCCCCCCCCAGAAAATAACAAACCCGCCGGGCTAGGAGCGGCGGGTTCGGCAAAAACCTAACGGAACTTCTGGGACTTAACGCTTAGTAGCCCTCGGGAATAGCGGCCTCTAAGTCGGCGGCACGTTGATGACTACGCTTGGACTTCATCATTCGTGCACGGCGCTCCAACATACGATCGAGTTTATCGATCAGCATGGCGATCGCCTTATGGCATTCGTCGGAGGACACCGATACATTACAATCCGGCCCTTGGATCTGCAGGTGGCCTTTGGCGGTGAAGCGCTGGGCCACGGCTTGCTTAGGGTCGCATTCCAGTTCGACGCGGATACGGCCGATACTCTCCTCATGACGGAACAATCGTTCCGCTTTTTCTTGAACAAAGGTTTTAAGGGACGGTGTTAGCTCGAGATGGATACCTGAAACGATCACTTCCTGTTTATTATTTTGTCTATTCATGACTGCGGTATGTTTTTGGTTAGACCTAGCCTGAAATTGGATGCCTGCTCGGCACTATGTCGTCGCTAAGCAACGAGCTCATTAAGTACTCAGCCGTCATCGTGACGGGGGGCTCTTCCGGTATTGGAAAATCGTTCATCGAGCGTGTGGCCAAGCTGCACAGCGGAGTGCCCATTTGCAATCTTTCAAGACGTGTTCCGGACATAAATTTGAGTCAGCTTAACCTGCGCCAAGTTCCCTGCGATTTATCGCAATCTTCGGCCCTCGCCGCCGCCGCCGCCGAGGTATTAATTTTTCTGAAGGAAGTCGCTCCAAGCGGGCCAGTTCTGCTAATCAACAACAGCGGCTTTGGCGCCTACGGCCATTTTCCCGAGCCTAATTTAGCGCACCAACTGGAGATGATGGACGTAAATATGCGCGCGGTGGTCGATCTCACTGGGCAATTATTGCCAGTACTGAAACAGCGCGGGGGCGCCATCATCACGGTAGCGTCCACCGCCGCCTTCCAGCCCACCCCGTACCTCGCCACCTACGGCGCCACCAAAGCCTTTGTGCTCCACTGGAGCCTCGCCCTCAACGAGGAATTGCGCGGCACCGGCCTGCGCACCTTGGCGGTTTGCCCTGGCCCCACCTCCACGGAATTCTTTCGCCGCGCCGGCCTCAAAAAAGGCTCCGTCACCGATTCGCTCGGGCAAACCACCGAGCAGGTCGTCGACGAGTCGTTGCAGGCGCTGGCTGCGGGCAAAGCCCTCGTTGTCACCGGCTGGAAAAACAAACTGCTGACGTCTTTCTCCGGCCTGCTGCCCAAAACGTGGGTCACCCGCATCAGTGCGGTCGTGCTGGCGCGCTGGCGCCTGGCCAAGGCCTCCAAATGAGCCCGACCGATCCCGCCGCGCAGGCGAACGCTGGAGCACCCGCAGCTCCGGTGACACCCGCGTCCCTCCCGACTCCGCCCCTGCCGGTGGATTTCCCCATCCGCGCCTGCGCGTGGCCACCCCGGCGCGCCGAGCCCCGCGAGGGTACCGTGCGCATGATCGCACCCGATGAGTTACGCACCTGGATCGTGCACGAGGACGACAGACTACTCGTGCTCTCCAAACCCGGCGACGTGGTGTGCCACCCCTCCAAGGCCGGCCCGTGGTCGAGCCTGGTGGGCGCGGCGCGCGAATACACTCAACTGCCCACCGTCCACCTGGTGTTCCGCCTGGATCGCGAAACCAGCGGCATCATCCTGCTGGCCAAGGACTCCAAAATGGCCTCGCGCCTGCAAAAAGCGGTGCAGGAGCGGCGCGTCACCAAACGCTACCAGGCGATCACCTGGGGCGAGTTTCGTGAACCGGTGACGGTTAACCAACCGCTGGGCGTCGATCTGCACAGCCCGGTTTTTGTCAAAAGCGCGGTGGTGCGCAGCGGCGATATGGAGGCCAAGGAGTCGGTCACGCACTTCACCCCGGAAGCGGTGGCCAACGGGTTCTCGTTGGTTCGAGCCGACCTGGAAACGGGCCGCAAACACCAGATCCGCGCGCACCTGCAATGGCTGGGGCACTCGGTCGTTGGCGACAAGATCTACGGGCCGGATTCGCGCTGCTACCTCGACTTCATCGACCACGGATGGACTCCCGCCTTGGCAGAAAAACTCCTGCTCGACCGCCAGGCGCTGCACTGCGCCGAAATCGGCCTGGAGGCGGCGGGATTGCCCTTCACCTTCCGCGCGCCGATGCCGGCGGACATGCGCGCGTTTTGCGCCGATCGGATGGGGCTTGAGGTGGCCGCCGCGCCGGCGTGATCGGCAGCGGGAGCGAATTCAGCGGAACAAACTGATTGGCGCGTAACTCACAGATCTGAGGGCAACTACACGCCATGCTCTCGCGCCCACGGCGGGCCGTTAAAAAAAGCCGCTCAAGTTTGCACGGGTTTGTGCCGATATCTCTCTTGAACCCAAACCAGGATGGAACTGTGAAAACTAACACTGAACCACCCTCCCATGACCGCCCAATTAAGGCAGCCGTGCGGATTCGTAAGAATCCGTTCGGCTGCCAATCGGATCGGTACGCCCGCAGCCTGTATATTAGTTACGATCATGGCAGCCAACCAAGCCGCCACTCGCTCCGACGCCTCACTGCCTTACTTGCTTCAAGATGCGCCTCAGGCCCTGCGTTTTGCCCAGACACCAACGACGTTGCCGCCACCCGTGCGGCCGTGGGAATCACTCCCCCTGGCTCCAGCGCCAGAGAGCGAGCCATCCTCGGCCAAAAATCCGGACGACGCCACCGCCCCAACCAGCACACCCCAACCCGAGCTTGTGATCGTCCCACCGACTCCCAAGCCACCTCCCCCACCCGGAGGCATAGAACTCGTTCCGGACGCGTATTCCCCCCGTACCAACATACGGGTCGACGACATCCTGCCGTTTTTTATGCCCCCGTCCAACCCGGTCAGTCGAGCCACCTATGAGTTGAAATGAAGTCCTCTGCCTCACTGCCCTGGTTGTTGCTCGCCACCCTGCTGTCACCGCTTGCCGCTCACGCGGATGCGGCGGCGGCAGGCCATGGCGAGTCGCATGCCTCGCCGGCGGCTGAAAAGCCGGCGGTGACGGACACGCCCGCCAAAATCGAAAACGAAGAACGTGCCAGCCTGATTCGCATCGGCGCGGCTAAATTGGCCTCCGGCGACGCCGCCTCCGCTCTCATCGCCTACCGTCAAATCGCCACCACCGCCCGCAATGACGAGGAGGAGGTCATCGCGCTGATGGGCTTGGCTCGCGCCTACCGGCTCACCGGCGACGGCGTGAAAGCCGCCGCCACCTACGAGCATCTGATTAAAAACCACCCCGACTGCACCGAGTTGCCCACCGCGCTGCTGGAGCTCGGCCGCACCCTGCGCGACCTCGGCAGCCCCAAGCTCGCCATGGCCCGCTTTTACTCGGTGATCAATTCCACCCTCAAGCTGCCCGAAGCGGAGTCCGAGCGCTACCGCCGCATCGTGCGCACCGCCCAGTTCGAAATCGCCGAAACCCACCTGGCGATGGGCAACTACCCGGAAGCCGTGCGCTTTTTCAACCGCCTTGACCTCCTCGATTTGGCCCCGGCGGACCGAGGCCGCGCCCGCTTCAAAGCCGCCCAATCCCGCATCTACGCCGGCGACAAAACCGGCGCGGTGACCGCCCTGACCGTGTTTATCGGCCAGGATTCGAACGACCCCAACAGCCCCGAAGCCCGTTTCCTGCTCGCCCAACTCCTCGGTGAGCTCGGTCGGCGCGACGAATCGCTGCGCGTCACCCTCGACCTGCTCAACAATGAGCGCGCCCGCGGCGACAAAAGCGGCACGTGGCAAACCTGGCAGCGCCGCACCGGTAACCAACTCGCCAACCAGTTTTACCAACAAGGCGAATTCGCCTCGGCGCTGCTTGTGTACCGCTCGCTGGAGGCACTCGACCCCACCCCCGCCTGGCGCATACCCGTGCTTTACCAACTCGGGCTGTGCCTGGAGCGCCTCGATCAATCACTCGCCGCAACCGAGGCCTACGCCAAAATTCAAAAAATGGCGGGTGAAAAACCGCCGGAAAATCTGGCCGATATCGTGCGTATGGCGGCGTGGCGCAGTACCCAGATCGCCTGGACCCTTTCCACGCGTAATCAAATCCGCGATCTAGGTCCCGTCCCCCCGCCCGTTACGCCCCCCCTTACCCAATGAGCCTTGCCGAGACCCTGACCCACCACCTCGCCCTGTGCGACGAGCTCCACCAACTGTGCTTGGAGGAAAACCGCATTCTTAAGCAACAACGGCATGCTCCGGATGCCGAATGGCGCGAGCGCAAGCTGGCGCTGGCGGTACGCTTCGAGGCCAGTGTCGCCTCGTTACGCGCCCGCCCCAGTGCGGTCGGCGAACACGGCGGGGAGTTACTCGAACGCACCAAGCAACGCTCGCTGCAAATCCTCCACCTCGACCGCGAAAACGAGCAATTGCTGCTGCGCTGCAGCCTTTCCCCCCCGCGCCCCGAGACCCCCCAGCCCATCTCGACGGCCGGCGCCCTCCGCGCCTACGGCCGCAGCGGGTAAGCGCAGGCGCCTTCGGGCGCCGTAACCGCCGCGCAAACACGCTTATCCTAATTGCGGTCAATTGGAGATGACATCCTTGAGCTCACGCTCAAGGCCACACGCTTCGCGAACACGTTCCCCGTGGCCTTGAGCATGAGCTCAAGGTGTTTTCCCAAACGAATCTGCCCCCCCCCGAAACCAGCTTAATTAAGCCCATCTCGAACGCTAAGTAGGATTACCCTGCACTCGCGTTTGCGCTCCGCTTCAGTTCCTACGTGGCTTGACGGCCGCCGGAGGCGCCGGCGGCTGCATGCGCCAATAGAGACTGGCGATCGTGTTACGCCCCAGTGGCGCCAGCCCGACCAAAAACGGCACGGAGCCCACTTCCGCGCCGCTGCTGGAGTTGAAGTTAACCGCCTTGATCGGCGGATACACCACGCGCAAGCGCTCGGCCAGGTAGCGTGACCACAGGTCTCGCTCCACCTCAGCGCCGCACACCAGCGCGGCCACCCACAGTAAACTCGCCTGCTCGTGCGTGACCTGATCGCCCGCGAGCAACGCCCGCCGGTGCCAGTAGCCCAACGCCTCGCGATTGGGCTGCCTGACCAACGTGGCCGCCAGCTTGTCCCATTCTGCCGGTCCCTGCGCCCGCGCCACGAGAGCGGAAAACTGCATCGCGGCGAGCGCCCCGTAGCCTTGGCCGGCGTCGATCCACGACCGGGCCAGCAACCGGTCAAACTCGGGCAGCGTGGGCGAGTTGACCGTCCACGCCATTTCGGCATCCACGGGAGCGCCGACTTTGAGCAGCAACTGGAGCTGCTGCAGGACGTAGCCGTCGTTGACCGGCACCGGGGAGGTGTACCGTAAAGCAGCCAGAGCCGCCGCCGCGTCACCGGCGGACATCGCCGCCACCGCTTTCACCAACCGGGAGGCATCCGCGCCCAGTTGTGCGACTTCAGCTTGGTTTTCCGCCACAAACGCCGGGCCGAGCCGCCCC
This sequence comes from Opitutus sp., assembly GCA_024998815.1. Taxonomy (NCBI): domain Bacteria; kingdom Pseudomonadati; phylum Verrucomicrobiota; class Opitutia; order Opitutales; family Opitutaceae; genus Opitutus; species Opitutus sp. Next base: position 1,180,760 of record JACEUQ010000002.1, read on the forward strand.
AAATTAATCGACAGTAAGAGTGAGTTGACCCACGCCGGTCGGGATGCCTCCGCTTGGGCCTGTTTCAGGCAATGGCGCGCGAGCACCTCGTACCGCCCCACGGCCAACAACGTGTCATGGTAGGTGATGGCGGTGCGCTCCCGCTGCGCGGGAAAGCCCTCGTCCAGCAGAGCAAACAAGCGGTCCGAGCCGAGGCTTTCGCCGGAATACGCGGCGAATTGGGCGACCAAAAGACGGGCGTCGTAATTGTACGGATCCTGCGCGAGCGCCGTGACCATGGACTGATAGGCGGCCGGATAATCCCGCCGCGCGCACGCCAGCAACGCCTGGCGAAAAAAGTATTTGGATCGCTCCTGCGGGATCTCGTGCCACGCCCCCGGCCAAGCCACCTGCCGCCAAGATAACGTTGCGACGCCAGTGGCCCGCATGCCCACAAAAGCGAAGGTCGCAGCGACGAGGTAAAGCATCACGGCAGCTGCGGTAAAAATGCCCGCCGCACGTCCCCAAAAAGGCCTTACGCGGTCCGCCGCGACGCTGCAAAAGGCCCCACGCCCATCCGCTCCCGCCACCAGTAGCGGGCAAACCCGCCGAAAGCGCATGGCGACGGCCATGTCCAAACAAGCGTCGCAGCGCACACCACCTGGCCCGCCGATGTCACTGGGGTTTTGACAGGGCGCATTGCCGCGTCGGCCACCGAGAACGAACAGGGTTTTGCGGGTGTTCCAGTAAACGAGCGCCCACGCACACCGCGCCGCGTCGGCCAAGCCGCTGAGGAGTTTCACGTTCAACGAGGTGCTCAAACCGCCTGCTTAGCGGCCCTTCGCCGCCGCCAAAAGAAACCGAGCAGCCCCACGCCAATGAACCCGCCGAGCTGGTAAATCGCCGCCGGTTCAGGAATCGGCCCGCCGCCGGGTCGAATCAGGGTGGTACCCATGCCCAGGGAGGTGAACGTCGCGGTCGAACCCTTGTTGGTGTTCGAGGTGGCGAACAGATCGCCGTTCACCTGAGCGTTATAAGTGGAACTCGAGTCGGTGAAGGCGACGAAGTTGAGGTGGGTTAAATCATCCACCACGAAGCTGCTAAACGCCGAGCCCGCATAGGAGCGGATAGCCTGCTGAAGGGTGGCGTAGCTGAGCGCAAAGGTCACCACCCCGGCGGTAGTTTTAGTATAAGTACTGGTGGCAGACGCACCCGCACTCAGTGCATTGGAACTGTTCGCCGTGCCTGCGGCATTGCCGGCAGGTGCCCAAGCCAGCGTGCTCGGTGAACTCGCGACTGCCCCAGCGTTGGTCATTGTGCCCATTGAGGCAAACTGAACCGCCGGAGTCGACCCGTTGAGCAGGATGACAAAATTGATCGCATTGGCATTATCCGTCAGCCCCACGCCGAGGCCGATAACCCCTGGAAAAGCCCCCGTGCCCGTAGTCGCGGTATTGACCTGCCACATAATCGACGAGGTGCCGTTCAAAGCGCCGGCCTGCTGGGAGATCGATCCGGTGAAATCGGCCGCCTGATTGTTGATTTTCTTATCCGTAGAGTTTCCATCGGTCATCGGCGTGGTCGTGCCGAAGGTATTCCAAGCCGTCCACCCCGTCGTATCCGTCACGGCGATAGCCAACAGATCCAACGTGCCGCCCATCGCAAGCAGCGCCGCCAGCACAGCCACGCGCACGCCGTTTGCCCTGACTGCAGTGAATGGGTGGGGCGAATGCTGCGTATAGGCGCGGTGGCTCATGGGGTGGCAGCTTGGGCTACTGGGGTTAAAAAAAAGGGGATTTTCATCCGAATAACGACTATCCGAGTAACTCGCGGAATCAGCAAAAGCTATTCCGAAAACATGTCAACGGAAGTGGCGCGCCCGACCAAGCATTGAAACGGAATACTGGTTTCACGAAGCCCCCCTTCGGCATAACCCCACGCCCCTTAAGAGAAGTGGAAGAGGCTAAAATACCGAATAAGCGCCAGAATTGAATCCAGGCCACACGGAGGTGGACCCTCCCTCGATCGGATGGGCTCACGGGGATTGCGCCCCGTGAGCCTTCCACACCACCGGACGTGCGGTTTTCCGCATCCGGCGGTTGAGTCGGAGGACGACCTATGTCGTCGCCGTTTCCCACGGCAGGGTAAACCCATAGCGTTTCAGCGTCTTGTTCTTCAGCGCACTCGTCATCACCCAGTGCCGGGCGATCGCCCACGCTCCTTTCGCGCTGTAGGCCATGCCGAGGATTTCTCCTCGCAGTCCCAGCCACTTCAGGGCGTTGAGTCGCCCTCTTGGGTGGTGCCATTTTAACCAGAAGCATTTGCGCATATGGCGGCGTATCCATCCAGATAGGTCGGTCACGTCCCAGAGCCTTTCGGTCAGCCGGAAGTCCCCCCACCACCCGTTGATGTATCGCAGCCACTGGTCGCGCAGCTCCTCGCTCGTCAGGCTTTGCCGTGCGTCCCACAGTTCCCTGACCTTGGCCTTGAGGCGTTCCACCCAGTGCCGCCGGAGCAAAGCCCCTGAATCAACGTCCAACATCCAACCAGTCGGCCTCCGAATCGGACTTTGGACGTTGGATGTTCAATGTTGGATGTTGAACGTTCTCCATTGCCTCGGGGGCTTCTGGCGATCCGCGTTTCTCCGTCTCTTTGGCCCTTCGCTCCTGCCGCCGTTACGCGGGCCTCTTCGCTACTACGGCCTCTGCTGACTCCTGCCTCGCTTTCGCTTGGCAGGCCGCCCCGGGTAAGGTGCGTGAACTCTCCATCCGTGCCGTCAGGCTCTACCCGATGCGTCTTTCGGTGACTTTTGGACTTCGCGTTTTCTCGCACGCTCGTCGCCCGCATCGCGGCCTCGCTGCCTGTTCGTGTTCCTACGGTCGGACTTTTGCCTCCTCCTTCTTTCGTGCTGAGTGCCTCACGGCTCCCGCCTTGGTCTTGGCTACGGTTGTTGTCACTTTTTTCCGAACATTTCGTTTCATATGTTTAGTTCAAGCCCATGCCGGGCACACGAGCGCAGACTGCCCAGTCTGCTCCGGCCCCGCGTCCAGCGCCCCGAGCAGACTGGAAGTCTGCGCTACTTGCCGATCTCCTGCCGAGCTCCTCAACGCCCGCCCGTGGGGCTCGGCGCAAACACCCGGGCCGGTATCACCGGATTTGCCTCCATGCGGTCGATCACGGTTTCACGCAGTTGCTTGCCATCCTGCATAATCACCCAGCGATGCGGCAAAATCACCCCGGCCACCGGGCGAAAATCACTGTAATCGGTCCGTAACACCACCTCTTTGCCCTGGACCCGCCGCACCACGTCACGCCGGACGATCAGGTAGGTCGAGGGATCCAAATAAACAAACGAGGTCTCGGTGAAGTTTTGCGTCACCACCAATTTTAACCACTCGACTTCCCCCTCCGTGACCTCGCCTACGTAGTCCAGCGCCACCTTGCGGTCCGGCCCCGCCACCAGCGGATCGTCAAACTCCGCCTCGGCCTTGAACGCCTGCGCCGCGTCCCCGCTTAGCCAGGTAACGCGCCCCGTGGCCGAATCGCTGATCCACGGAGTGCCCTTGCCGTCCCAACCTTGGCCGATGGTGCGACCGGCAGCGCTAACCTCGACGCAAACGCGGTTGGGCCGCTCGGCCAGTAGCACCAATTTGCGCTCGCCGTTTTCGTTGCGCGTCACGCCATAGGCAACCAGCCCGTTGAGCGCGTCCAACCGGGCCCGGCCCCCACTCGCCTCGATGTGAATACGCGCCAAATCCGCCGCGAAATCCGCCCGCGCCGGCACAGTCAGCAGGCACAAAAAAATGAGACAACGCAGGGGTAGATTCATGCCGCCATCCCAAGCGCCTGCCGCAGCTATCTCAAGCCTGCAGGCGTTTCCGCTGGCGCGCGGCCCTGTCGTGCGGTTACTCCTACGGTTATGGCAATGGAGTTTGGCTGGTGGGACAAAAGCCCTGAAGAGGGAAAATTTCAGGTCTTGGTACGAATTCACGGCGGCAAGGCCGAGTGGACACGTCACCAAGGCCACAATACCGGCTGGGATCCGCACCAGCCCGATGAATCCGACTGGGATCGCCTCATCGGTGAGGCCAACCGCCGTGTCCCCCGCCGCCTGATCTCGCCCAAACAGTTCGCCGAGATCGAGGCCATGCGCACCAAATTCTTGCGCTGAGGCAGGCTTTTTTCGCGCTAATCTCATTCGCGTTCAAAATGAGGCTTACGGAATCCCTGAGCTCACGCTCAGGGCCACAGGGCCATCTCAGGGTCACACGCCTCGTGGCCTTGCGCGTGAGCGCAGGGTGTTTAGCCCAAAGCTATCCGATCCCCCTCAAACCGATTCCATTATGCTCCGATTGAACTCGAATTGGAATAGTGCCGGCCCACAAATGCTCTCAGCAGAACGCGATGCGTGACCAACACGTGCTCATCACAGGAGGATCCAGCGGGATCGGGCTCGCCCTCGCCTGCCAAGCGGCGGCCGCCGGTGCCCACTTGAGCCTGATCGCCCGCGACCCCGTCAAACTCGCCGCCGCCGCCAGTCAGGTGCGCACGGCTGCCCCCGATGCACCGGAAATCGTCACCGCCCCGGCGGATGTCGCCGACGAGAAAAACCTGGTCGCCGCGATCCGCGCCGCCGAAGCTGCGCATGGCCCAGTCGACATACTGATCACCTCAGCGGGCGTGGCGCGCCCCGGACATTTCGCCGAAATCCCGGTCTCAGTCTTTGAGCACACGATGGCGGTTAACTATTTTGGCACGCTCTACGCGGTGAAAGCGGTCACGCCGTCGATGTGTGCGCGCGGTCGCGGCAAAATCGTGATGATTTCCTCGGGCGCGGGACTGGTCGGACTTTTTGGCTACACCGCCTACGCCCCGAGCAAGTTCGCCCTACGCGGTTTTGCCGAATCACTACGCGGCGAGCTCAAGCCGGCGGGCGTTACGGTGAGCATTGTTTACCCACCCGATACCGATACCCCGCAGCTCGCCGAGGAAAACCTCACCAAGCCCCAGGAAACAAAAGCGTTAACCGCCGCAGCCGGCTTATGGACGGCCGAAGCAGTGGCGCGGGCCACACTCGAAGGCGTACGCCGGGGCCGTTTCGCGGTGACGCCGGGGGTGCAACTCACGGCGTTGGCATGGCTGCATAGCCTGATCGCGCCGGTACTGCGGTGGAGTTTTGACCGCACGGCGGCGCGGGTGCGGCAGCGGGGCGATTCATGAACCGCGTAGGCCGTCCCCACCCGCCTTTGATGGTGAGTGCTGACTGTGCGCTTGCCTCGCTAAATCGCGGCCAACACCTTCGCCGCAATCCATGCTTTCGGCGCTTCAGCTCACGCACCCCGTCTCCCGCTCTCCTCACCTTGCCCCGAATGCGTTTGGGGTCCCTTTGGCGCTTGGCAACAGCACCCCTGCCACCCCGCTTCGCTTCGGCAATTAACTCCATTTGGCCATGCCCAGCTACGACCACCTGTCCAAAGAAGACCTCGTCCGCCTCCTGACCGCCCGCGACCGCCGCGACGCCACCCGCTTCGGGCTCGTCTGGGAGGCCAACGAGATCGAGCGCGACCAGGCCGTGAATGCCGACTTTGTCGCCCTCGACCTGCTGCCCGAACACAGCGTCGGCCCCGGACCGTGGCGCAACCTCATCATCGAAGGCGACAACTTCGACGCCCTCCGCCACCTGCGCATGGCCTACGCCGGCGAGGTGAAGTGCATCCTCATCGACCCACCCTACAACACCGGCAAAAAGGACTTCGTCTACAACGACCGCTTCGTCGACGAAAACGACTCTTGGCGCTTCTCCACCTGGATCGAGTTCCTGTTCCAGCGCCTCATCATCGCCCGCGACTTGCTCAGCGAGGACGGCGTCATGCTCGTCTGCATCAACGATGAGAACCGCTCAAAACTGGAACTTCTCCTCGAAAAAGTGATGCCCGGCCGCAGAGTCGGAAGCTTCGTCTGGCGGACCAAGGATTCGGCCAACGACGCCGGCGGCAACCTCAGTCAGGTGCACGAACACGTCTTGGTTTATGCCAACGCCGGGTTCCAGTTCGCCGGAAAGACCCTCACCCTCGACGACTACCGTAACCCGGACAACGATCCCGAGGGCGACTGGACTCCACAACCGATCACTTGCGCCAAAAGTCTAACCGAACGGGAAAACCTTTATTACCCGATCCAAGATCCGGCCACCGGTTACTGGTATCCCTGCGACCCTGATCGTGTTTGGGCCTACGCGACGGAATCACGGGTGAAGCCCGGCACCCAGCTGCGTGCGGACACCATCGAGGAGCTGATTCGCAAAAAAGAAATCTATTTTCCCGCCAGTAAACCGGGCACGGTCATGCAGTGGGATACGATGGATGACCTGCAGAAAGCCATCCGCGCCGGCAAAGGGCCGGTGTTGCCAAAAAAAAAGACCCCACTGCTTCGTCTCGACCTGCCCGACTTGGCGTTCTGGGTAGGCAAGCTAATCGCCCCCGGCCGCCCCTCCCGCAAAGACTATCTCAAACGTAAAACCAAGTTGGTCGCCCCCTTGAGTAGTTGGATTGCCGGTAAGAACGAGGACATCGACTACACCTTCGACGAAATGGAGGAGCAGGTGGAGACGATGCGCAGTGAGCGTGGCGGAGAGGGCACCGACGCCATCAACGCCATCCTCGGCAACAAAGCGTTTAACTACCCCAAGCCGCCTTCGCTCATTCGCGCACTGGTTACGCAGGCGACGGGCAAAAATGATCTGGTGCTCGATTTCTTTGGTGGTTCCGGCACCACCGGTCACGCCGTGCTCCAACGCAACGCTGAAGACGGGGGCACGCGCCGCTTTATCCTGGTTTCCAATACCGAATCAACGCCCGCCGATCCCGCTAAAAACCTGTGTCGAGACGTGTGTGCCCGACGTATGCAGCGAGTGATTGAAGGCTACAGTAACATGCCTGCTCTGGGTGGTGATTTCGCCTACCTGCGGTGCCGCCGAGTTGCGCCGGGGCGGATGCTCGACATCGAGCACGCGCAAGTCTGGACGGCGCTGCAGATGATCCACGGCGACACGCTCACGGCCTACGCCGACGCGCCGTTCCTGACCGCCGGCGACCCGGAGCAGTTGCTCATTTATATCCCGCGTTTCACCCCCGCGATCGTGGCGGCGCTGCGTCTGGCGGTAAAACCGTGCCTGGCGGCGGTGATTTATTCGTGGCAACCGGAGACCCTGCGCCAGCAGGTGCGCTTCGGCCACGTCGAGCACGCCGCCATCCCCGAAAGCCTGGTCCTGCGCTTTGGCATTCGCGCCTAATTGCCCACCAAAACCGAACCCAACCCATGAGCGTCAAAACCCTGCGCACGTTTCAGGAAACCGCCGTTGAGAGCGGCGTCGCCCTCTTTGCCGCCAACCAGCGGCTGCTGGATGCCGCCGGGGCCGATGCGGGCGGGCGCGCCACGGCGATCAATCACAACGGTTACCTGCTGATCGAGGCGCCGACGGGCGCGGGCAAAACGCTGATGGCGGGCACCCTAGTGGAACGGTTTAGCCGACAAGAGCGGGTGGTGTGGTTTTGGTTCGCGCCGTTCAAGGGCGTGGTGGGGCAAACCGCCGACAGCCTGCGCGGCCAGTTCAAGGGCCTAAGCCTGCGGCAGCTCGCCGACGACCGTTCACCGGAGCAGAGCAAACCGGGCGACGTGTTTGTCACCACCTGGCAGGCCGTCGCTACCCGCGCCAAGGACAAGCGCAACGTGCGCAAGGACGGCGACAGCAACCCGTCGATTGACGGCTTGATCGAGGCGCTGCGTGCGCAAGGCCTGCGGATCGGCGTGGTCGTGGACGAGGCTCACCACGGTTTCGGTGAAGGCACGCAAGCGGCTAAATTTTTCCACGAGGTGCTGCAACCCGAGTACACCATCCTGATCACCGCCACGCCGGACGACGCCGAGATTAAAGACTTCGAGAAGGCGCTCGGGATCGCCGAGCTGCAACGCATCCGGGTGAGTCGGGGCGATGCGGTCAACGAAGGCCTGATTAAGATGGGGGTGAAGTGCGCGGCCTATTTTGTGGAGCCGGCACAGCGCGCGTTGGTGGACCTTGAAGGGACGGCGCTGCGCGACGGCGTGGCCGCCCACCGCAAGATCAAGAAACTGCTGGCCGCGACCGAAAAACCCTTCGTGCCGCTGCTGTTGGTTCAGGCCGGCGACGGCAAGGACAGCGTGGAAAAGCTCAAGGCGCGGCTGCTACGCATGGGGTTTGCGGACGAGCAGATCGCGACGCACACGGCCGACGAACCCGATCCCGACCTGCTGGCGATCGCTAACGACGAGCAACGCGAGGTGCTGGTGTTTAAGATGGCGGTGGCGCTCGGCTTTGACGCGCCACGGGCGTTTACCCTGGTCACGATGCGGGCCAGCCGAGAAGTGGATTTTGGGGTGCAACTGGTCGGCCGGCTCCTGCGCGTGCATGCGCACCTGCAAACCAAGGCGCGCGCCAAGACGCTGCCCGAAGCGCTGCATTACGGGTACGTTTTTCTCGCCGATGCCGACACCCAGACCGGCCTTGATTTGGCGGGCCAGCGGATCAATCAGATCCAGACGGAATACGCCAAGGCGAGTTCCGCCACCGTGGCGCTACACATTGCGGCGGGCGCGTCCGGGGTGGCCACCGTCGATTCGTATGGGCAGGTTTCGATGTTCGGTTTGGAGGGGGAGGCCCGCCCGAGCGATCAGGTCGGCGAAACCGGTGACGACGAGTTCGTGCGCCGCGAGACATCAGTCGCCGTAAGGCCGGCCGCCGAGTTTGATCTGGGGGCGTTTTTCACTCCCGCAGCGGAGCAATGCCCAGGCGGGGAAAATGGAACGGGGCGGACACCGAAGCAAGTCGTGGGCTCGGTCGGTGGCTACCGTTACCCGCTGCGGGGAGACGTGCCGCGACGCTTCAAAACCCAGACGGTTTGCCCGCAAAACGAGGTGACGGAGGAGGATTGCGCGGCCCGCTTCATCGTTTCGACGCGGGACTTGTTTGAAGTGATGAAGAACCGGATTCCGGTGGAGAAGCGGACGCTCGACGTTTTTGCCCAAGCGTTCCAATCGGAGTTTAACTTTGCGGCCGATCTTTCGCCCGACCAAGCAGCACGGCGCGCCCAGGCCGCGCTGTGCAAAAACCAAACCTTCGATCCGCGCGAACTGCGCCGGGCATTGTTGCGCAAGATGGAGCGGGTCATGCGCGAGGAGTCGATGGCCGAGGCCGACGAGCCGGTGCAGGTGGCGCGGTTTCTCGACGTGATCCTAGCCACCCATCCGGAGCTGCTGTGGGAGGCACAAAAGGCAGCCCACGCCAAGTACGCGGAAGTGATCGAAGCGGGCGATTTGCCGTCGGAGCTGACGTGGGCCGAGCCCTTGGCCAAATCCACGCGCAACGTCTATGGCGTATACCCCTCGGGGCTGAACACGTGGGAGCAGCCCTTTGCGGAGCTGTTGGACCGCGATAGCAGCGAAACCGTGCTGTGGTGGCACCGTAACGAGCCGCGCCAGCCCTGGTCGGTCAACGTGCTCATGCCCGACGGACGCGGGTTTTATCCTGATTTCGTGATCGGGATTGCCGGACGCAAAACCGAGGACAACGCGCTGCTCGCCGACCCGAAGTTAAATTTTGCCCGTGAGGACGAAGCCCCCAAGGTGCTCGCCTCGCATGGCGTCTATGGCAAGGCCATGATCCTCTACCTCGACGGCGGCACCCGCTGGATGACGGTGGGCTACGACGACAAAGCCAAACGCCCCTACGTCGCCCGTGAGTTCCGCTTGGCGGATGCTGCGGGGTTTTGAGCTTCAGAGGGGGCAACGAAGCGGACCTGTTGCAGGGCGCGTAGCTGGGTGCTTGCGCCCGACGCTTTCCAGCCTAATTTTCCCGCCATGAGCACCGTTCAAGAAATCCAAGATGCCATCTTGCATCTCGCGCCTCAGGACCGTGAAACGCTCCGGCACTGGCTCGACGATACGGAGGAGGAAACACCCGAAATGTTGGCCGCCATCGACCAAGGCCTGCGCTCATTGAAAGAAAAAGGCACAATCCCGCTCGAGCAGGTCCGTCAAAATATAGCCACATGGGCTACCAAGTCGGCCTGACCGAAGAGGCCCAGTCCGATCTCGGATCGGTGGTTCGATTTCTGGCCGAAAAAAGCCCAGCGGCCGCTGAGCGCCTCGGCCACGAGCTGCTCGACGCCGCGCTGGCCCTCACTCTGTTTCCCCGGCGCGGTGCCCCAGTTCGTCGGCGGCCTGGCATGCGTAAACTCGCCCATCGCCATTACCTGATTTTTTATCAGATCAACGACGCAACCCAAACGGTCGAGATCATCCGCATCTGGGATGGTCGACAGAACCCGACGGCGCTTCGGTTCGCTTAAACGGCAGCCGCGGCCTGAGCCCAATTAAGTTCGCCGAAGCAACGCTGCGATCACTAGCACTCAGTTGCGCAAGTGCGCCGCGTGGACTGATTGCCGGCATGCTCCACATCGCAATCAGCACGAGTGTTAACCAACGCGGCAAATCCGGTGTCGCCGCTTACCTCTTCGGCCTCATCGACGGACTAGTTAACACCTGCCCCGACGTGCGCCTCACCCTCTTCGGGCTCGCCGAAGACCGCCCGCTGTTCGCCCCATGGCTCGACCGCGCGAAGTGGGCGGAGGTCTCCGAAACGTGGCGACCAGCCGTGCGTGATGTGGCTTGGCACCAGTGCGTCCTGCCGGGACGCCTGCGCCAAATCAGGGCCGACGTGGTGCACATCCCCAGTTACCGCCGCATCCTCGCCCGACCGCCGTGCCCGCAAGTGGTCACGGTGCACGACTGCGCGGCCTTCCACGTGCGCGGCAAATACGATGCCGCGCGCATGGCTTACGGCCGCCACGTCGTGCCTCGCCTCGCCCGCCAGGCCCGCCGCCTCACGACCGTGAGCCAGGCCACCGCCCGCGACGTTGAAAAATTTTTCCACCGCCCGGCCGCCGCCATCGAGGTGATCTGGAACGGCATCGACCACCGGCGCTTTCACTCCGCTACGCCGGCCGCGCTGGCCGCGTTCCGCGCCCGCCACCAGCTCACGCGGCCCTATATTGTTTACCTCGCTCGCCTGGAACACCCGGCCAAAAACCACGTGCGCCTGATCGAGGCGTTTGAGCAGTTACTCACCGCGCAACCGCACTTGCCGCACGACCTCGTGCTTGCCGGAGCTGACTGGCACGGTGCTGAGGTGGTGCATGCGCGCGTGGCCGCCTCCCCCGTGCGCGACCGCATCCGCACGCCGGGTTTTGTCACCGGAGCCGACTTACCGCTCTGGTATGCGGGAGCCGAGTTGCTCGCCTACCCGTCGCTGTTCGAGGGTTTCGGACTGCCGCCGGTCGAGGCCATGGCGTGCGGGTGTCCTGTGGTGTGCTCGGCACGCGGCTCGCTGGCGGAAGTAGTGGGTGAGGCGGCGCGGATCGTCGAGCCGGAGTCTACGTCGGCCATCGTCGCAGGCCTGCGCGAGGTACTGGCCGCCCCGGAAAAGTGGCGTAAACGCGGGTTGGTTAGGGCGCAACTGTTCGACTGGAACCGCTCGGCCCGGGCCACGGCGACGCTTTATCGGGAGGCGGCGGGGTGAAAAGTAGCGCGGACTTCCAGTCTGCATTCCGCATCGGGTTGACGGTTTTCGAAATCACAACCGTGCCGAAGCAGACTCGGAAGCCTGCGCTACTTAAAAAAACGAGTGGCATTTAAAGCGCGGGCTGAAGTTTGTTCACGGCCGGATTTAAGGGTTTAAAAACAACGCGCTTTCCCTAGTTCTTTTGTCGTGCCGACGCCCCTGTCGGTTGCCTGGTCACCTCAACCGCTTTTACCCGCTATGAGCTTACCCACCCGCGTCACCGTCTGGGGCGAATTCCGCCACGAGAAAAAGAACCCCAAGGTTGCCGCAATTTATCCGCAGGGCATGCACGAGACCATCGCCGACTTCCTGCGCCCGCACACCGATTTCGCCGTGCGCACCGCCTGGCTCGACCAACCCGAGCACGGGCTCACCGACACCGTCTTGGCGGCAACCGACGTGCTCATTTGGTGGGGACACCAGGCGCACCACGACGTGGACGACACCGTTGTTGCCAAAGTCAAAACCCGCGTGCTCGAGGGCATGGGCCTGATCGTCCTGCACTCCGCCCATTATTCGAAAATCTTCAAAACCCTGCTCGGCACCACCTGTTCGCTCAAATGGCGCGAGGCCACCGACAAGGAGCGCCTCTGGAACATCAACCCCGCCCACCCGATCACCCAGGGTGTCGGCGAGTATTTCGAGATCCCTGCCGAGGAGATGTACGGCGAGCCTTTCGGTATACCGGAGCCCGACCAATTGATTTTCATCTCTTGGTTTACGGGCGGAGAGGTTTTCCGCAGCGGGGCGACGTGGCAGCGTGGCAATGGACGAATTTTCTATTTCCGTCCCGGCCATGAAACCTACCCGACCTACCACCACCCGCAGGTCCAGCGGGTGATCACCAACGCCGTGCGCTGGGCAAAGGCCACCGTGTGCATTCCGGATCATTGCCCCAATGCGCAGCCGCTGGAACCGCTCCCGCCCGACCCCGAAGCCGCCGCCCGCTCCACGATCGGCCACGTCTGAAATCGCAAAAACCAAAGCGCCCAAACCAAGTCAGTTTAGCCGCGAAAGAACGCAAGGAGCGCAAAGAACCGGACCTGTATTCTATGCGCTCTTTGCGTTCTTTTGCGGCTAAAAGGCTCTAAGTATTCCGCTCATTTCGCAGGACCGACAGATGCGAAAACTCGAAGGTCACTGCCTGCTAGCAACCAACAACTTTCTAGCTTCCCGCTTCTTCGCTTCACCCAGCCCCCCCCTACCCCATGTCCACCACCGCCTCCCGCAAAGCCAAAACGCCGCAAAAAACCGTCCGCCTCGCCATCATCGGCACGGGCGGCATGGCCGGTAACCACGCCAAACGTTACCAGGAAATCCCCGGCTGCCGCGTCGTCGCCGCGGTCGATGTGAACCGCGAACGTGTCACCGCCTTCGCCGCCGAGCACAAGATTCCCGCGGTTTACACAGCGGTGGAGGACTTGCTCGCGTGGGGCGAATTTGACGCGGTCTCGATCGTCACCCCCGACGCCTTTCACGCCAAACTGTCGATCCAGTGCCTGCGCGCCGGCAAACACGTGCTTTGCGAAAAGCCCCTAGCGCTCAACCACACCGACGCCAAAAAAATGGTCGCGGCAGCCAAAAAGGCCGGGGTGATCAACATGGTAAACCTGTCCTACCGCGACTGGCCGGCCATCCAGGGCGTCGCCCAAGTGATCGCCGCCGGCAAACTCGGCGAGCTTCGTCACGTCGAGGCCAACTACCTGCAATCGTGGCTCCCGAGTAAAATTTGGGGCGACTGGCGTACCACCCCGGCCTGGCTCTGGCGGCTGTCCACCCAGCACGGCAGTCGCGGCGTATTGGGCGACGTCGGCGTGCACATCGTCGATTTTGCATCGTTCCCCGCCGGGCCAATAAAGAACGTTTACTGCAAGCTGAAGACCTTTGCCAAAGCGCCCGGCAACCGGGTCGGCGACTACGTACTCGACGCCAACGATTCGGCGGTGATGACCGTTGAGTTCGCCAACGGCGCCCTCGGTACGATCCACACCACACGCTGGTCCGGCGGTCACGCCAACCGGCTCTATCTCAAAATCTCCGGAACCTTGGGCAGCGTGGAAATCGACTCTGACCGCTCGACCAGCAGCTACCGCATCTGCGTCGGGGCCGACCTCGACACGGCGACGTGGAAGGAAGTCGCCTGCAAGCCGACGCCAAGCAACTACGCGCGTTTCATTAAAAGCATCCGCACGGGAGTGCAGGACCAGCCCGATTTCGCGCGCGGAGCCGAGGTGCAAAAAGTCTTGGACGCCTGCATTTCATCCAACGACAAGAAACTGCCCGTTAACCTATAACACCCATTCGCGTTCAAGGTGAGCCTGACGAAATCGGTTCGTGGGGCAGCGGCTACCTTCGGGCAAACTCCTTGAGCTCACGCTCAAGGCCACACCCTTCGTTAATCCCGAACGCCGAAGTTTTAACCACGGAATTCACAGATGAGCACAGATAACAGAGTGTTACTGAATTTGAAGACAGGATGAAAAAAAGGGGATCAAGCTGAGTCCGTTTACCTCCTAAGGGATTGTATCTGTGCAATCTGTGTAATCTGTGGTTGGTTTGAACTTCGGAATTCAGGTTAATACAATCCTGGTGGCCTTGAGCGTGAGCTCAAGGATGCCGCAACGCTCAACTGGAGCGCTCAGTCGTATAACAACCCGTTAGATTGGCCGTTGCTCTAACCGTAGCGGCGTTCGTTGCGCCGGCCTCCGCACGCCGTCCGAGTTCTACCCTACGCCAACGTATCACCGGCCGCCTGCGCGGCCTCTTTAAGCATGCACTGACGGGTCGCCACATCGTGCGTCCGGTCGGTGTGCACCTCGATCACCCGCAGACCCGGTTTGCCGACCTCAGTTAGGAGTAAACCACGCAATTCGCTTGGCGTTTTCACCCCGTGATGCGCCACCCCGTAGGCCGCACACAGGCGGGCAAAATCCACCGTTTGCGGGGTTGCCCAAAACTCCTCGAAGGGCGGATTAAACCGTGCGACCGGCAGGTGGCCAAAAATCCCGCCCCCCTGGTTGTTGATCAACACCACGGTCAGCGAGCCGCGGAGTTTGGCCGCGACTAAGAACCCGTTGGTGTCGTGCAACAGCGCCAAATCCCCCGTAAGCAGAACGGTCGGACTGCCACCATGCGCCACGCCCAGAGCGGTCGAGAGGGTGCCGTCGATGCCGTTGGCGCCGCGGTTGCCAAACACCCGCGGTCCGTCCGTTCGCACGGGAGCGAAGTACTCGAGGTCACGCACCGGCATGCTGCTGGCCACACACAGGACTTGTTCACGGGTTAACGTCTCCGCCAATGTCCGCGTAAACGCCCCCTCGAAGCCGGGTACCTCGGCACAACGAACCAGCACCGCTTGCGCCGCCACCTCGGCCTGCGCCCAACGTGCAGCCCATTCGGTCGGTGCGGCGGGCCAGTCGGCAGCCACTGAATCGAGTGCCGTCGGCGGCAGGCGCAACGTCAGGGTGCGACCGTGAACCCCATCGCGATTACCCGCTTTTTGAGTGACCTGAACGACTTGGGCATCCACGGCCCCAAGCCAAGCGCGTAGGCTCTTGCTGGTCGGAATTTCGCCCAGAACAAAAACCACGTCAGGCTGAAGCGCCTGCACGGCCCTTGGATCGCGCAAGATGGCGTCATAAGCCGCCACCACCACGCCTGTCCCGCCGCCATGGCGCAGCCGGGCCGGGGACAACACATCCGCCAGCACCGGCCAATCCCGCGCTGCGGCCCAGCGCACGATGTGGTCATGCGGCCAGTCATTACCCGCGATGACCACCACGCGCTGCGCTTGCGGCGGGGGCATGGCCAAGGAATTCCCCAAAAGCGCGGGCTCCGTCGCGAGGTGCGGCAGCGCAAAAAACCGATCCCAATCCTGCGCCCCAACGAGGCCTTTAGCGCTATCGTCCTCGATCGGCGCCAAAGGATCACGAAACGGTGCGTTCAAGTGGACGGGGCCGACGGCCAGCGCGCGCTCGACCGCATGAACCAGAGTCTGGCGAAGGTAGCGTAACAGTTCGAGATTCGTCTCCGGCACGGCCAGCTCATGGTAAAACCCCACAAAGCCGCCGAACAGTTTTTGTTGGTCGATAGTCTGCCCTGAAGCGCAATCGCGCAGCTCTGGCGGACGATCCGCCGTGATCACGATCAGCGGAATGGCGCTCTCTTGGGCCTCAATAATCGCCGGCAGGTAGTGTGCGCCAGCCGAGCCGCTGGTGCACACGAGCACCACGGGACGCTGCGACTGTTTAGCCAGACCAAGGGCAAAAAAAGCCGCCGAACGCTCATCGAGAACCGGCACCGCCTCGATTGCCGGATGACGCACGAGCGCCATCGTGAGCGGAGTCGAACGCGAGCCCGGCGAAACCACTGCCTGGGCAACGCCGCCGCGCACCAGGGTTTCGACCAGCACACTGCACCACAAAGTGTTGGTGTTGCGAAAATCCAAAGGCGTCATGAAGCGGCCAAGGTACGCGGCTACCCAGCGACCTCAATACGCGAATCGCGGGCACACGGGCGCACCCCCAAAAGCACGAAAGGAGGAGGTGCCACAAGAGTGCGGCGGGATGACTCGTTTTACAGTGATGCAAACGCGGTCTTGCGGTGGGCGAAACTTAGCCGCTACAACTCGCCCATTCGCAGGGATCACGCCATTTTGGGCGTGTGCGAAGGTTCTTTGGTTTGGCTAAACAGCTCCTTCGGTAAGATCGTTGCAGGGGTCAGGTTGAGCACAGGTCGTCTCGGTTAAACCGTGAAATGGACGGTGAACCACACGACCTAAACCAAAAACAAGTTGTTATACCGCTAGTGTTTGCGCCCGTAGCTCAGTTGGATAGAGCACCTGCCTTCTAAGCTGGTGGTCGTGGGTTCGAGTCCCGCCGGGCGCACCAGCTTTCCAGTTCGGATCACGAGCCATGAGCCGTTGGCCCACTGCAGCCTGTAGCAGCCTGCATTCTCCCACTGAGCAGACTGGAAGTCTGCGCTACTTTTCACCGCCACGAACCTCCACACCTGCAAAAGCCGCGTCGGTTAGGACGCGGCTTTTGCAGGTGGGACTTGGTTTTCGCGACTCAGGCGCCGCCGGCGACGGCATCGCTCTTGGCGCGGAAGGCCTGGCGGAAGCTGGCCTTCAGGTAATCGCGGTTCATGCGGGCGATGAAGTCGTGGCTGATCGTCTTCGGGCAGGCGGCGCTGCACTCGTACTGATTGGTGCAGTTGCCGAAACCGAGTTCGTCCATCTTCGCGACCATGTTCAGAACGCGGGAATCGCGCTCGGGCTGGCCCTGCGGCAGCAGGCCGAGTTGCGAAACCTTCGCCGAAACGAAGAGCATGGCTGAAGCGTTTTTACAGGCAGCAACGCAAGCGCCGCAACCAATGCATTGGGCGGCATCCATCGCCAGATCGGCATACTCCTTGGGAATCGGAATGGCGTTGGCGTCACAAGGAGCGCCGGTGCGCACGCTGATGAAACCACCGGCCTGCTGAATCTTATCGAAGGCCGAGCGGTCGGTGATCAGGTCTTTAACAATCGGGAACGGCGTGGCGCGGTAGGGCTCGACGATGATCGTCTCGCCGTCGGCGAAGGAACGCATGTAAGTCTGGCAACTGGCGATGGCCTTGTTGGGGCCGTGGGGCTTGCCGTTGATGACCAGCGAGCAGGTGCCGCAGATGCCTTCGCGGCAATCGTGAGCGAAGGCGATCGGGTCCTGCCCCTTGCGCTCGAGGTCGTCGTTGATGACGTCGAGCATTTCCAGGAAGGACATGTTGGGGTTGAGGTCCTTCGCCGGATAATCGACGAACTTGCCGGGCGCTCCGGGGCCGGCTTGGCGCCAGACGCGGATCGTGACGGAGATGTTTTTCTCGGAAACTTTGTGTGCAACCATGGGAATGGGTGTTGGGTGGGTTGGCGGTCGGTGGGGCGCGGCTTACTTGTAAGAACGCACGCTCATCTTGGTGAACTCGTAGTTGAGCGGCTCAACGTTACGCAGCGGGGTCTTGCCTTCGCCTTGGAATTCCCAGGCGGCAACATGCGCGAACTTCTCGTCGTCGCGTTTGCACTCGCCGTCCGGGTATTGGTATTCCTCGCGGAAATGACCGCCGCAGCTCTCTTCGCGGGTGAGCGCGTCACGGCACATCAGTTCGCCCAGCTCGATGAAGTCGGCCAGACGGCCGGCGCGTTCGAGGGCCTGGTTGAGCGTGTCGCCGGAGCCGGGGACGTTGACGTTGGCCCAGAACTCGGCGCGCAACTTGGGGATTTCAACGAGGGCTTTTTCAAGGCCTTCCTTGGTGCGAGCCATGCCGCAATGATCCCACATGATCTTGCCGAGCTTCTTGTGGTAGTAATTAACCGGCTCGGTGCCCTTGGCGTTGAGTAGGCGGTTGGTGAAGTCGCGGATATACTGCTCGGCCGCCTTGAACTCGGGCGCGTCGGCCGAGGGGCAGGAGCCGGGTTTGATGCCCGCGAGGTAGTCACCGATGGTGTAGGGAACGACGAAATAACCGTCGGCCAGACCCTGCATGAGCGCGGAGGCACCGAGGCGGTTGGCACCGTGGTCAGAGAAGTTGGCTTCGCCCAGCACGAACAGGCCGGGGAGGTTGGACATGAGATTATAGTCCACCCACAGGCCGCCCATCGTGTAGTGCACGGCGGGGTAGATGCGCATGGGCTGCTTGTAGGCGCTCTCGTTGGTGATCTCGTGGTAGATGTCGAACAAGTTACCGTAGCGCTCTTTCACGGCAGCTTCGCCCAACTCGAGGATCTTCTCGGCGGACGGATTGCTGAGGTTGGCGCGACTGGCGGCCTGTTTGCCGAAACGCTGAATGGCGTCGGCAAAATCGAGGTAAACGCCCAAACCGGTCGGACCCACGCCGCGACCTTCGTCACACATGCGCTTGGCGGCGCGGGAGGACACGTCACGGGGAGCCAAGTTACCGAAGCTCGGATACAGGCGCTCCAAGTAGTAATCGCGGTCCGCCTCGGCGATGTCGGCGGGGGCCTTTTTGCAGTCTTCGGCCTTCTTAGGCACCCAGATGCGACCGTCATTGCGGAGGGACTCCGACATGAGGGTGAGCTTGGACTGGTATTCGCCAGAAACGGGAATGCAGGTCGGGTGAATCTGCGTGTAGCAGGGGTTGGCGAAGCAGGCGCCGCGCTTATAGGCACGCCAGGTTGCGGTCACGTTGGAGCCGCGGGCGTAGGTGGAGAGGTTGAACACGTTGCCGTAACCGCCGGTGCCGAGGATGACGGCGTCGGCTGCGTGGCGGGTGATCTCACCGGTGACCAAGTCGCGGACGATGATGCCCTTGGCCTGGCCGTCGACGATTACGAGGTCGAGCATCTCGGAGTTGACGTGGAGTTTTACCGCGCCCTGGCCGACCATCTTGGAGAGGGCGGAATAGGCACCGAGGAGGAGCTGCTGGCCGGTCTGGCCGCGGGCGTAAAACGTGCGGGAAACCTGCGCGCCGCCGAAGGAGCGGTTGGCGAGGAGGCCGCCGTATTCGCGGGCAAAAGGCACGCCCTGAGCGACACACTGGTCGATGATGTTAACCGACACCTCGGCCAGACGATGAACGTTGGCCTCACGGGCGCGGTAATCGCCGCCCTTGATGGTGTCGTAAAACAGGCGGTGAACGCTGTCGCCGTCGTTCTGGTAGTTCTTGGCGGCGTTGACGCCACCCTGAGCGGCGATGGAGTGCGCGCGGCGGGGGCTGTCATGGAAAACGAAGGTTTCCACCTGGTAGCCGAGCTCCGCGAGCGTGGCGGAGGCGGAGGAACCGGCGAGGCCGGCACCTACGACGATGACCTTGTACTTCCGCTTGTTGGCGGGATTGACGAGTTTGATCTCAGTCTTGTACTTGCGCCACTTGTCGGCGAGTGCGCCGGAAGGGATCTTGGAATTGAGTTGGGCCATGGCGGGTAGAGCGAAATGCGTTAAAGGTTACTTGGCGGTGCAGCTGGTGCAGGACGCGGTGGGAATGACCGTGGCGGCGTGGCTACCGGCGTGCGGCTTGTTCAGGCCGAGCAAAATGGCGCCCGGGATCGCGAGGTTACCGACCAAATAGGCGATGCAGATCAAGGCCGTAAACCGGCGTAGGCAGCAGCACCAGCGGTGGTTACGCAGGCCAAAGGTCTGGAACATCGACTCGAAGCCGTGCAGCAAGTGGAAGGACAGCAGGCCGGTGGCGAGAATGTAGAAGCCCGAGATGATCGGGTTGCGGAAACTCAGGAAAATCATGCTGTAAACGTCGTGGACGACGGTGCCCTTGGCGGCCAACGGGAAGCCGAACTCACGCACGTCTTCGGTGAGTGTATATTCGGGCAGCTGCGACTTGAAGTTGGCGCTGTCGGCCGTGCCGAGCGTGAAGTGGGCGATGTGGTAAACGATGAAGGCGAGCACCACCAGGCCGGTCAGGCGCATGTAGCGCGAGGCGACGGTGGCTCGGATGTAACCCTTGACCCCATAGTCCAGAGCACCGCGGGCCTTCTTGTTTTCGAGCGTCAGCACGACCGCAGCCCAAATATGGACCGCCGCAGTAGCTAAGAGCCCCAGGCGAACAGCCCATAGGACCGGTCCCAAGGACTGGAGGAAGTGAGCGTAGCCATTGATGCGGTCGGGCGCTCCAAAAATCTGGAGATTGCCGACCAAATGGCCGACCACGAATCCGACTAGGATAAGGCCGGAAACGGCCATGAGGAGTTTTCGCCCGATGGACGAAGTGAAGAAATTACCGATAAGGCTCATCGAGTAGGTGGGTCAGGGTCTGTGTGTCGAAAAACCAACCGACGGTTGGTTACCGACGAATGGTCGCGCCACCGTTGCCAGCGCGTTCCCCGATGTAAAGGTAACGCTCCCACCCTGCTTACGTAGCCGGCTTGTATTAGACAACCTACACCACCCCAGAAGCAGCGCCTCCGCTCGCTTAATGACCAAGGACTGATTCCCAATGACCAATTCCCAATGGCCAATGCCCATATGACCAATGACCAATGGGCAAGGAGCAGTTGCTAATGACCAAGGGGCAGCGGACTACTTGGCGAGGGGCTTAAGCAGGGCAAACTTACCACTCGCCGCTGGAGCGATGAAACGGCGCCTAAACGCGACTACCCGCGACCCCGGCCCGAGCGCGGCGGCCACTGCGACCTCTACCGACTTGGGCGCGATGTGATCGGAAACATAGTGGAAATCCCACCGGTTCTCGGAGGTCTGTATCAGGCTGTAATGCCAACAGGAAAAATCAGCCGGCAACGCCTCATCGATTTCCGTGGGCGATACCAGCGTGCCATCGGGGCGGAAATACAGTCCTGCCTCGCGCCCCAGCAGTCGATAGCCCGTCGGCGTGCGTCGCACGATGTCGCCCGTATGGTAGCGCAGTAACGGCATCGCCTCCCGGTCGCGCGTGGTCACATATATCTGGAACACGTCGGGCTGGTTAAGGTAGGGCGCGATTTCAACGAACACGTTGTCGTCGATGACGCGTGAATCGTCCTTAAATGCCTCGCCCACAAAAATGTAGCCCGCCTCGGTAGACCCATAGAGGTCAACCTGATGCGCGGGAAACACCTCGGCGATGCGCTGGGCATGCTGGCGACTGGCCTTTCCGTAAGTGAGGATAACCACCTTCACGCTCGGCACGCGCACGCCGCGTTTTTGCACCGCCCGCGCCAGCAACGAAAGGTAAACCGGTTCGCCCTCGATCACCTCGGGCTGCACCGCCTGCAACTCAGTTACGATCCGATCCCATTCGCTCTCGGGAAACACAAACGGGTCGCTGGTGAGATTGAGGTAAACCGTACCGTCAAAGTACCGATGCGGAAACGGCTGGTCCTCGTACGGGCAGATGTTGCTGGAGCAGCCCACGGGGGCGAGAACGCACTTGCGGTAAGGCCGGCCAGCGTAAGGCGCCAACAGGGGGTGGGCGCGATACGCCCGGGCCGTCTGCGCATTCCACCACCCGTCCTCCATGATCACCGTCATCGGCGACTGGGTGGTGCCACCGGTCGACTCATACTCAAATTGGCGCGTAGCCAGGCCTCGCTCGATCACGGCATAATCCTCGAAAAACGCGCGGTGACCGTTTTCGACGATTTCTTTTTTGGAAAGAGCGGGGATCTCCCGGTAGCACGACCACTGCAAGGGGTCCGCATGCAGCTCAAAGCGGCGCGAGTAAAGGGGGCTGCGCGCGTAAATCTTGCGAATCTCCGACTCGAGCGAAACCGGCAGCTGCTGACCGGCAGCGACCAAGGCGTTGGGGTGATTGGCAAACGTTGGTGCAGGTTTCATGGCAGTAAAGGCCCCAAGCTAGGAAGCACTATCGGGCTGTCAAATGACGGTGACCGAAGTTCTTTTTCGCGTCACCAGCCGCCGCGCACCTGCAGCCCAACGACGCCAGCCCTGTAAAGATCAGGCGAGACGCGCCTGCTTCATTTCCGCCCAAACCGGCGTGAACAACAGGAGGGCATTCAGCACCAGCGAATGAGTAATCCGCCCGGACTGCGCCCACGCATAAACCTCGTCTACCGGCAGGGACAACACCTCGATCTCTTCGTCGGGGTCCCACGCCTGCTCAGTGGTGAGCACCACGTTTTCAACCAGCACCAAATGGCACCGATTGTTCATGATCGCCGGATTAGGCGTCACCGAGCCGAGCAAGCGCGCCGAATTACCGACGTAACCGGTCTCCTCCTCCAACTCACGCAGCCCCGCAGCCACCGGATCCTCCCCGCGCTCGATCACACCACCCGGAATTTCCCATGAAAAATCATCCATCCCGTAACGAAACTGGTTAACCATCACCAGGCGCCCACAGGGTGTGAGCGCGAGCACGTTCACCCAGTCAGGCGCGTCAATCACAACAAACTCCCTCTGCGTGCCCCGCACCGGGTGGCGATAATCCACCCCAAGCAGATCAAAAATACGCGTGGCCGCCAGCGAGCGGCTGGCCCCTTTCACCCAACGAGCGGGCGTGGCAGAAGACGGTGTGGAAGCGGAATTCATGGGCATAAAAAACCTCCCGACTTCGAGAAGCGGGAGGTTCATTTTTAGCGGCCGAATAAGCGAAGCGCTTATTTCTTGGCAGGCAGCTTGATTTTTTGGCCAACGTGGAGCTTGCCGGAGTTCACGCCAGGATTGGCGGCGGCGATCGCCTCGAGACTGACGCCAGTCGCGCGGGCAATCTTGGCAAAGGTGTCGCCGCCTTTGATCACATACTCGTTAGCACCGGCAGCAGCGGACTCCTTGGCGGCGCCAGCCTTGTCGCCCTTAGCTGCAACCTTGGGAGCAGCCTTGGCCTCTTGGACCTTGGTGATCTCGCCGCGGATGTTGCCAATTTCTTGAGCAACTTGGGTGAAGGCGGCCTGGGTGTCGGTGGCGAGCTTGTTAATGCTGCCGGAGGCTTTGTCGGCGGCAGCAGCGGCGTTGCGCGCTTGGCCTTCGGCTTCGTCGATCTTTTGCACGAGCGGGTCGACTTTTTCGGACATTTCCTTTTTGGCGGAGGAAATCTTAGCCAGGGCCACGCCCGACAGCACGAGGGCGAGCACGCCGACAATCACGCCTGCAACGGGCAGGTAACTATTATTCTCACGAGAGATGGTATCCATTTAGATAAAGAAGGTTGAAGGGGTCAGCGTGAGTAGGAAAGCGGAACCTAAGCAAGCAGAGAGTGTCCGCATTAATTAACATCACGAATAACTCAGGGTTTACGTTGACAGTGCTTCATCGGACTGGCCCCTTGGCCTGCATCGGGGTGTAGCTTAGTCTGGTAGAGCGCCTGGTTTGGGACCAGGAGGTCGTAGGTTCGAATCCTATCGCCCCGACCATTTTCCCACAAAAAAGGTGAGGAAGGACAGGAGCTTTGATAAATAGATAAATCAGCGCGAATCAGGCCGAATGACCGCGAAGGATAGGCACTTATAGAATAATCAGCGCCAAATCTCTGTTTGATAAGAATCCGGCGAAAAACCGCAAAAATGACAAAGGTTTGATAAGTCCCGCGCCGCCAGCAGCGCTTCTGTCGACACCCTGCCGACCCGCTGCAACCTCAGAGCAGCGACATTGTCTGATCGCCTGCATTCGCTTTTTTCGGGCGACCTACAGGCTTGGTTACCGGGACGTGGTTTGTAACGATCTCCACCATGCTTTCAGCCTTGGGCGTTGCCCTCCGGTCAAGCCCCAGACCAGCCATCACCGCCGCCATCGATTGCGCCCCTTCATCCCGACCAGTGCGGCGGGCCAAAGCTTGTAGATCCTCGGCATGCGCGCCGACGTACCGACGCACGGATGACCGAAAGTAGGCGAAGAAGTCATCCACCTTCCCCTTGCGCTGATAGACACCGATAGGATCCAGGCACGACTTCACCTCTTGAGCCAACCCCGCGCCATCCAACAGCCAACCCCGTCCCCGCAGTTGGCGGACCATGACCGTGATCTCGGCGGCACATTGGCCCAACAGCTTTTCGCGGCGGGCGCGATCCTCGGGCCAAGTCAGCGTCTTGAGAAGCGTTGCCTTTACCCAGCGATTAAAACTCGCCCGGCGCTCCTCGGGGTCGATTCCGCCCCGCTCACGCAGCCAGCGGTCATCGGCCTCGGCTTCACGCTGGGCGTGGTCTTCTCGGTGATCAGCGATATTTTGAAAAACGTTCATTTGTTGCGGGCGATCCACTGGTCAATGGCTGAAACGAAGTCCGCCCGCCGCTGATCGGCCTCCGGATCCACCGGCTTGGGCTGGCTGACCGTCATTTGTTTAAGGTAGCCCTGATTCCACGCCCGCACCCGCTCAACCGCCCGATATGGGCACACGGACCGAGCTTTGCCGACCAAGTCGCGTTCATCCATCAAGCGAGCGAGCTTGCCCTCGTGGAACGCAGTTTCTTCCAAGGGTGTCATTTTAGAGAAAAGTGATCTGTCCCTGACTCGGTTTCAGCTCTGGTGCTGGCCGATCAAAATTCGCCGGATATTGCCGGTGCAGGCGCATCCTATATAGATCCCGCCGCCGCCGCATTTCGTCGGCCTGTGACGTATAAGCCGCAACGCAGGCGTGGAGCTCATCCACGGTGCAGCGCGTCCACAGTTTATACCCCGGACTTCCAGGATAACTCACCACGCCCGCACCGGCGGCGCTGGCGATGGCCCGGACACGGCGCTTATTGGCCTCGCTGTCCCGCGACCATAACGCCACCGCGACCTCGGCAGCGATCATCCAGCCGGTCGCGCCGTCGAGCACCTCGACCAAGCGCTTTACATCGGCGGCAGTGATAGTGGGCGCGCTCATCCTTAAAATGGATCGCCGTCATCCCCAGCCTCGGCCTTGGCGGCCAGCTCCTTGGCGCGCTTTTCCATTACGAAAACCAGCTTGCGCAACGTGTCCGCGCCCAGCTGGCAGAGCTTCTTGTTCGCCAAAAATTTCCAGTAGTAACCCTCGACCCCACGCCGTCCGTCCTTGATGCCGCACAACGGTGCGAGCACCTCCACGCGAGCTCGGTAAGCAGCGATCCGCTGCTCCGGCTCCTCCTCGGCGTGCATCTGAGCCTTCAGATTACCCGGCTCCGACCAGGTGCGGAACTTCGCCAGCACCTTGGTCAGTTCACCATTTGTCAGCACCTTCGACGACTTCACCGCCCCGCCCAGCGCCTCTTTCTGCAACACCTTGCGCACCGCGTCATCATGGGCACGCCCCAGCTCGGCGAGCGCCTTACGGCACGCGCCCCACTCACGGAAATACAGGCTCTGCTGGGCGGGATTCATCGTGTTCGTTTTTAAAAACTACCAGCCGATCAGGATCCCCTTAAACGGGAGCCCGTAGTTGGCCCGGAACCAGTCCTGCATTGCGGCCCAGCTGGTAAAACCGTCCTCACGCGCCAGCAGTTCCAGCCCGAGCAGGTTCTGCGTATTTCCGGCGACCTTCGCGCCCTCCTCGGTGACCTCGATCGGTGCTGCTTTGGTGCACAGCACCGCGTCGATCCCCACTTGCTTCGAGCGGTAGGCTTGAGCCTCCCACTGACGCAGTTCCAAACAATCGCCGACGTAGATCACGGCTTTCCGATCACGGCGTATCGTCTGCTTCTTAGTCTTAGCCAGGATGGCGGGGGCAAACTCCGCCGCGAACATGATCACGTGGTTTTTCATGCACCCTCCTTCTGCTTTTCGGTAAACGCCCGGATCATAGCGACCGCACCTGCGTGCGCCGGATGTAACTCGCCAGTCGAAGGAGCCGATGGCGTGAAATTCACTTTCACGTTTAAAGCCCCATCTTTGTGAGTGATCGTGATGACTGCTTCAGGTTCTTTGAAGCAGCAAAGCGCCTTTGTAGACGGGATGGTATCAACCGTTTTCCCCTTTGGGAAGTTGGCCTTAGGCTCGCTCATACCGCCCCCTCCTCGATCTTCGGCTCGACGAAAAACGCTTCATCCTGGACAACCTGCACACCCGCCGTGCGCAGCACCGCAGCCGTAATCTCTCCGCGCGAGTACGCGGCGAGGAGCAGTTCCTTGTCCGTTTCGCTCTTGGTACGAACGAAGGTCGAATCGAGCACGCCTTTGACTTTATCCCACGTCCACCCCGCGAGCGTCTTGAGCTTCGGGGTTCCGGTGCGGAAACCGATCCGCCCGTGCAAAAACTCGATGGACTTCTTGCCCGCCGGAAACTCTTCAGGCGAGGCCTCGGCCCACTGCTGAAGAAGACCGGTCTTTTGCTCGATGTCCTTGCCCAGCGAATCGATATCGCCTTCGAAGCGTTGGCGGACGGCGGTAAGCTCGCAATCGAGCGCGGCGCGCAGGCCGTTTTGCTCGGCCTTGGCGGCGGTGATCTGACCGAGAATAGATTCAGCGGCGGCGCGCGAATCGACGACGGGCCGTGTGAGGCGGATGCGGGATGATTTGGATTGGGTAGCGGTAGACATAGTGGATAAAAACTGCGTTTTAATTGGTTTCTGAAAGGTGACGGGCACCGATGATCGGGGCCCCGTATTGGTGGCACGCTGCGGCGATGGCCGCGCGGTAGCTGAGAGCCGTCGCCGGATCCGGCCGTGGCTGGTATTCGAGCCGGTGCGTGTAGCGGCCGATCTCGTCACCGCCGATGCTCTCCAGGATGACATCGCGGCCGGGCAGGATTCCGCTGATGCGGTAGGTGATCGTGGGCGTGTCCGTTTTCATGTGAGAACGGCAGCGAGTTGGATCAGCAGAACTAGGCCTGTCGCCGTGATGGCTGCGAGTGCCAGGCGGCGGGTCTGCAAAGCCGCTGCAAACGGCGTGCGGCGGTCGTCCAAGGGCAGGTGCGCGTGGGTGTGGTAGTTCATGCAGCCTCCTTCAGCTCGACGGCTTCGGGCCGTAGCACACCCAACTCAACCAGCCAGCGCTGGCGGCATTGGGTGGCCAGTTGCTTGGCTCCGGCCTCGCCATTTTTACGGATGGAAAACTGGATCACACGCACCACGCCGGCCGCCATGATCGAGGCGACCCAAAAGGCGGTCGGGTTGCCGTAGCCATCGATACGCACCTGTCGAGACACCCCTTTGGTGAGCGAGGTACGCGGGCGGCGGTAGCGACCCACGTAGTCGCAGATGCTGAGGTAGCCATGGCCATTGCGGGCCCGCTTGAGCGGACGATCGGTGATTTTGTGGCTCATGGCTTCAGTTCCAGTCGTTCTCGTTGGTGGCGTTCTGGCGGATCGTCAGGTGGGCGCGCACGAAGTGGCTCCACGCGATCGACTCCTCGCCCTTCTTCGCGAACTTCGCCGCGTAGCGCAGCCGCTCGGTGATCGCCTTCAACCCCTCCTCCTTGCCGATCTGCTTCAGGATGGCGTAGGGCTCATCGGTAAAGCTCACCCCGCCCACCTTGACCGTGACGGAGAAACCCTTCTCGGGCATGTCGAGCCCGAGGTGCTCGCAAATCGCCGCCACATCGCCCCGACTCGGCTGGTCCGGTAAAACTACCCGGTGCACGCCCCGGCGCAGTAGCTGTTCGAGATCGCTCCGGTTATCCTTGATCGACTTGAACAGCAGCTCGGTGCCGCACAGCACGATCCCCACCTCGGTGTGGTCATAGATTTCGCGCAGCACCTCCAAGCAGGCAAAAAAGCTCTGCTTGCGGTACGTGTACATCAGCTGGTGGAGCTCGTCGAAAATGAGCAGCGTGTTGGGCCGCTTTTTGAGCGCCGTTTTTATCCGCCCCACCAACGCCGGGGTAGCCGATTTATCCGAAATCCCCAGCGACTCCGCGATCGCCCGCACCATACCCATCAAACCGGACGCCGCCGCCATGCGCACGTAGACCGTATGCCCATGGTTGTTGCGCTCCTTGTACTCGATCAGCGACCACGTTTTCCCAATATGCGACGGCCCGATTAAAAACACCGGCGAGCGCGACTCACGCGCCAGATCGCAGGCGGTGAACATCCGCCGCGCGGTGGGCGTCAGCACGAAGTCCTTACGCGCCGTCCGCGCACCCTCGGTGCAGAGCTCGCGGAAAGTCCGCATCGCCTTCACCAACTTGTCGCCGATCGGCAGGCGCACCTTGGTTTCCGGGTGGATGTAGGTGCCCCGGATGATGCGGGAAATCGTCGTCTTGTCCGAGTGCACCTGGAGCGCGAATTCGGCGAGCGAGACCGGGTGCATATCGTCGATGCACCACAGGAAGCACCACGAGAGGAGCTCCTGCGCCTCGGCGGCGGCGTGGGAAATGTTCTTCTGGAGATCGTCCAAGGAAATGTTCCAGGACGCGCGAGCGTTGTTGCCGTTGCCGCCTGCGGGTTCGTCTTGCGGGGCCGGTGCGGCGGGAGTTGTGTCGTTAATAGCCATGATGGATGAGGTGTTTTCTTTGCTGATTATGCTGTCGTTGTGGTGAGCCTGCCGCCGGTCGCGCTAACGGCCGGTGGCAGGCGTTTTTTTAGTTCTCTAAAACCTCAGAGGAGGTCTTCGCTGGGAAGGTGGGTGACGCTGTGCGGCTTCATCGCCGGAGCGCGGGTGGTGCTGGTGGTGGCTGGGGTCGGCTCGTCGATCAGGCTGGCCGATTCGTCACTGGCCCGTTGCAGGCCCTTTTCCTGGGAAAAACGCTGGGCCTGCTGCTGGGCGACTTCGCCCGCTGCCATGCCGATCCGCTCGGCCTTGGTCAGCCCGGCCGTCTCGATCTTATGTGCGGCGATGATCGCATCGTTGTGCTCCCGGTCGGCCTTGAGTTCGGCATCCTCACCAGCGTGCCGCTCGCGCAGTTCGCCTACTGCCCGGTTAAAGACCGTCGCCGTGAGTGCCGCCGCCTCACTGAGTTTCTCCTTGTTGCGGATGTCGACTGCGCCCTTGGTCCCGCCGAGCCGGACCAGCTGCCCCAGATGGCGACCCGTTGCCGTCGCCACCACTTGGATTATTTCAGGCGTGGCTGGGTTAAGATAGGCCAGCAGCTCCGTGCCATCGGCCAGATCCCGCAGCACATCGCCGGAAGCATCAAGGTAGGTATAGCCCGTGCGATCATGGATAAAAGCGACCTGGTGGTTACGGTAGGTCACCCGCTTGGGCGTGAGTAACAGCAGCGCGAGCACCACGGGCGGGATCACTGAAAATTTAACCCCTACGCAGAGGGCCGACCAACGTTCTGCCACGCTCTCCATGCGCTCGACTGGCACCACTGCGCCGAACTGCTCCGGCTGCAAAGTAGCCAGTGCCTCGTAGGGAACTGGAGCCTCACCCTCTGCTAATAAAAACTCGGTAACTCGGCGGAACCCGATGTAATTGTGATTCGTGCGCTGTTCGGAAAGTGCGATCACGCCCTCGAACGCTGCCACGGCCTCATCGGGTGAGGAGAACGGCAGGCGTAGGCGTGCTACGGCCTCGGGTGGCAAGTTGAGCGAGCGCTCACCCACGCCGATCAACATGCGCGTATACTGCAACTTCTTCTCCAACTCAGCCGGCCCATTCAGCCGCTCGTTGCTGCCCTTATAGCCCTTCATTGAGCCGAGCATGTTCCAGAGCTGGTTAAACGTGCTCTCGATCCAGCCCTTTTCCCATGGCTTACCGCCGCCCTGGGCAAACCCATTGGTCAGCGTCTTGTTGTCGATCAGCCCCGTGCGCTCGATTTTAACGCGACCCTCAAACAGCGTCTCGATGCACAACTGCATCTCTGGTGAAATCGAAGCCGCCGCGTTTTCGCACAAAATGGTTACCGGGTAGTCGGGCAGACCGTACTTCTCGAAAAGAGAATAGAGCAGCAGCTGAACGTCGATGCGGGCGATGCCGGTACGGATTGTTTTAACTGTGCCATCAGCCTGCTTCTCCTCGCGCTCCAAACGCTGCCCCAGACCCCACACCAGATTCTTTCGGGTGCCTACATCCTTTGCGAGCAGCCCAGCCATGCGCCCGATCTGGCCCTTATGACCGGCGCTGGGCGGGAATATGCAGTAGCAGTCTAATTCAAAGTCGTCGAACGTGATCAACTCCAGCGGGCGTAACTGCGAAGGGTCGCGCTTCACACAGGGAAAGTGTTTTTTGGAGGCGGCAACCCCACGCTGTAGCAGTGACCGGGTCCCCTTGCTTGGGCCGTAGCGGAGTAAGTTGCGCGGACTCCAACCCTGGGGATAAAATCCACGTGGCCATGCCTTGGGTAACGGTGCACCGGGGAAGCGGACCAGATAGAGTTCCATCCACGTCCCCCAGCCGGGCACAACCTCGCCCCGTGTCCAGGCCTCGCGCAATTGTTCCAGCGCTTCCGTCTGCGATCGGTGGTTAAGCTCACACCGACGACGCACCTCCTGTGCGAACTCCGCTGGCTGTTTACTCTGCGCCTTGTAACCCTTGATCAGCGAGCGCCAGCCACCGGCCAGATACGCCTTGTATTTGCGATCAAGCGACACCTCCGAAAGCCCCCGCAGCGCATGCCGGTGCAAATTGGCCACCTCCGCGAGCGCCGCCATTTTGCCAACGTTCGGGATGAGCTCATGCAACCGCTCCAGCACCCGCAGGGTGTACAGCATCTCCGTGCGCCACACCTCCGCAATGGCCGTAAACTCCTCCATCTCCGCCATCGGCACGGCAAATACCGGGACGGTGGCAAGGCTGTTGCAGGCGGTGTGCAGGGAGAGATCAGCGACCATGGCAGAGGCAGGTTGAAGGGCTAGGGGTGTCGGAGAGAGGCAGGTAAAAAAAGCCGCAGATCAGGCAGTCAGCAGAAGCGGTTTGGCGGCCTTCTCGACCCTGGTCGCGATGCCATTAAGCGCCTCGACGACACCCCGGATAAATTCAGGGCGGAGGATCATGTGCTGGAGCACGTTTTGCTGGATCAGCAGCGACTCGATCCGTTCGATCGCCTGACCCACTTCGTCGCTGGTCTGATTGGCGAGCTGCTCGGCAGTGAGGACCGGCAAGGCAATCTTTTCGCCCGGCGTGCGTGCTCCGCCCAGTTTGGGCGTGATGATGCCTAATTCTAACTGTAAGCCGCGCATCGACTTATTCGCGATAAAGTCCACGACCGCAGCCCGCTTATCTTGATCGGCTTGATCGAGTTCCGAGGCGGGAAGGGAAAACACCCGTACGGGGTCAGCGATCTGGAACTTCCGGGCAGTGGCCTCCGCGATGTCGCGGTAACGGCGTGCGGTGGTAATCGCAACTTCAGGAGCGTGGTCCGCTAACCAGTTATTGAAACCATAGGCCCCAGCACCCGCCTTGGGAGAATTAAAACCACGTGTGGATTTAATTCCCTGCTCGACCGCCCAGAAGGCTGCGCCGAAGCGGAGGATCGCGAGCTCGGCGGCCTGCGCATCGTTGTAGAGTTCGGTCAGTTTTTGGCCGATAGCGGCATCACCGCCGCCCGTGGGCGTGCCAGTGAGTTCGAGACTCGTGAATGAGCCGATGACGGGGACGAGTTGGTGTGTTTCTTTTTTAGGCATGGGAGTGGTGGTTGCTGTGGTTTTTTCGGGTCTGCACACGTGCGATTTGATGCCACGTGAGCTAAAGTTTTTGCGCCCGCAGTCTGGGCAATCGTGGAGGGTTTCGGTGGTCATGGTTTGGCGGGGAAATTAGCGATTTTGGCCGATGCATACCCACAGGCCGGGATGGGCGTTCAGATCATCGATCAAGTCTTCGCGTGACGGGGCGGTATCTCGGTCGAGATTCCGCAAACAGGCGGTCTCATGAAACCACAGGACGCACTGCCAGAACGATTGGCTGGGAGTCACGACCAGGCGCACGACACTACCGTGGCCGAGGGGAACGAGCAGAGGAGGGCAGGTGGTGGAGGAAGGAGTGTTCATCGGAGGGCTTCGTTGAGGGAGTGCATCAGGCCCTTGCGGGCGGCGGCGGGGAAAGAGCGGGCAACCTCGATAAACAGCTGCTGGCGGGTAGCCTCGGGCATGGTGGCCAAAAACTTCATCCGCAGATCGACGGGGCCGCTCAGGTTGTTGAGCACGTAGTCGCGGTAGCACTCGATGGGAACGCGGGCGGCGAGGCGGTTGGTTTTGAACGTCGCGATATTGATCACGACCAGCTTGCCCTCCTCGACTTGGGTGCAGAGGTGGCGCACCGAGCAGCCGATCTTTTCGCCG
The DNA here is from genome assembly GCA_024998815.1 of Opitutus sp. Lineage (NCBI taxonomy): Bacteria > Pseudomonadati > Verrucomicrobiota > Opitutia > Opitutales > Opitutaceae > Opitutus > Opitutus sp. The sequence continues at coordinate 1,212,908 of JACEUQ010000002.1, forward strand.
ATCTCACGCAGCAGCAGCGTTGAGCGACCGGGAAAGTCTAAGCTTGAGAAGAACTGGAGCTGCTCGATGGACATGAATCAGGCGGCAGCTTTTTTGGCGGCTTGGGTGCGCTCTACGCCGGAGACAAAGTGTTCGAGCAGACGGAAATACTCGCTCAGCTTTGCCTTGGGGTTGCCCTCGATGGTCGCCTGGGTAGCCCCGATGGTCATGAACAACACAGCGGTCTGCCTATCAGGAGTCAGACCCATGAGGCGGTTGAAGATGCTGTTAATTTCGGCGGAATTCATGGCATTCAGGCGGCGAAGTCGCTTTGGGAAATCACTGTGGCGAGGTCGGCAGGCAGGGCGGTCAGCACGAGGGCGTGGCCACTCTTCTCTTTGCCCAAGGGGCGCCCCAGCACCCGCAAGCGGCGAGCGAGTCGCTGGGCGGCGATACGCGTTTCACCCCGCATACCCTGCTCGCGCAGCCATTCGTGGATCGATACGCTGTCGGCGAGTTCGCCCATGGGCGTCGCCGCATCGTGCACCGGCTTGGTCCGCTCGGGCATTGGCTCGCCCGAGAGCAGCGCGGCCTTGCGGGCGCTCAGTCGCAGCATCGCCCGCTCCACCGTCAGCAACCCGCGCAGACGTTCTATCCGCTCCTCGCCACTCCCACCCACCACATAGCCACCTTGCTTGCGGATCGTCGGCAGCACCTCGCTCGTTACCCACTTGCGGAAGGATCGTGCCTCAGCCTTGCGACTTTGGAAGATCGTGGCGTATAGCCCAGACTCGGTGAGTAACACCATCTGCTGGGTCCGTCCAAGTGAGTCGATGACTCCGGTAGTAACGGACTCATCGTCATCCAAAAACCCGAGGCTATCGGTTCCTTTCCATGCAATGCCCAGACTTGAGAAAATGTCTTTGGCCACAAAGACAGGGGCAGAATTTAGGGTGCCGCCACGGATAGCGGTATTGTTCAACGCAAAGCTCGTGAGCGTTGCGGCATTGACTTTCGGGTCGGTGGGGATCGTGGTTGTCATCTTCTTATTTGTTTTGTGCCCCCGGCTGTTACCGGGGGCTTTTTTGTGGTCAGGCGGCGAGGTGGTGTTTGTTGGCCTCGACGAACTCCTGGTAGCGGGCGGCGTAGTTGCCGTGGTCGGGGAACTGCCCCTTGAGCACCCGCGAAAGCGTGTTGCGGTGGATGCCAAAGGACTGGGCCGCCGCACACATCATCGGAAAGCGGGTCAATGGGTTACCCGCCTTACGGATTTGTATTGGTTGGTGAGTCGTTGTTTTCATAACGTAGACAACAATCCGAGAAATCAGATATGAATCAAGATAAATCCGATAAACACGCGAACTTTTCCGATATTTCCGAGAAACTAGCCCTGCATCTAGGTGTCAATCTGGATGAACTTCCCGCTCGTATCGGCATCTCCAAAGACATGTTTTACGCCTATAGATCGGGACGGCATCGCATCTCGGAAAAAGCGTGGCGGAAATTGGAGTCGGCGGAGGCGGCTGCGGGGATCAAGCCGACAGCGCCAGCGCCAGCGCCAGCACCCGCACAGCGCCCAGCATCAGGCCTGCATGAGGACATTCCCCCCACGGCGTTGCACCTGCTCGCCCAAGCGCATCTGGCACTCATGCACTTCAAGGCAACTGAGGCGGTGGTAGATTGCTGCATCAAGGCCAAGCCGACCTTTGCCGACGCCGAGGCCGCTAAGGATTTCCGTGAAATGCTCCGTATCTTCGGGGCCAAGCGTCAGCGTGGTGCCGAGGCGATCAGCCAAGCGTGCGATGCCCTCAGAAAGCTCGCCGATGTAGAGATTTACCGGGTTGTCATGGAGCAACAAGCGCAGGCCAGTTTTGCGCAAACCAAGTCGGCTGTAGCCGCCGAAGCCGATGCGTTCCTAGCGCAATCCGAGGCCGAGGTGCAGGCGATATATTTAGCCCGTGCCCGAGCCAACCGCACGACGGCAAAGTCGGCCTAGTGTGTGGTTCACAAAATCCAACTCATACCGCAGCCGCTTAACCTCTGCCTGCAACTCGGCGATCTCGGTTTCCTTCTCCACGTTGAAACGAAACACCAATTGCCCATCGGCATCGGGTCTTTTTCGTTTGGGCTTCGCAGCAGGTGGCACGGATACAGTTTAGCATGGCCGAACGGTAGATTTTAAAACGACACTTTGTTTTTCCAATTAACATGAAAACTAACCACCTGGTAGCTCTAGTCTGGTCTATCGTATTTTTCACTCTGGCAAGCGGGTCTCCATCCCTGCACGCCACTACTTTACTCAACGATAAACAGCGGGCAATCGTGGTGCAGTTGCAAGCTGATGGAGTGGTGAAAATCGATGTGAAACTAAGCAAAGTTTGGATCGATCCGATAGAGTGGATCACAGTTGATGCAGCTGGGAAACAACAGTTGGCGACCCTGTTTGCTGGCTATGTCTGGGATGCGAATCCTGATTCTAAGAGCATCGAGATTTTCGACAAACAATCGGCGAAGCGACTAGCGCGGTTTGGCCGTATGGGATTCCAGGCTGATTAACCGCTCGATTTAACGTCGCCTCTATCGCCCCGCTACCACCCGAGCGGGGCTTTTTTGTGCCCAGTTACCTAGGTAAAGCGGGGCAAATTTCCACCAAATCAAAAGTCCATTTAGCGGACTTTTCCAATTTTGTGGAGATTTGATTGAACCGGCTGAATGGCAGGGAAGCGCTCCGGCGCGAGTTCGTTTAAGGTGGGGGCTCTTCAATTCGTGCCCGCTCACCCGATCAGTTCAACCCAGCAGCAATCGCCCCGCCGCACAAGCGCGGGGCGTGAGGGAGTGTGCGCGTGATTCACTCGCACTATCCCACCTCATCCCTGCGCGGTTTGGCCCCCGAAGCCGGTGATCTTGCGGCTCTCCGTGGGAACTCGGGGCAGTGTGACCACGGTCACATTCACTTGGGTATGGTGCAACAGCATGGTGGCAGCTTGCCCCATGTGATGCCCTCGAAAAGCAATCAAGCCACCATCGAGAACGGCGATTTCACCAGCCACAAAAGCCCCCCCCTGAAGCGTGGCCAATACGTGAAACTGATCACCGGCACGGGTGGCGATGGAGTTGATCTCGCTGCGCAAAGTTTCAGCCGCGATCTCGCCGGGGGAAATAATAGTAGGCAGCTTAAAATCCGGCAGGTGCAAGGAGGGCAAGTCGCCGAACAGCCGGTCGAGATCGAGTGTGAAGGGCAGGCCGGTGGCCCCCCCGTTAATTTTCGGAGTGGTAGTCATACAACCCACGAAACTGCACGGGCTCGGGTGTCGCCGCAAGGCGCACCGATCCCGGACCAGGAGCCCCACGCATGAACCGCTCCATTCAAATCTTCGGCTTCACGAATCCCGTCCGTCGCAAAGACGGGCTCGTGCAGCTCGACGTTGTCTTCGGTGCGGGGCAGGCCGGAACGATAACCGCCACGCCCGCCATGTGGGACCGGATTACCGGGGCCCTCCTGGTAGTGATCAAGCCCGCCTCCTCCGCCCCGCTCAACCCGCAGATCGGCCAGCAAGGCCTGCCCAAGACCCCGGCCGGTGCCCACACACCTGCCCACGGTGCCGCCTGCGAAAAGTTCGGCTGCGACTACGTCTGCGAGCGTCTCGCCCCCATCACCAAGCCCTCGGGCTCCATGCTTTGATCGGACCGATCCTAACTCCGAATCCGGCTACTCACTACCCGCTACTCGCTACTCACTACTATGCAAAAAGACACCATCCTCTCCCTCATTCGCCACGCCATGACCTTTGGTGGCGGTGTCCTGGTCGGCAAAGGCCTCCTCTCAGGTGAGACGCTCTCCATCGTCATCCCTGCCATCGTCAGTGCCATTGGCGCTCTGTGGGGTGCGGTCGACGAGTTCCAGGCCGCCAAGAAAGCCCAGGCCGTTGCCACCACGGCCCCGGTCACCACCCCGTCGGCCTAATCTACTCCCATGCGCGCAAAACTTAGAATCGGCTCTGTCATCAAGGACTCTCCCGCACAGGAGACCCTGCATTTCCACGGAGTAAGCAAATGCTCCGGCTATCCCGAGGATGGCTCCGACGAGGATAACACCTACGCCAAGTTCAGCCCGTGTGCTGAACTCAAGCTGACCATCGCCAACCCGGCGCTGATCGGGAAGTTCCAGGCGGGACAAGTCTTCTATGTGGACTTCACCGAGGTGCCCGCGCCCGTCCCTCCGGTCGTTTAACCCATGCTCGCGCTGCTCACCGCCCTAGCTGAGGCCCTGCGTCTCTGGCTTCAGCTCAAGGTGGTGAGTGCGCAGTACGACCTCCAACGCCGCATCGAAGCCGACATCGCCGCCGATGAATTTGAAATCAACAGCCTACGCCATTTTGGCGGTGATGATAACAACCGCGCTGCTGACCGGCTGCGCGACCGCGTCCTCCGCGCCCAAGGCATCGTGGCAGCTCTACCAGCCACGAGTGCTCCAGCTGTCGGCGGGGCAACCGGTGCACAGCCAGGCGGGGATTTACACCCCACAGGTGGATGAAGTCTGGCACAGCGCCGCCGCCTACCAGGACCTCGAAACCGAACTTTTAAACACTGCCGCCGCGCTCGCCCAAATCCGTAACCGCGCCGACTCCCACTAATTTTCCATGCTCATCGAAATCCTCCTCATAACCATCGGCGTGCTCCTCGTGATCATCGCAGTGATGGCCTACCAAATCGGTCATTACAAAGCCTTCGTGCTCTTCGATTCCGAGCACTACGAGGCACGCATTCAGTGCCTGCTCGACCGGGTTGATGCGGCCGAAGCCTTGGTCGCTGCCCCTCGCGCAACGGGGCTGTTTCCCGATGCCCTGGCTCGAAAGCATGAGACCGAAGCGCACCACCGTTGGTGGCAGGAGCTCCTTAGAAAAACATTTCCCGTCCGGCGGCGTGGTGCCGTCACCCGCCACAGCACCGACCAGCCCCGCTCCCACCGCCTAAGCCGGCTGAGTCCCACCCTTAGCCTCCCAGCTCCATGATTTCCCTCCTCGCCGAATCCACGCCTCCGCCTGCCGTTCTCGCCTCCTGGCTGGAGGTGGGGATGTACCTCGTCGTGAGCGGAGGTGGCGTGGTGGGTCTCATGGTCGGGATTAAAACCCTGCGTGAGCCCAAAGCCGAGACGCCCCAGCCCCTGATCATCAAAGGGCATGTGCGCTACGTCGAACACGCGGAGTTCGAAAAAGAAATGAAGCAGGCCCACGGGCGCATGAACCGGGAGAAAGAAGAAGCCCGCCTTGCCCTGGAAGCCTTCGCCAAACGCTTCGAAGCCGACCTCGGGTCACTGGCGCGCCAGGTCAACGCCTACAACACCAACGCCGAGGCCCGCACCGACCGCATCAATGAACGCATCGACGGGCTCCGCGACGCGGTCGCCGGGATGCCGCAAGAAATTCTCCAGCTCATCCGCAACGCTCAGCAAATCTAAACATGTCCCCCCTCGTCATCCGTCGCACGATCCTCGCCGAGCTGGCTGCCTACGGTAGCGGTCTCACGCCCGGCGGCCTGCTGGAGCTGGTCAAACTCAAGCTCCCCGCCACCACCTTGGGCGATATCGCCGATGAGCTGTCCTGGCTGCGCGATCACCAGCTGGCGGCATACACCGCCAACCCGCTCGATGCCGATGACCGTACCCTGCGCCAGTGGACGATCACCACCACCGGAGAGCTCGTGCTCAAGAAATGATCCGCACCGCGCCCATCGACCTTGCCTGCTTCGGCGGCCCAGCGATCACCGGCGTGGCCATTCTCAACATCATTTTCACGACCCGTGCCGCCGCAGACGGAGAAAACCGCTCTCGCGCCTCGCATCGCTCCGTAGTCCCGGCCGGGCGTGATCCCCACCTCCCTGCGACGCCATGCGCAGGGCCTCAACAGTCGGACGGTTCCGTCGTCATACCGGCGCGGGCTCCCGTTTCTTGACCCGCGAAAGCGATACCCAAGCTGCCGCCCGACTGCCCCTTTTTCGATCAGACGTCAGAAATCAGAGATCTGACTTCTGCCACCTGACCTCAGCCCTCTCCCCTCCGCCCTCCGACATCTGCCCTCTGACATCTGATCTCTGACCGCTGCCCTCTGACATCTGCCCGCTGCCCTCCTCCTCCATGCCTTCCATCAAAAAGCCCCGCTCCGACTCCAAGGTAGCCGGTCTCGCCCCCGAGATCCGCGCCGAGGTGGCGCGTCGGCTCGGTGAGGCCAACGAGAGTTACAAGGACGTCGCCGCCTGGCTCAAAGCCGAGCACGGCGTAACTGTCTCCGATGGTGCCTTGTGCAACTGGTACAGCATCCACAGCTGGTCGCAGAATGCGGCCACCGCCCGCCAGTTTGCCGAGCAGGTCAAAGCCGAGTCCAAAGCCCAAGGCAACTATGACGCAGCCACCCTCGCGCTCATCCAGGAGCGCGCCTACATCATGGCCCGCACCCAAGGGGCCGACGTCAACGCCCTCGCCACCCTCGCTGGCATCATCGGCGACAGCGCCAAGCTCCGCCTCAAAGAGCGCGAGGTGACCCTCAACGAAAGCTCCCTCAATTTAAAGCTGCGCCAGTACGAGGACAAGATCAGCGCCGCGCGCGCTTCGCTGGAAAAGGCTAAGAGCAAGGGCGGCCTCAACAAGACCACGCTGGAGCTGATCGAAGAACAGCTCCGCCTCCTCTAATGGCCCGCCCCGTCAAATCCAAGGCCAAGCCAGCGGACGCCTCCGCCTTCTTCCTCGGCTACCAAGCCCGCTGGATCAAAGACGGGTCGCGCCTCAAGCTGATGGAAAAGAGCCGCCAGATCGGCTTGTCCTGGTCGTCTGCCTACCGGCTCGTCCGCGAAAAAAGCGGCGAGGGTGCGCGCCAAGACGCATGGATCAGCAGCCGCGACGACTTGCAGGCCCGTCTGTTTAAGGAGGACTGCAATAGCTTTGCCGGTATTCTTAACACGGCGGCGCAGGATCTCGGCTCGCAGGTGATCGACCCCGAGCGCGCCATCAGCGCTTACGTGCTCCAGTTCGCCAGCGGGGCCCGGATCAATTCGATGTCGTCCAACCCCGACGCGCAGGCGGGGAAACGCGGCGACCGTATTCTCGACGAGTTCGCCCTGCACCCCGATCCGCGCAAGCTCTACGCGATCGCCTATCCCGGTATCACGTGGGGCGGCTCGATGGAAATCATCAGCACGCACCGTGGCTCGGCCAATTTCTTCAACCAGCTCGTCCAGGAGATTAAGCACAAGGGCAACCCCAAGGGTTTCTCCCTGCACACGGTCACCCTCAAAGACGCGCTCGACGCCGGCTTCCTCGCCAAGCTGCAAGCCAAGCTCCCGCCCGACGATCCCCGGCAGGACATGGACGAGGCCGCTTACTACGATTTTATCCGCTCCGGCTGCACCGACGAGGAATCGTTCCTGCAGGAGTACATGTGTATCCCTGCCGATGATGCGGGCGCGTTCCTCACCTACGAACTCATCGACGGCATCAAGTACAAGGCCGATGAAAAGTGGGAGTACACCCTCGCGCAACTCGCCGCCTGCAAAAACGAGCTCTACCTCGGCGGCGACATTGGCCGAGTGAAGGACTTGACCTGCTTCTGGGTCAACGAGCGCGTGGGCGGGATGAACCTCACCCGCAAACTGGTGCGCCTTCAAAATGCGACCTTCGAGTCGCAGGAGGCCGCTCTCTACGAGCTGCTCGCCTTGCCCATGCTGCGCCGCGCCTGCATCGACAACACCGGCATCGGCCGCCAGCTCGTCGAGCGTGCGCAGAAGCGCTTCGGCGACTACAAGGTCGAGGCAGTGACCTTCACCGGCCCGGTCAAAGAGGAGCTGGCCTATCCCGCCCGTGCTGCCGCCGAGGACAAGAGCGCCCGCATCCCCGACGACAAACAGGTCGTCGCCGCCTTCCGCGCCATTCGCAAAGAGACCACGGCAGCGGGCAATATCCGCTTCCTCGCCGAACGCACCGACGGCGGCCACGCCGACGAGTTCTGGGCGTGGGCGCTCGCCCTGCATGCCGGAAAGTCGCCCGCCACCCCCGGCTCATTCCGCCGCTTCCAACCACACCGGGCTGCCCGAGCCCTCGCCGCCCGCCGTGACCGTCAACTGATCGCCTAAATGAAAACCCGCGTTTTAAGCCGTTTTAAGCCCTGGGGTGCTACCTTGACCCGTTTTGGGGCCGATACCCGTCTTGCATCAAATTGCAGCGGCATTGCAGCGCGGGTTCTGGGGGTCCGCTCATGAGCATTACCCGCCAACTCAAGGTCGCTGCCAAGTGGCGTGCCCAATTTAACCCGCTTCGTTCGCTGACATTCCAGCGCGCCGTGTCGCTGCTCGAAGAGGGCGAGCGCGGGGCCTACGCCGAACTCCAGTGGACTTACCGCTTCATCGAAAAGCGCGAGGCCACCCTGCGTGCGCTCAAACACCTGCGGCTCTCTGCCCTGGGCAAACTCGACTGGGACATTAAGACTGTGGACGAGTCGCCCGCCGCCGCCGCTCAGGCCGCCAAACTCCGCGCCGCCTACGACCGCATCGAAAATCTGCGTGAGGCCATTCGCTTCCTCGGCCTCGCCTCGTTTCGTGGCTACGCTCACCTAGAGCGGCGCTACGAGGGCGACAACCCCGCCGCCGCCCTGGTGCGGCTGGAGCCGGTCGAGCAGTGGTTCCTCGCTCGCGATACCGTCTACGGCCCGTGGGTCTATAACGAGAAAGCCGGGAGCGGCACCGTGAGCGGCACGCCCATCGACCCTGCGCACTTCCTCATCCGTGAGGTCGAGGACCCGATCAACGAGATCGGCCTGATCTGCTTTTTGCGCAAAAATCTTTCGCAGAAAGACTGGGACGCCTTCATCGAAGTGTACGGCATCGACCCGCTTTTCGTGGAAATGCCCGCGCAGGTGCCGCCTGAAAAGGAGGCCGAGTATCAAGCCCTCGCCGAGGCCGTCGTGGGTGACATGCGCGGTGCCCTGCCCAATGGGGCCAAGATCCAGACCGTCACCAGCGGGGCGCGCGGGGTGAACCCGTTTCAGCAGCACCTCGATTACCAGGACGCCCAGCTCGTGCTCGCTGGCACCAGCGGCAAGCTTACCATGCTCAACGGCCCCACTGGTCTCGGTGGCGGCCAGAGCGAGGTGCATGCCGACACGTTTGCCGAGCTCGCCCAGGCCGAAGCCGGTGAGATCAGCGAAATCTTTCAGCGCCAGCTCGACCGTTCGATCCTCGGCCTTGCCTCCGGGGTGCGCCCGCTCGCTTATTTTGAACTCGCCGCCAAGGACCAGACCGACGTGGGCCAACTGCTTGATCACGCCGTCAAAGCCACGCAGGCGGGTTTCCGCCTAGATGCCGCCGAGCTCTCCGAAAAGACCGGCTTAAAACTTACCGCCGCTCCCGTGCCCGCCGCGCAAGGCTTCGGTGGTGGCGCTGCCTTTAACCGCGCCTCCTCGGCCTCTGCCGATGCTGAGACCCTGCGCCGCGCCTCCCTCGACAAACTCACCAAGGCCATCCAAGCCGACCTCGCCCCACTGCGCGCCGCGCTCCAGGACGCGCTGGCCAAAGAGGACGACGCTGCCTTCCGCGCTGCCGCAGCCGAGATCCGCACGCAACTGCCCTCGCTCGTCAAGAAGCAGGGAGCCGACAGCGCCACCACCAAGGTTTTTGAAGAAATCCTCGGCACGGCGCTGGGCGGCGCGGGCGCAGAGGCCACCTCAACCCCAAACCGATAACCCATGCACACCACCTGCCTGCCCATCACGCTCAACCGCTCCGGCGACACCGCGTTCACGCTCCCTGCCGACGGCTGGGTGCACCTCGCGCCCTACGGCGAACAGCCCGCCCCCATGCAGCTGCCGGGCGGCCGCGAGGTCGCCATCGTGCAGGTCCTCGACCGCGCTGCTGCCGATGGGCTCGCCGCCCGCTTCCGCGAGAGCGCTGCCGCCGTTAATTTCCCCGGCCTGCTTGTCGACTTTGATCATTTCTCCCACGACACCGACAAATCCACGCGCGCTGCCGGCTGGATTGAGGAAGTCGCCGCCCGCGATGACGGCCTGTGGGGCCGGGTTAAGTTTTCCGCCTCGGGCAAGGCCGCACTGGAGGGAGGCGATTACCGCTTGTTTAGCCCCGTGCTCGGCTTCGCCCCCGGCAACTACACGCCCGGCGCACGCGTCACCCCCGTGGCGCTCCTGCGCGGCGCACTCACCAACGATCCCCGCCTCAAGGGCATGGTGCCCATTTCCAACCGCCTTTCCCCTGAATCCTCCCATACCATGGACTACAAAGCAGCACTGCTCACCCAACTCGGGCTCCCGCCCGACTCCACCGATGAGGCCATCCAAGCCGCCATCACCAGCCAGATGAACGAAGTCGAGAGCCGCAAAACCGCGCTCGGCACCGCCCACAATCGCATCACCGCGCTTGAGACCGAGCTGATCGGTCACGATCTCGACCGCGCCGGTCTTCAGGGCGAGGCCCGCACGGCCGCTACCGCGCTGCTCACCAAGAATCGCACCGAGGGCCTCGCCTTCATCGCGGCCCTCGGCAAGCAGGGCAGCGGCTACGCCCCCGTGCATAATCGCAACGGCAAGCAAGCCCCGAGCTTCACCCCCGGCGCAGATGATACCGGCGACCTGGGCGAAAAGCGCCGCAAGGCGATTGGCGAGCACCAGATCGCCAACCGTTGCTCCTACGACGTGGCCTTCCACGCCGTGCGCGCCGCGCAGCCCGCCCTCTTCGTCGAGTAAACTTTTCCGTTAACCACCAACCCGTAATCCTACCATGTCTAAACTCGTATTTGATGTCCCCATTCTGTCGATCAGCAATGGTGCCCAAGATCAAAGCCTCTCGCGCGGCTTTTTTGTCCAGGCCTCCGGCCAGCTTGTCAGCGCTGCCACCGGCCAGCTCCCCCTCGGCGTGATCCTCGACGGCGGCTTCGCTAATGTTGGCCGCAGCGCCGTGCTGCTCTCCGGCTCCGGCGAAATCGCCAAGGTCAAGCTCAACTCCGTCCCCGGCTCCATCGTGGTGGGCTCGTTCTTGACCCTCCGCGCCGATGGCACTGTCGGCCTCGACCAAGGCACCGGCACCGCCCGCGTACAAGTCGCCCGCGCCCTCGAAGCCGGTGCGGCCAACGAACTCATCGACGCGATCCTCCTGGATACCGTCGCCCTCGCTTAACCCCAGAACTCACCACCATGTCTCAACTCGCCTCCTCCACGGTCCTTTCGACCCTCACCGACTACGCTCGCGGCATTTTCCCCGAGATCGTCGCCGCCCAAGATCCCATCATCCAGTGGCTCGCGCCCTTTACCCAGGTCGCCAGCGCCACGGGTAAGTACAAGGAGTTCTCCGACAAGAACGCTTTCCAGACTGTGCAAACGGCCCGCGCCATCGGCGGCACCGCCAAGCGCCTGGAGTTCCTCGCCACCGATCGCGACTACAGCTGCCTACCGCAGGCACTTGAAATCGGCATCGACGACCACGAGCGCAAAGCGGCTGGCGGTCTCGAAGCTCTGCTGGAGAGCGCCAAGACCAAGACGCTGCTCACCAGTGCTGCCGTCTCGCACATCAACGATGTGGTCACCGCGCTTAACGCCGCCCGCTCGGCCGATGCGACCCCGGCTTGGTCGGTTCCTGCTTCCGGCAATCCGGTCTCCGACCTCGACACGCAGATCCAGAACATCGCCGACGACATCGGCCAGTTCCCGACCCACATCGTGTTCGGCCTCACCGCTTGGCGCTGGTTCCGCAACAGCAACGCCGTCCTCGGCCGCTTCCCCAACGCTGCTGCCGTCAACGTGAGTTCTGATGCTGCCGCTGGCATCCTGCTCAACCCCGCGATCAAGGTCGGTGTCACCACCGCGATCCGCGATAGCAACAAGCCCGGCACCACGAAGGCCACCGCCAACATGCTCGCGAGCAACGTGTGGGTGTTCTACTCCTCGCCCAACCCCGACCAGTTCGACGCATCGTTTGCCAAAACCTTCGTCACGCCCGGCGCAGGCATCGACTCGGTGCGCAAGTACCGCTCCGAGAGCAACCGCTCGGACATCCTCGCCCTCGACTGGGCCCGCGACATCCGCGTGACCAGCACGATCAGCGCCCGCCGCCTCACGCCAACCTAAAGCCCCGCGTGGTGGTTTCTTCGAGCCTCCCCGCACCAGCGGGGCGGCTCCCTAGAACTCACGACCCTTCGAAAACCCATGTCCTGGATCACACTCACCGAGGCCAACGTCCTCACCAAGCTCTCTGGCCCGGAGCTAACTGCGCTTAAAACCGCAGCCCTCGGCTCGGGGCAGATCAACCCGCTGCCCGAGATCACCTCGCAAATCGTGCGCGAGGTGCGCGGCTACGTGCGCGGCTGTGCGGGCAATACCCTGGGCAGCGGTGAGACGATCCCCGACGAGCTTCTCGGCCCGGCCATCACCCGCATCCGCTTCGAATTGGCCACGCGCCTGCCCGTGTCGTCGCTCCTCACTGAGGATCGCCGCTCGGCCAACGCCAACGCCCTCGCGCTCCTGCGCGACGTTGCCTCTGGCAAGTTCTTCGTCGTCACCCCGGCCGTACCCACCACCGAGGCCACCAGCACGCCCTCCCCAAGCTGGTCGGGCCGCGAACGCACCACCACCCGCAGCCAGCAAGCTGGCCTCTGATCATGCCCACCCTCACCACTCAACCGCTGCCCGCCGCCGTGCGTCGTCTGGAGTCCAAGACTCCGGTCGCCTCGCCGCTGCGCTCGGCTGAGTGGGCTCAGCTGCAGCTCGGACACCGTGACCGCGCATTCTTCAGCGCTGGAGTGGAACAGGCCCGTACGATCGCGCTCCTTCAGGACGGCATTCGCCAAGCCCTCGACCAATCCGGCACCACCACGATGGACCGGTCTAAATTCGTCGCCACGATCCGCCAGGCCCTTGGTGCGCCCGAGGGCGACAGCGGTGAATTGACCGACCTCGTGAGCCGCCGCCGCCTAGAAACCATCTACGACTTCCAGACCGAAGATGCCTTAGAATACGCACGCTGGGATGCCGGCAATGCCCCCGCCATCCTGGACGCTTTCCCCGCGCAGGAACTCGTGCGCATCGAAGACCGTGAAGATCCGCGCGATTGGGCCGAGCGCTGGGCTGAGGCTGGAGGCGAGTTTTTCGGCGGTCGTATGGTTGCGCTCAAGGATGATCCGTTATGGACCAAGATCAGCCGCTTTGGCCGCCCGTGGCCGCCCTTCGACTTTGGCAGTGGCATGGGCTTGGAAGACATCGCCCGCGACGAGGCCGAAGCCATGGGCCTGCTCGGCCCCGATGACTTGGTGCGCCCGCCGGATCTCGATTTCAACCACGCCCTAGAAGCCTCGATCCCCAAGGCCACCCCTGCCGTCATGGAAGGCTTTAAGCAGCTCTTCGGCGACCAAGTCGATGTGGGGCGCGACGGTAAAGTCGTCTGGCAAGGCCAGCGTATCGTAAAGCTCTACGAAGCCGCCCTCGCAGATCCTGGGGTCAAGTGGTCCATCGACCTCGGCACGACAACCGCTGCAGCCCGCGCCCAAGCAGCCGCCGCCGGCGTAGAACTGCGCCCTGAAGCCGTCCTCAACCTCGACGCCGACCACCTGCGCCATGCTCAGGCGCGGCATGGCGCGGGCGAAGCGCAAGGCGACCAACGCCCCCTCACACTCATAGACTACCAGCTCATCCCCCACGTGTGGCGCGAGCCCGATGTCGTGCGCACGGGCAACCAACCCGGTGACCTCATCTTTGAAAAAAAATTGGCCGGGAGACTCGCCATGGTCACCTGGAAGCCCGCCCCCATCACCGGCAACATGCGCCTGCACACGCTCTACGTAAAAAAAGAAGGAGGCACCCCGTGAAGAGAGCCTCCCATGCCAGCCAGTGCCCGATGTCGTTTCACCCCAGGCTTTACGTCCTGCACGTCTCAGACTGCGCACCTGCCAAGCAACCCGCCTGCACGCCCATTGCAACCGCAAAGCAGGAGGCCCGCCCATGAGCGTCGAAGTCAAAGTCGTCACCGACGAGGCCTCGCAGCTCCTGCGTGGCCTCACCACCACGCTCGGCCCCGGCCAACGCCGCCCGCTCATGTCCGTCCTCGGTCGCACCGTGGAAAAGGAATACCGCGAATGGTTCAAGATCGCGGATGCCGAAAAACCCAACCGCAGGGGCTGGAAGCGCCAGCACTTCTGGGCGCAGATCCGCAAGGCCACCGCCTTCGCCTTTGCCACCGATGACTCGGCGACCGTCACGATCGCCGATCCGCGCATCCGCACCCAAGTCTACGGCGGCACCATCCGGCCCAAGGAGAAAAAGTTCCTCGCCATTCCCCTGCGTGCCGAAGCCTACGGCGTGCGCCCGTCGTCGGGATTAATCGAGGGGCTGTTCCCGTACCGCTCCAAACGCGGCACGCTCCTGCTTGGCCGCGAAGAAGGCGGGAAGCTCGTCAATTTCTACAAGCTCGTGCGCTCGGTCACGGTGAAGGCCGATCCTTCGGCCCTGCCACCGCCCGCACTCACCAGCCAAGCCGTCCTCACCGCCGCACGCTCCTTCGTCCAGCGCCAGCGCTGATTTTTTAAAAATGCCCAACGCCTTCATCGATCTCCAGTCCCGCCTCGCCGCGCTGCTTGCCGTCGCTTTCCCGACCGACACGATCCTCACCGAAAAGCTCGGCGACCTGCCGCAGCAGATCGAAACCACCCTGCTCAACATCGGCTTCGGCATCGTAGTCACCACCGCACGCGGCACCGCTCAAAACCTCGATCAAGCCGGCTGGAGCCAGCCCATGCCCCTCGTCTTCCAGGAAGAGCTCACCGTTGCCGTTATCCACGCCCCGCTGCTCAAGACCGACCGCAATACCCTCGACGCCGTCTCCACCGCCATCGCCGCCCTCCACAACCAGCCCGTCGCCTTCGGCCAGCGCTCCACGCCCCTCATCCGTGTGACCGGGCACGAGCTCGCCACCGACGCGCCCGACGGCGTCGTCGTGCATCACCTGCTCGTGCGCACCGTCCTCCCCTTTTCCGTCTGATTAGCAAAAACCAAACCTAAAGCACACCTCCTCCAATGGCCGTTAATTCCAACCTCCAAAACATCCGCAGCATGGTAATCGGCACCACCGCCGAGTTCGCCTTCGCGGAAAATGCCACCTCCGCTGCCCTCGCTGGCGGTGTTTCCTTCCCGTTCCGCGATTTCGGTAACATGACCGTCGTCGATGTCGACTCCACCGTCGAAACCGAGGGTCGCATCGTCTCCGTACGCGGCATCCGTCGCCAGATCTCCAACGAGCCCACCCTCACCAAGCTGTCGTTTAAGTTGAAGAGCAACGAGGCCGACCCCTACAAGCTGGCCTACGCTTTTAACGCCAACATCGTCGGCGACTTCTTACAAGCCGCCCTGACCGCCACCGCCGGTCAGCCGCTCGACTTCAGCGTCGCCCCCGCCGTGATCGGTCGCTGGTACCAGCTGCGCACTGCAGGCGGCGTCTCGGTGCGTAACGTCACCGCGTTGACCATCACGACCCTCACGGAAAACACCGACTTCGTGGTGGACCGCGACCTTGGCCGCGTGCGTTTCCTCACGTCGCAAGCGGTGAGCCGCACGCCCACGATCACCGCCTCGGCCATCACCGCCGATCCGTCGAACTTGGCGATGACTCAGCTCAACCCGATGCAGACGGCCATCCGCCGTGGTTACGGCCGCTTGGCCTTCTTCGACCGCGACAGCACCAACAAAGTGTTCCTCGATTATGTCGACTTCAACTGCGAGGTCATCCTCGACGGCAACGGCCTGAATGCGCAGGACGGCAAGAGCGCCGCTGAAGTGAGCCTCATGGTCACGATCCTCGACGTCTCGGGCAGCCTCTTCGTCCGCAGCTAAGCCGAGGAACTCAACCCAACTGCGCCCCGCGAATAAACCGTGGGGCGCAACCCATCCACCATGTCCCTGCTCAACCACACGCCCTTCACCGTCGCGAAGACCGACGGCACCCACGAACAGCTCGCCCTCGGGCGCCTCTCGATTCGCAACCTCTATCTGTTCGCCCAAAAACTCGCTGCCACCGATGGCGTCGGGCTGGTTGTTTTGGCCACGGGTAAGAGCGCCGACTGGGTCGATACGCTCACACCGGCCGCGTTTGGCGAACTGCACAAGAAGATCATCGAGCTAAATTTTCCAGCGGCGACCGAGATCGCGAAGGGCGATCCCCGGCTCGCCGCCCTGCTCATGCCCTTCATTCAAGAGGTTCAGATCCTGAGCGTGATCGCGGTCTCGGCTGGGATGAACTTGCCCGCCTTGTTGCCCGTGCCTGCGCCCTCGGAGTCGAAGGTGGATGCCGCGAGCGAGTCCTCGACCTCTGCCCCGATCATCTGATGGCGATCCTTGCCGAACATCATCGCCTCCGGGCTGAACAAAACCTGCAGCTGCTGCTCTGCGTGAACCACGGTTTCAACGGCGGCGATGGGGCCACGAAGCTAGCCGAACAGTTCAGCGCTGAAGCCTCTAGTTCAACCCGCTAGGTCCAAGTCCCTGCGAAGCCCGCACCCGCTCACACTCCGCACGCCGCTGTTTGGCGGTCGCCTTATCTCCCACCCAAAGCACCGCCAGGCACAGGCCGCAGGCCAGCATCACCGGCAGCACATCACGCACCATCAACGACGCTATAATCCCCCCGAAAAAAAACAGGATTAGCAGCGCCTTCATTCCCACACCATGAGCCAAGTAGACCTCCAAATCAAGATCGGCGTCGCCACGCAGCTGGAGCAACTGCGTGCCATGGAGTCTCAGTTTGCCAAGAATATCGTGCAACTGCGCACCCTTGGCACAGGGGGTGCCGAAGCCTTGCAGAAGGTCGAAAAGAACCTCGGGCTGGTGCGTAGTCAGCTCGCCAGCATTGGCGGCATGGGTAAGGTCAGCGAGGCTGTGGGCGATGTGTTTAAGTCCATCCCTGTCGTGGGAACGGCGATGAACATGCTCAACGGCTCCGCTGCCGCCGTGGGCGTGGGGCTCACAGCTGCCGCTTATGCCGCCAACCAGTTTCACGCCTCGCTCCAGTTCGCCGATAACCTCCAGGATGTCTCCGAGCAGCTCGGTGTGTCTGCCTCCAATTTACAGGCTCTCAACGCCCATTTCGGCGACGCCGGTATCAAGGCCCCGCAAGTCGCGCAGACAATGCAACGCCTCAGCCTGGCACTGGCAGGGGCGGCCTCCGGGAGTCAGCCGCTCATCACGGCGTTTTCATCGCTGGGTCTGTCGGTTGAAACGCTTCGTGGGCTCGCTCCCGACGAAGCACTGGCCCGCGTTGGTGCCGCCTTGGCGGCGCATGCAGGCAGTGCCGAAGCTGCGGCCGCCGCCACAGCCATCCTTGGGCGGGGTACAGGCAAGCTCCTCGCCGCACTCAAAGAACTAGGCGCGGCTGGGCTGGAAAAAACCACCTCCGCGATGACGGAGGCGGGGCGTGTCCTCGACGATGCGATGGTTAAAAAGCTGGCTGCTGCCAACCAGAAGCTCGAAGAGCTGGACCAACGCTGGACCATTTTTAAGGCCGGTCTGGTGGGCATTGTTCTTCCGGGCGACCCCATCACCGGGCCCCGTGGCCGTGCCGGGGCCTACGCCAAAGTAAATCAGCCCCCAGCACCTGCGGCACGATCTGCCCTCGAAGCCCTCGCCGCCCAACCACTCAAGCCGGTTAAGACCGAAGCCGAGATCCTTCGCGCCACTCAGTCCTCCCGTCGGGTAGCCCCCGAACTGCTAGAGGAAAATCGGGGCAAACTTCGCGCCGAGTCGCAGGCCAACCAGCTTTCCAACGCTCCGATCCTCGCCGCCCGCGCTGAACTCGCCACGCTCGCCGCCACTAAAAAGGCGACGCTGGATGCTGCCGAAGCCGCCAAGGCACTCGCCGAGGCCAAGGCCCCGATCCTCGCCGAACAGGCAAAGCTCGATGCCGCCATTGACGCTGCGCAAACCAAGCAACTCGACCTCGCCACCCAGCTTGCCCTGGCTGAAGACGCCCGCCACCGCGTGATCATGCAGATGCCGGCCGCCGAAGATCAATCGGTGCAGGCGGCCAAGGACCGGCTGGCTCTCACCACCCAGCTTGCCGCGATCGACGCCGACATTGTTGCCACGAAAAACGCCCAAGCTGAAGCCGACAAGGCACTCGCCGAGAAGGCTGCTAAAGCCATAGCAGACGCCAAAGAGCTAAAGCTAAAAGAAGAGCAACTCGCGGCCGCTCGCAGGATCGCCACTGGGGATGCCGCGATTTCTAATCTTAAAAATGATCCGCTCGCTCTTAATGAGACCAAGCGCAAAGGTGAGATCGCTCTGTATGCGGAACAAAACCGCTTCATCAAAGAGCGGATCGACCTGCTCAATAAAGAGCGGGAATCAGCGACCGATGTTCGCCGTGGTCAAATTGACTCCGAGGTCTCTGGACTCAATGCCAAGGCTGGCGAGAACAACATATCAAGCATCAACGCGCAGGCTAAGTCTATAGGCACCGGCGCGACCCAAGGAGCCGTGGAATACCTTAACAGCATCCCTGATGCCGCCGGTCGGGCGTCGGTTGCCGTCTTGTCCGTTGCCCAGGGCTTGGAGAACGGCATCGGCTCAAGCCTGCAAGGACTGATCAATCAAACAATGACTTGGGGGCAGGCGCTGGCTAACATCGGCCAGTCCATCGTTGATTCAATCATTGGGGCATTTGTGAGGATGGCCGCCCAGTGGATCACCCAGCAAATCGTCATGGCGGTATTTGGTAATGCCATCCGCGCCGCTCAGCTTGCAGCGCTCCTGCCCGTCACCTCGGCAACCTTGGCAATGTGGGCTCCAGCGGCAACCGCAGCGAGTATCGCAACCATGGGCGGCGCAGCAGTCACCGGCGCGGCCGCCTCTAAAGCCGCGATCATTAGCAGTGTCGCCGGTTTTGCCGAAGGCGGTCGAATCTCAGGGCCCGGCACCGGTACCAGCGATGATGTGTTTATTAGGGCATCAAACGGCGAATTCATGATGACAGCTCAGGCCACGGCCAAATACGAGCCGCTGCTAAAGCAAATGAATGCGGGTAACTTTAACCCCGGCCAGTTGGCGACAAACACAGTCAGCAGTGGGGCTACATCGCCCGTGCAGGCAGGCGGCAACACGCAGATCAACATCGGCCTCATGGGCTACATGACCCCGCAGCAGTGGGCCGCCAGCCAAGAAGGCCAAGCCCACATCCTCGATATCGTGTCCCGCAATATCCACACGATCACCGGCAACGGCTAACTTCGAAGCTCCCAGCTCATAGCTCCGCATGATCCCGCTCACCTACAATTCCCAGAGCCTCTACCTGCTCGACGACCTGCCCGACTGGGGCACGCCGATCAAGGCGACGGCCTCGCTCCTCACCGCTCAGGAGTCGGGCCTGACCGACCGCGAAGCCCGCCGCGCTCACGGTGAAACCCTCCGCCTGCGCCTGCGTTATCAGATCAAGGTGAGCGGCACCGATGCTCGCCAACTGGCAGCCGGACTCCGAGCGCACCAAAATGAGCCGGTATGCGCCCCGCTCTGGCCTGCCGCTTGCGCATGGTCCGCCCGTGCTTCGGCTGACATCACCGGCGGACTCAAGGCCGTGTTCCCGGCTGCCGGTGGAACGCCGCGCATTTACCAAACGGGCGACACCGAGCCCTCCAGCCCCACGCCCTCGGCCAACGACACCCTTGTCCCGCTCGTCGTCGGCTATTTGGAAAGCCGCGACCTACGCTGGATCACCGACGGCTTTTGCTCCTTCGACGTGGCCCTCGTCGAAAATTCACCTGCGATCTGGGCGATCACGCCCGCAGCCTACACCGCGCCCGCAGGCCCGTTGCCGAGTGGCTACGGCACCGCCCCCCGCCTGTTTCCATTTTTAACCCATTGGGACGGCCCGCGCACCGGCTACACCCTGCGCATCGCCCGCGACGAAATCGGCTTCGGCCGCCAGACCTCCGACGTCGCCCGCGCTGCGGCCGTTGCCCGCACGGTCGAACAAACAGCGTGGGCCTCCACTGCCGACGGTTGGAGTGCCTCCAAGCTGCTGGCCTTCTTCGCTGCCCACGGTGCGGGCGCGTCTTTTTGGGCCTCGGGCCAGCAGTCCGCCGCCGTCCTCGCCTCCAACCTTGCGGCCTCTGCCACGACCGCGACCGTCACCGACACGACTGGCCTCGTGATTGGTGACCGCTTGGGCCTCGTCCAAAAAGGCCAGCTCACCGGCTGGGTTGGTCCGCTCACGACCATTGCCAGCCCCACGATTTCCTTCCTTTCCTCGGGCAACGCTGCGAGCCCTGCCGCCACGACCTCACTCGTGCCGCTGCTGCTGGCCCGTTTCGACAGCCCGAAACTTGAGCTGGAATGGATCACCGACCGCCTCGCCACGGCCTCCTTCCGCGTGCGCGAGCTGCCCCCCGAGCTGGCACTGCCCGCCGGTGAAACCCTCGGCACGACCCTCGGCAACCTCACGCCCCGCGCATGGATTTATCTGTTCGAGCGTAACTACGAAGCCGGTGGGACAATCCCCTATTTCTTCACGTCGTATGAGCGCGATTTGTATGTCGATGACGCTGATCCGGTCTTAGGCGGCGCTACGATTGCGTTTACGCGGATCACCCACGGCGACATCAAGACCGGCCTCGCCCTCGATCGTGACGAGCTTTCAATCGACTGCGACGGCCTTGATGTCGCCCCGCTGCTCGATGTCGCGCTTCTGCGAATGGACGTGCCGCTGACTCTTAGGGTCTATCGCGCTATTTTGATAGGCGGCATCGCGTACAATCTCACGGCCGCTTGGTCGGGCGAAGTCGTTTCAGCCTCGATTAAAGGCAAACGTATTTCCGCCAAGGCGACCGCCCTCGGTTCGGCCTTCGACCGCAAAGCCCCGCGTTTTTACCTACAGCCCGGCTGCAATCACGGCCTATTTTCTATGGGTTGCGGCCTGAGTAAGTCCACTTTTGTGCACACTGCAATTTTGACCGCTGTGGGCACGGCAGGTTTTCCGTACACCTTCACCATTGGCTCTCTCGCCCGCTCGGGCGGAGCCGTGCTCACCGCTGCCGATATTTTCGCAGGTGGGTGGGCCGATATAAATCCGGGCATGGGTAATCTCCGCGCCATCCTCGCATCGACCGCTGTCGTGGGCGGCTCCTGCGTGCTCACGCTTTCCGGCGACCCTTCGCCGTTCCCGAGCAACGGCACCGCCATCCTAATCTATCCCGGCTGCGACGGCCGCCGAGAAACCTGCGCGGGCACGTTTAATAATTACGCCAATTTTGGCGGCCACCCCTTCGTGCCCACCGGCAACCCCAGCTTGTTTAAACTCTCCAGCGACGCCGGAAGTGGCGGCAAAAAGTAAGCGCCGGACAATTGACGACCCATTAAACAGACATGCGCCCCGAAACCCTCAACATCGACGCACTCACCACCAATGCCTTCCTGTGGCGCGGCACGCCTTTTGCGCCCAACTCCTGCGAGCGCGGCCCGCGTGGCGGCGTGTGCTGCCACCTGCTCGTTGCCGAACTCTACAAGTCGGCTGGCCTCGATCTGGGCGAAGTCCCCCACGGCCCTCCCGGCCACGCCCGCAGCGGTGCGCCCTCGATCATGGTGCCGTGGCTCGATGCCAGCCCCCTCTTCCAGCTCCTAGCTCCAAGTTCCCAGCTCGAACCCGGCGACCTGCTCGGCTTCACCCTTGGCAGCACGATTCACCACCTCGCGATCCTTCTGCCCGGTGACCAAATCGTGCACGCGATTAACCACATGGGCGTGGTCATCACCCCGCGCCTCGACGCCACTTGGGCGAGCCGCCACGCCGCCACTTGGAGGCCCATCGCATGAGCTTTGGCGGATCTAAAAAACCCAACCCGACGCCTGACACGGGCAACGTGCAGCAAAACGAGGTCGCGACCAATCAACAGGCCGTCGCCATCCCGCTCGTCATGGGCACGAACAAAGTCGCGCTGCGCTGGATCACGCCAGCCACGAACCAATTCACCAAACCCGCGCCAACTCAACGGCCCGGCAAAAAGTAGTCGTTAAAACTATGGGCGGCTCATCATCAAAAGGCGGCGGCGGTGCAGGCGGTGGCATGAACGATTACTTCGGCGATGTCGCCGGGGTGATTTGTTCCGGCCCCATCGATCGCCTTGTCGCCATTTTGGTCGACGGCAAAAAGGTCTGGCCCGATTCCGGCACCGGCCTTGACCGCTCGGGCCAGCCGAACCCCGTGCAACTCACCGTCACCGGCTACGGCGAGGCATGGCTTTATTGGGGAACGGCAACGCAAACCCTCGACGCCTCGGGCGAGGCCAACTTGGCAACGGGCGGTCATCCGGCCTACCGCCGCCAAGCGGTTCTCAGCCTCAAGAAATTCCTCTTCGGCCGCGAAAAGGTTTCTTGTCCCTCGGTCGCGTGCATCGTCCGCCGCACGCCGGTTCAGTCCATCGTGACCGGCACCGCCGCGCTGCTTGATGCCGATGGCCAAGCCAACCCCTTGGCGGTGCTCGCTGAACTGCTGACCCATCCCGTGTTCGGCCTCGGGCTGCCGGACACCGACTTCGACCTAGACTCATGGCAGGCGACCGCCGATGCGCTCCTTGCCCGTGCGTCGACGACCTACATCAGCCCCGTGTTTGATCGCCCCGCCTCGGCGCGTTCCTTGGTAGATGATTTGCGCGGGTATTTCGACGGCTGGTTCCGCGCCGATACTGCCGCCAAGATCGTGGCGGGCCGCTTCCTCCACGGCGAGGCTGCGCCGACCTTTAACTCATCGAATACCCTCACCGCCGACGACCTCCTCGAAGAGCCATCGATCACCTCCAAGGGCTGGGCCGAAACCCTCAACGAGTTGGCAGTCAAATTTCAGGATGCCGAGAACGCCTACAAAGACTCCGCGTTTACGATCACGTCAGGCTATAACCGCCAAATCACCGGCGAGCCCCGCCAGTCCAATTTTGAGCGCCCGCACATCACGCGCCGCGCCCAAATCGCCGCCCTCGCCAGCGAATACCTCAAGCTCGCCGCCGAGCCGGGTTTCAGCGCCACGCTCGTCGTGCGCGCGCCTAAAGGCGTGGCCTACCCCACCGGCACCATTTTAAAATTCACCCACGACCTACTCGGCGTGGACTTGATTTGCCGTGTCACCGAACGCACCGAAGCCGCCCCGCCCAGCGAGCGCGTCACCCTCAGAATCGAAGCCGAGCGAGGGATCACGGCAACGCCGGTGCCCGTGGTGGCAGGCGTGAGCATCATCACCTCGGGCAACGGCGTGGAACGCCTGCCGCGTTTTTATTTCGCGATGCCGCCCGCCAATCTTTTTGGCGAAAGCTACCTGCTTGTCCCGCTCGTCGCCCGCCGCGTGGCCGCAACGCTGGGCTTCAATCTGTTTTACCGCAGCGACGATGCGACCCAGCTGCAAGAGCTCGGCACGCAGGGCACCTTCGCCGTGCGCGGCACGCTGACTCAAGCCTACGCCGCAAACCTCGGCACACCGGACGACAACAGCGAAACCCTGCGCATCGCCATTGATGCCGAAACGACCGCAGGCGACCTCGAACGCGTCACGACCGCACTCACCGAGGACGAGGTGCAAGACGACACGCTTTTGCTCTGGATCATCCGCGCCGACAACCCGAATACCGTCGAAATCCTCTCCGTTCGCGCCCTGCGACTCGTCTCGGGCCAATGGTACGCCAAAGTGCGCCGCGCCCAAGGCGGCACGGTGGCGGCATCCTTCGCCGCTGCCGACGAATGCTGGCTGATCCGTTACGAGGACCTCATCACCTACCGCCACAGCCGCCTGCCCGCACTCGCGGCTGCCGGTGCGACGGTCACGCTACGCCTCCAAGCTATCGGATTCGCTGGCGTTGAGGCCGCTCTCGACGACGCTACGCTGTGCCCTGATCTAGCTTGGAAACTTCGCCCCGGTGCGCCTGCCGACGTGACCACTTTCACCGTCGAAGGCGGCCGGTTCTCATGGGCTGCTGTCGATGACAAGTCGGTGGTGGGCTACCGGCTGCGCTACCAGCCCGGCACACGCCAAGAGTGGAGCGATGCCACCGACCTGCATACCGGCATCATCACGACCAACCCGTTCGAGCCGACGATTATCCCCAAGGGATCGACGACCTTCCTCGTCAAAGCGGTGGATGTCACCGGGGCGGAAAGCCTCAACGCTGCCGTGATTGTCACCAACCTTGGCGACCCGCTTGTCGCTAACGTGGTGGAAACCTTCGACCGCCGCTCCGCTCTTTGGCCCGGCACGCGCTCGGGGTTCGCAATCGACGGCTCGAACAACCTCGCCGCAAACTCGATCACGACCATGTGGGCCGCTGACGAAACGGCCCCGATGTGGGCTGGCGATGGTGCCGCCGTAATGTGGCCCGCGCTTACCTATGCCGCCGCAACCTACATCGACAGCGTGACGATCACGCAGGCTTTGGCCGGTTCGACGATGACCCTGACCTCAACGGTTGCGGGCGACCCGTGGAAAATCGAATACCGAGAAAACTCCCCTGCATCCATGTGGGCGGTAGATGCGAACGCAGCAATGTGGACCGACGATGCGTCCGCATTTTGGGACGTGCCCGACTGGCAGGCATCGCCGGGCCAAGTCACGGTTTCCGGTAACACCATTTACGATTTCCGCATCTCGACGGGCGAAGCGCAGACGCAAGGCACGGTGACGGCATTCGCGGTCGTGGTCGATGCCCCTGACGTTATCGAGTCGATCAACAACGCTGTGCTGGCGAGCGGCGGCACGCGCTTGGCCCTGACCAAGACTTACAAAGTCATCAAAAACATTTCCCTGACGATTCAGCAGGACGGCAACGGCGCGGCCTCAATTCAGATTCTCGACAAGCTTAAGGCAGGCCCGCTCGTCCGCGCCTTTAACACATCAGGAACGGGCGTAGCCGCCCTCATCGACGCCACCATTCAAGGCTACTGAGCCACTCACTTTTAACCAAACCATATCATGCTCACAATTGCACCCAATGTAGATTTTACCAGCGCACTTAATCAGGCAGCTTTCAAAACTGCCTTTAACACGTTCCTCAATGAGCTGCGCACCAACGGCGCGGCCCTTGCCGACATTCGCGGAATGAAAAACCGCATAATCAACGGTAAGATGGATCGGTCAATTCGTGGAACAACCTTTGCGGCGGCAAACGGCTTCACCCTCGATAGATGGTCTTACGCTGGTTTGACCGAGGGCGTAGTGACTATCACCCAAAACTCAGATGTTCCTTCCAGCAAAGAGTTTCAGAATAGCCTTCGGGTTGCGGTAACCACGCTTGATGCTTCAATTGCCGCAGGGCAGTACAGCTTTGTGACGCAGCCCATTGAAGGCTATAATGTCCGAGACCTCATCGGGAAAGCGTTCACCATCTCTTTCTGGGTTCGCTCAACAAAGACCGGAACCCATTGCTTGTTTTTACGAAACAGTATCGCTGACCGTAGCTACATTGCGGAATACACCGTTATCGATTCAAACACTTGGGAGTTGAAGACTGTAACGGTGGCGGGTGGTTTGCCCACGGCCGGAACTTGGAATTGGACTAACGGGCGAGGATTAGAAGTCGGCTTTGCCCTCATCGCTGGTTCAACGTACCAGACTACCGCTGGGGCTTGGCAGACTGGTAATTTTCACGGCACCTCAAATCAGGTTAATTGCCTAGATAACACCGCAAACATTTTCGCCATTACCGGCGTACAGTTGGAGCTTGGCACCATTACATCCCCGCAATTTGAGCACCGTCCATACGGGGTGGAAGAAAACCTGTGCCTGCGTTATCTTCCCGTAGTTAGTTTTGCTGATTACAACTACCAAGGGCAGGCGTATGCCTCAACAGCAATCAGAGCTTGGGTGCCTTTCCATGTCCCTGCGCGTGTGGCACCAACAGGTAGCTCATCTCTTACTGGTATTGTTGCTTCACAAGCCAACCTTGCTAACGCTGGTGGCACCCCTGCATTTATGGCTGCTAGCACCAGTGGTTGCAACCTATCTGTGACAGGAGCGACAGGCCTAACCATTGGCAATTCCTCAATGCTTCAGGGTGTTGCAACTGTTTATTTTAACGGATGTGAATTATGAAAACATACAAACAAAACGCCTGCGGAACATTTGATAAATATATTAACGGGATTCTTGTCGGGCATTGCATCAGCACAGACTCCGAGTTTGTCGCATGGTGTGAGGCAGGCAATACGCCCGAGCCCTACGTCCCGCCCGCACTGACGGTCGCTGACTACATCGCCGCCACGCAGATGCACCTCGATGCCCACGCTCAGGCATGGGGCTACGACGACCTTAAGAGCGCCTGCACCTACGATGGCGATCCGTACCCGCGTTTCGCTGCCGAGGCCCTCGCCCTGCGCAACTGGCGCTCCCAAGTCTGGGCCTACCTCGACTCCACCAGCGCGGCCCCGCTGCCCGAAGTGCTACCGACCGTGGCGCAGTTAATCGCGCTTCTGCCAACCGCTCCAACGCGCCCTTTAGTCGAGTGATCACAACGGAGAACAGAACCTTTTCCGCACCCGCCAAGGGCATCGCTGACACCGCTGCTTATGGCGTTTCGGACGGCGAGGCGATAACCCGTTGCACGTTCATAGGCGGCAAGGGCAGCGAGGCGCTTAAGCTCTCAAGCAACGTGGCCAGCGCCCTTATTCAGAGCTGCACGTTGTCGGGTGGAGTTGAGGATTGCGTGGACATCCTCGGCGCAAGGCACGCTACGTTTATCGGCTGCGTGTTTGCCCGCTGCAACGCCGTGCGCGACTGCACCATCAAGGGCGGTGCTCATTCGATCATGTTCGTCGATTGCCACGGCCTGCGCTACATTAAGGCGGGCGACTGCACTATCTACGAAAAGGCGGGCCTCGGCGAACCCGTGAGCGGTTGCCATGTTAAAAACCCTGACGGCCGCAAAACCCTAGTGCTCTGCCTCAACTCGGAATCTTTCACGGGCGACGTTGTTAACCTTCGCGTGCCCAGGCTGATCGTACGCCTCTATTTCTGGGCGCGGTGGCGGTTCTTCCCGAACTGATCGCGTGACCGCAGTGGCCTTGCATCACCCCTGCAAGACTAGCGCAGTGCGTGGGTAGATGAACCGGAATCAGGCGAATGAAACGGCCTGATTCATCAAACCTTTGTCCAAACTCGTCAAACCTGATGGCGGTTTACAAAGGCCTGCCGAATCGGCAGGCCTTTTTTGTGCGTAAACCCAGCGGTCACTTAAAGCTAATCGAGGGAACGGCATCCGACTTGGCGTCAGCAGCGGGTTGCGCAACGATGGCCTGAGGCAATGACGCACGTAACAGGGAGGCGCGCTCGGCCCACTGACCCTCCAGATCAATGCTGGCGACTTGCTCGATGTAGCGGATCGCCTCGGCGCTGTTGCCACTCACAGCGGCCAGCGTGGCCAGGTGGTAGGCAGCCTCAGCACGAACCATTTTGGCCACAACCAAATCGGCCGTAATCAACTTCAGCGCGGCCTCACCCTCAGATGCCGAACCCGCCTGCACGGCAGAAATAGCTCCACCGAGGCGAGCGCGCTGGCCAAACGTGGTGTCTTTCAGGATACCCGCCGCCTTACCATAAAACGCACGCGCATCAGTGTAATTACCGGCAGCATAAGCCTGATCAGCCAGTCGCACCTCGGCCAAACCACCCAGCGCGTGATCCGCATGCGAAGCGGTAAACGCCTTGAGTTGTGCATCGCTGGTAGCGCTGGCGTACTCAGCCGCGATCGCTTTCTCGCGTTGCGCGGAGACGATCTCGTAACCGCCCTTGGCCAAAATCCCCACCAGCACGATAGCGCAAGCAGCCAGTACCGTGCGCGAGTTTTGCTCCCAAAACAGGCGCAACCGATCCTCGAACGTCGGGGCAATATAAGCCGCGTCGATCGAGACCAGATTGCGGTCGTCACCTGAAGATGGAGTGGAATCTGAATGCGGGGTCATGGACATGGTTTTGAAATTAAACGGTCACCGAAACAGATCATGCGTAGGCCGTAAAGGCGGGATTCAAATCACGTCTTTACGTCTTCGCCCGAGTCAAGGCGTGAGCTTGGCGGCTTCGGTTTCGAGCCGGGTGACCAACTCGTCCATCTGGTCAATGACCGCCTGAACTGTCTCGCGCTTAGACAGGTCGACGCCGGCTTTGCGCAGCTGTTCCATCGGGTGGTCGTTGCCGCCGCTCTTGAGCAGCGTGAGATAACGTGCGGTCGCGCCGGCGCGTTCGTCGGCCGTGCCCGTGTTCATCGCCTTGTAGATCTGCGCCGAGGAGGCGAAGCAGGTGGCGTATTGGTAAACGTAGTAAGGCGAGTTATAGAAATGCGGGATGCGCGTCCAGGTGTAGCGGTAGAGCTCATCAAGTGTGACGGCATCACCGTAGTAAGCCTTGAGCAGGTCGCCGTAGAGCGCGCTGAACACGTCGGCGGTCAGCGGTTGCCCCTTCTCAGCGAGCGTGTGCGCGCGCAGCTCGAAATCCGCAAACATCACCTGAGTATAGAAGGTTCCCACAATCGCATCGATGGCATGCTGCAGCAGGAGGAACCGCTCCTTGGAGTTGGCACTTTCGGCCAGGAGTTTTTCCAGCAACAGGCGCTCGTTGATGGTCGAGGCAACCTCCGCCACGAAGATCGTATAATCAGAGGTGACGAAGGGCTGATTCTCCTCGGACAGGCGCGTGTGCATCGCATGCCCCATCTCGTGGGCGAAGGTAAAAACCGCATCGAGCGTGTCGTTGTAGTTCATCAACACGTAGGGTCCAACACCGTACACGCCCGCACTGTACGCACCGGAGCGCTTGCCGTCGTTCTCGTACACATCAAGGCGGTTACGCGCCAGCAGGTCGGCGTACTTTTGCTGATATTCGGTACCGAGGGGCTCGATGGATTTCAGCACCAGATCACGCGCCGGAGCGTAGGGCCAAACCGTCTCGTCTTTAACCAGAGGAATCTGCCCGTCGTACAGGTGATAGCTGTCGAGCCCAAGGAGCTTTTGGCGGAGTTTCAAATAACGCTGCAAAGGTGCGGTGCCTGCGCGAACGGTTTCCACCAACGTGGTGTAAACCTCCTGCGGGATCGCGTTGCCATCGAGGGCGCGCGCCAGCGTCGTGGGGTAGGCGCGCGCTTGGGACATAAACCAGCCGCGCTCCAAGGTGCCCCGATAAATCGCCGCGTAGGTATTCTTGGTGGCCTCGTAGGTTTTCAGGTACGCCGCAAAAGCCTTGGCGCGATCAGCCTGATTGTAGTTGGTCGCCAAAATCGACTGATAAGCGCCGGGCGAAAGTGTCACCGCACGGCCGTCGGAGAGCGTGACTGAGGGGAATTTAATGTCAGAGGTGCTCAGCTCGGAGTAAACCGACTGGGGCGTCTCGCAGAAGCGGGTGGCGAAGGAGAGGAGCTTTTCCCCCTTCTCGTCGAGCACGTGCTGCTGCTGGCGGTAGGCGTCGAGGATCGTGAACCGGTAAGGCGATAAATCGGGCGTGGCATCGAGCCAGCCGCGCATCATTGCCTCCGGCACGGCGAGCAGCTCGGGGTTGAACCAGGCGGTGGCGGTGCCGAATTTGGCGAAGAGGGCCTGCACTCGCTGCAAGCGACCGGCGATATCTTGATTACGCGTGTCGGTGTCGCGCTGGAGCGACGGGTAACGATAAACGCGATACTGGATGATCCCGATTTCGTCGTAGAGTCGGTAGGCCTTGAGCACGGCGGCGGGGCCGTCCTTGAGCGTGCCCTTAAGCGCGGCGAACTCATCCATTTTAACCTCCATGGTTTTCATACCGGTCTCCCACGCCGGCCAGTCGGCGTAGATAGGCGAAAAATCCCATTTATAGGCGGCGTCGATTTCGGCGCGGTTACGCGTAGCGGGCTTGGTGGCGGCGAGGGCTTGGGTCATGAGCAAAAACGAGGCGGTGGCAAATAACAGCGGTCGGGCTGCGCGGGGGTGGGTTAGGCCAAACATCGTGCGACTAAGAATCTTTTCATCGCGTGCGTCGAGACATCGGCCAAGAAAGAATCCGTCTTTTTTTAACCTATGCTCCGCGCCCTTATTTTTGATTTTGACGGCCTTCTAGTGGACACCGAAACAGTGCTCATCGACGCCTGGGAGCAGATGCACGCCGTCGACGGCCTGCCGTGCGACCGCGCTGTGCTTCACCACATCGTCGGACATACCGACGTCATCTACGATTATTGGTCGGCCTACGGCCCCGAGATCAGCCGAGCCACACTGGAAACACGCTATCGCGAGACCGCCCGCGAACTCACCCTCGCCGCACCGCCTCTACCGGGCACGATCGACCTGCTCAATGCAGCCCGCGCCGCCGGTCTGCGTATCGGCCTCGCCTCCAACTCCACGCACGCCCACGTCGAAGGTCACCTCGAACACAGGGGCATGCGCGGCTACTTCGATTTCATCGCCTGCCGTGACGACGTCACCATCGGCAAACCCGAGCCCGACGTTTATCTGCACGCCCTCCAAGGACTCAGCGTCGAGCCGAGTGCCGCGCTCGCGTTTGAGGACTCGGTGCCTGGCCACGTTGCCGCCCACCGCGCCGGCCTGCGCGTTGTCGTCGTCCCCAATCCCTCGACCGGCCACTGCGAATTTACCCACGCCTGGCTCCAACTGACGTCGATGGCCGACACCTCCCTCGCCGCACTCACCCGCCAGTTTTCCACCTAAACCCAAAAAAGGGCGCGAGCGTGCCTCGGGGCGAGCACCCGCGCCCTGCATCAAAACACGTAGCCGCTCGCCAGTCGCGTATAGGCCTCGACCTGCAACCGCTGCCAAGCCTCGTCGCGGCCGAGCTCACCGGCCAGCAGCCGGGCAACCACAGGTGCCGCTTCGATCGAAGCACGGGCGTTGAGCAACAGCGCCCGCGTCCGCCGCGCCAATACGTCCTCCACCGTGCGCGCCATCTCGTTGCGCGCGTGCCAAACCACCTCGGCTTGCACGCACGCCAGAAGCGGGTGCACCGCAGCGGCGAGTTCGGGGCGCTGCGCCACCAGCGCGTGAATCGCCGGAGTATCGGAGCCGTAGCAGCCGTAACCGAGTTCATTTATTGGCTCAATCGCCGCCTCCCGCGACGTCGCCCCCTCGCCAGCCTCCTGCCAGCCATGAATGCGCAAGTCCACGGTCGGGCTCGTGCCAACACGCCGCGGCAAATCGGCGAGCGCCTCCGCACGGTCGATGACCTCTTCGCCCATTTGCCGATAAGTCGTCCACTTCCCCCCGGTAATCGTGACCAACCCGCCTGCGCTCACCACCAAGGTGTGATCTCGCGAAAGCGACGCCGTACGCCCCTGCCCTCCCGCCCGCACCAGCGGCCGTTGACCGGCGAACACGCTGAGCACGTCGCCCGCAGTGGGGGCCTCGGTAAGGAATTTGCCGGCGTGCTCCATCACAAAGGCACGCTCCTCATCGAGCGCCCGCGGCTCCGGCGTTGCCTGCGCGACCGGCGTATCGGTGGTGCCCACGACCACGCAATCGTGCCACGGCACCGCAAAGAGCACGCGTCCATCCGCAGTTTTCGGCACCATCAGGGCCGCGGCTCCAGGCAAGAACCGCTTCGGCAGTACCACGTGAATGCCTTGGCTCACCGTCACCAGCGACTCGACCTTCGGCTCCTCGATCCGACGCAGTTCATCGACAAAAACACCCGTGGCGTTGATCACCACCTTCGCCCGCACCGTGAACTCGCCGGCAGAGGCGCCCGCACCGACACCAGCCTCGTCGGCTTCGTAATCGCGCACCTTGGCACCCACGATGAGCCCTCCCGCGTCTTTAATGAACCCGGTGCACGCACAATAGTTAACCACCACCGCGCCTCGTTCAGCCGCCGTCTGCGCGAGTGATAGGGCCAGTCGCGCATCGTCGAACTGACCGTCGTGATAAACCACCCCGCCAACCAACCCCGCCGGCACCACGGTCGGCAACAGCCGCAACGCGTTCGCACGGTCAATGTGGTGCGAAGCACCCAGGCTCAAATCGCCCGCCAACCAGTCGTAAAGTTTGAGCCCCGTGGCATAGAAAAAACCGTCCCAACGTGTGTACGCTGGGATCACGAACGCCAGGTTACGCGTGAGGTGCGGCGCGTTACGCAGCAAGCGCCCGCGCTCACGCAGCGCGGTGCGCACTAACGCCACGTTCCCTTGTTTAAGATAACGCACCCCGCCATGCACCAACTTGGTCGAGCGACTCGATGTGCCTTTGGCAAAGTCATCGCGTTCAATGAGCGCCACCCGATGCCCGCGTGCGGCCGCCTCGACCGCCGCGCCGAGCCCCGTGGCACCACCGCCGACCACCAAAACGTCGAACTCATCACCCGCCCGCAACCGCT
Organism: Opitutus sp.; assembly: GCA_024998815.1. Taxonomy (NCBI): domain Bacteria; kingdom Pseudomonadati; phylum Verrucomicrobiota; class Opitutia; order Opitutales; family Opitutaceae; genus Opitutus; species Opitutus sp. The sequence continues at coordinate 1,245,221 of JACEUQ010000002.1, forward strand.
CCAGCATGGCGTCGCGTTGCATACTCAAAGTCCGGCCAGTTTCGCCCTTAACCAACCGGGCCTGTCGGTGGTGATGCTCGCCACCCCGGCGTCGACCAACTCACGGGCGCGGCGCGGGTCGTTCACTGTCCACACGTGCAATTCCAACTTCGCCTCGCGCAGCCGTTGCACCAGCGCCTTGTTGATCGGCCATCCCGCGCTCACATCGAGTCCGGCAAAACCCTCGGCCTGACAAAAACGAATCATCTCAGCGAGTTTATCGGGAGCCGAATCCGGCGTATCCGCCAAAAAAAACGCAGGGCATAGGGGCAACGCGCGCTTGGCTTCACTCAGCGTAGCCGCCTCGAAGCTGATCAACACGATTTGCTCCAGCGGAACCGGCCCCGCCTCGATCGCACGTCGCAAAGCGGGCACGAGCCCCTCGGCGGCCTTTAACTCCACGTATAGCCGCCGCCCGCTGGGCACGGTTGCCAACACCTCGGCCAGGGTCGGCACTCGCTCGTGGCGATAGGCCGCGCTTTTCCATACTCCCGCATCCAGTTTTTGGATTTCGGCCAAGGTCAACTCATCCACCCGAGCGTCCCGGCCGGTGGTGCGCAACAAAGTGGGATCATGGATCGCCACCACCTGCCCATCGCGCGTCAGGTGCACGTCGATCTCAACGGCGTCGGCCTGTTGCGCCCAGCCGAGCGACACGGAGGCGACGGTGGTTTCGGGGGCTTCCTGCGAAGCACCGCGATGCGCAACGAGGATGACGGGGGGTATCATGGACAAAAATCAGTCAAAAAGTCCGCCCTGACGCAACGCCGCACGTTTATCCGCATCGAGCGTGCTCATCTCCAGCAGCCAGGCGCAGGACTGGCCGGCCAAAGAGGGTTCCGCAGCCAGTCGAGTTAGCAGCAAAGCCCCCGCCAGCGCATCGTAAAGTGCCGCGTGATACCGCCGGCGGTCAGGCGGACAATGCAGTGAGGCCAACTCATCGAGTTGCCCCTGTAACCCAAACACCGCCACCACCTCGGCCAGTTTAGCCGATGCCAGTGAAGGATAGAGCTGGGGGTAAAGCCGCCCAGTGTCGATCCACGGCCCCCAGTCGGTGACCGCCTGACCGGGTCGGGCGAAATCGGGTGAAGTCCGCGGGTAAGGCCAAGCGGATTTGACGAGGGTGTTTTCCGCGTTGGCGAAATGAGCCGCCAGCGGGCCTGTTTCACGCCACTGCGCGAAAGCCTCAAAGTCCTCGATGAACGGAGCGTGTTGGGCGACCGCTGCCGCATCGATGCCATGAATGGCCGCATCATCGGCGCGGATTCGGCCCATGGCCCGGCACAGCCGCGTTTGAGAGGAAACCACTTCCGTGCCACGCAACGTGACCACCCCGTATTCGAGAATACCAGACGCAATGCTGCCCTCGAAATCGACGAAGTGAATGAGTTGGTCAGTCCAGGTGTTGCACACGGAACACTCGGAACATACGGAACGGACGGAGTCGAAACCTAGTTCAGCTCAAAATTTTTCCGTGTATTTCGTGTATTCCGTGGGCAAACATGTCTCCTGTGGATCTCACGCCCTACCGCTCGTTTCTAAAAGAACTCGCTCTGCAAAGCGGCGAATTAATCAGGCCGCTCTTCGCCAACCCATCGTTGGCCGTTGAGTTTAAATCCGATCAGTCTCCCGTGACCGCCGCCGACCGGGGTGCCGAGGAACTGCTGCGCACGCTCATCGCCGCCAAGTTTCCCGCCCACGGGATCATCGGCGAGGAACACGGTAACGACCGGGCCGACGCCGAATTCGTCTGGGTGCTCGATCCGATTGATGGCACCAAAGCGTTCATCACCGGAGTGCCGCTGTGGGGCACGCTCATCGGCCTTCTCCATAACGGCCAGCCCGTGCTCGGAGCGATCCACCAACCCATTCTGAGTCAACTCATGATCGGCGACGGCAAAGTGACCACGCTTAACGAGCGGCCGGTGACGGTGCGGCCCTGCTCGCGCATCGAAGAGGCCACGCTGCTCACCAGCGACCCGCTCAACCCGGCCATCTATCAAAACGGGGCCGCCTACGAGGCATTAACCCAACGCGCCCGCTTGGTGCGGACCTGGGGTGATTGTTACGGTTACCTGCTGCTGGCAGCGGGTTGGGCTGACGTGGCCATGGACCCGATCATGAACCCTTGGGACATCGCCGCATTGGTCCCGGTGATACGCGGTGCCGGCGGAGTGATCACCGACTGGCAAGGTGCCGCCGCCTACCCCGCAGAGTCCACCGTCGCCGCCGGACCCGGCCTGCACGCCCAGGTGATCGCCGCACTCGCAGCACGCACCGCCTGAGTCGAACCACTACAGGCGCTTACTGTCTCACCCGATTTCACGCATTAACACCCTCTGGCATCATGAACTGTATTAAAAAATCATCCATTTATTTGGTCTTAACTTTGGCCCTCGCCGGTGCGAGCCGCCTCCCTGCCGAGAAGATGACGCTGACCGATAAACAAGGCCGCACCCTCACGGCAGACGTACTCGCCATCGAAAAGGACACTGGAAAGGTGAAAATCAAACGTGAAGACGGCCAGATTTTTAGCCTGCCCCTCGATAACCTGATCACGGCCGACCACGACAAACTCTTGGTGCTGGCTGACACGTTAGCAGCTGCAGAGGCCGCTAAACCACTCAAGCCCGACGCCATCAAATTGGAGCTTAACCGAGGCAATTTTAAGACCACCAAAAAATCCGAGGACGTCAAACTCACTACAGGAGACACCGTCAAAGACGGGGTAACCATTACCCAAGAAAACTGGGGTTACGCGCTGACGATTTCCAATCGTACGCCCAAACCCATCGACGAACTTCGCGCGGAATATCGGCTCTTCGCAACCGTGGATAACATGGGCGTGGCGGAGGATAAACTGGTTTTGAAAAATAAAGCCTATAAAACCCCTATCGAGAAAATCGAAGCCTTGAACAAAATCACCCTGCGCACCGAAACAATCGCAGCAGTCAAAATGGCGTACAACGGAAACATCGTATCGAGTAAAACGGGCCGCAGTGAATCCGGTGAGCGACTCTACGGCATCTGGCTACGCGTCTTCCGCGGCGACCAACTCGTCCAGGAAATCGCCATGCCAGATAGCCTGCGCACTAAAGAAAAATGGTGATTAGGGGGCCGTATCGGCCATTCCCCCCCCCCCCCCCCCGAATCACAGCCCCGCACCAACAGGTCCGCTTAACGGCGGGCCTTTTTTGCGGGCGCTTTGTACTCAGCGGTGACGATGGATGAAAAACCGCCGCGGGCCTTGAAGTCGGCGATGATCACCAATGAGCGCGGCTTGAGCGCTTGGCCCAGATCGTCGCAGATCTTGTTGGTCGCAGCTTCAAAGAAGATTCCCTCGTTGCGATAGGCGTGGAAGTACAGCTTGAGCGACTTGAGCTCGACGCAGGTTTTGTCGGCCACGTACCGCACCGTGATGCTGGCAAAATCTGGATGGCCGGTCATTGGGCACACCGAGGTGAACTCATGGTGCGTGTGCGCGATGGTAAAATCACGGTGCGGCGCAGGATTGGGAAAGGTTTCGAGGATTTTTGGATCAGCCATTTGGCACCACGAAACACACGAAGCCCACGAAAAGGAAAACCAAAAACCATCAAGTCGCAGGAATCTTTACTTCCCCATGACCGAATCCAGGGCGTTTCGTCGGGAAAACTCCGCCCCTGCCTCAGGTCGCCGTCTCGGTGAAACGCGCCTCGCGGATAACCGTGACCTTGATCGTACTGGGGTACTGCAGCTGCGTCTCGATACGCAGACGGATTTCCTTAGCGATGGCGTGAGCCTGATCATCGGTAACACTCTGGGGGTTGACCACCACGCGCACCTCGCGGCCCGCCTGAATCGCGTAGGCGTGGTGCACGCCCTCTACTGAAACCGCGAGTTTCTCCAGCCGCTCAAGTCGCTGGATGTAGCCGGTCATCGACTCAGCGCGCGCACCCGGACGCACGGCCGAAACCGTGTCGGCAAGAATAACCAACCCGGCATAAACTGTCTCCGGCTTAACCTCTTCATGGTGTGCCGCGATGGCGTTAACGACAATGGGGGTCTCGCCAAAGCGCTTCACAAAGCTTGCACCGACAGAAGCGTGGCTGCCCTCATAGTCGCCCTCGACCGCCTTGCCAATGTCATGCAACAAGCCGGCGCGCTTGGCCAAGCTCGGATCAAGCCCGATTTCGCTGGCCAACATCGAGCACAGAAAGCCCACCTCAATGGAGTGATCGAGCGCGTTTTGCGTATAGGAGAAACGGTACTTAAGGCGACCGAGCAACTTGATGACCTCGGGGTGCAGACCGTTGATGCCAAGACGCTGCACGGCATCCTCACCCGATTGCTGCACGTTGAGCTCCACGTCCTCCAACGCACGCTGATAAAAATCTTCGATAGACGCCGGGTGAATGCGCCCGTCCTTGACCAAACCCTCCAGGGTAATGCGGGCGACTTCACGCCGCACCGGGTCAAACGACGAGATGAGCACCATCTGTGGCGACTCGTCGATGAGCAGCGTCACGCCAGTGGTGGCCTCGAAGGATTTGATGTTGCGCCCCTCGCGCCCGATGATGCGACCCTTCATCTCCTCACTTGGCAACTGGACGATGGTCGCGGTGATGTCGTTATTCGGCTTGGAGGACAACCGCTGCATCGCGGTCACTAGAATGCGTTGGGCCTGCGTATTCAGATCCTGTTCCGAGCGATCGATGATCTCGTGGCGCAGGGCGCGCAACTCGTCTTGGCACTCCAACTGAACCTCTTCACGTAGCGCACGCTTGATCTCCTCGGCGTCCATTTGGGAGACACCCTCAAGGCGCTTGCGCACCGACTTGGACAACGTGCGCATGGCATCGCGGGCCTGGGTAATGGCAGCGGTCTCACGGGCGAGGCGCTCGCCCTTTTGCTCGAGCTGATAGTCGAGCAACCCAAGGGATTCCTCATGGGAGCGGATCTCACGCAGTTTGACCTCACCCTCGATTTCTCGGCGGTCGAACTCACGATTAACTTCCGCACGCCGGGAGGCAATTTCCTCTTCGGCCTGCTGCCGGACTTCATTGGCGGCAACTGCGGCCTCGCGCTTGGCGACCTCAAGCAGCTCCTTCGCCCTTTTATCTGCCGCCTGACGAACATACCGAGTCGACAACCAAACGGACAGAAATCCCAAGCTTACACCCACTGCGAGTGCAGCCGATATCGCCCACCACTTGGGATCGATTGCAGCCACAGACAGACGGGAAATTTCTGTAACGGCTAAATTCAAGAAAAGCAGCCAGTGCGACTCACCGACAAATTTCAACCTACATTCTTCGCCGTCACTGACCACCTACCCACGGGCGATTTACCCGCTTGCGCCCCGCCCCCCATCTTCAGCAGGGTGAGAGCTTATTTATTAAATGCGCTCCAAGCCCCAAGTTCTTGCCTGGCTCACCTGTGATGGCGTCCACGTCGATCCCGGCTCCGGTAAACACACCATTTTGGGGGTCTTTTCCAACATCCGCGGGCGCCAGTTCCCCTTCGCCCACCCCTTCATGGTCTGGTTTCTCACCCTGAGCGACGTCCCCTCCGGCGAACATAAGATCAAAATCGCCATGGGGCTCAACGCCACCAACCCCAAGCCATTGATCGACCGCACCTTCGAATCCCAGGGACCGCTCCATCGCATCAACCTCATCAGCGAGATCCGCAACCTCGTCTTCCCCCAACCCGGCGACTACTCGATCCTCATCGAGATCGATGACGAGCCCCTGCTTGCCACCAATATCACTGTTTCAAACTAATCCCGACCACCCCGCCCCGCGCAAACCACCGCGGAAACCGCCCCACCCACACGCATCGCAGCTCATTTTAAAAACTCATGACCACCTCCTCGCATTCCTTCGATCTCATTGGTGTCGGCTCACCCATTATGGACCTGCTGGCGCAAGTCCCCGAGAGCTTCATTAGCACGCTCACGGGCGTCAAAGGCGGCATGGTCCTCGTCGACGCCGTCGAAATGGAGTCCATCGTGGTCCGGCTTGAGAAAACTCCCGCCACCGTCGCAGGCGGCTCGGCCGGCAACACCGCCGTGAGTGCCGCCCGCCTCGGCCTGCGCACCACGTTTTTGGGCAAACTGGGCAACGACGCCACGGCCACCGCCTACCGCACCCACTTCAGCGCAGCCGGCGGCGACAGCACGCGCTTCAAATACGCCGACTTGGCCAACGCCCGCTGCGTTTCCCTGATCACGCCTGACAGCCAACGCACCATGCGCACGTGCCTCGGTGCCGCCATGACGATGGGGCCCGGTGAGATCAGCCCGGCCGACTTCGTAGGCTGCCGCCACGCCCACATTGAAGGGTACTTGTTATTTAACCCTGAACTGGCCAACGCCGTGGTGGCAGCCGCCCGCGCCGCCGGTTGCACGCTCAGCATCGACCTCGCCTCCTTCGAGGTGGTTAACGCCGCCCGCGACTGGATTTTCGCCCAACTGCGCACCGGCATCGACGTGGTTTTCGCCAACGAGGACGAAATCCACGCGCTCTTCCCCGATCACGCCGACCCAACCGACTACGCCGGACTTGCGCAACGTCTCGCCCAATTCGGCGGAACCGCCGCAGTGAAAATGGGCAAAGATGGTGCCTGGTTGGCACGCGGCAGCGAACTGCACCGGATCGCGCCAATCGCCGCAGCGCAGGTCATCGACACGACCGGCGCCGGTGATGCCTGGGCCGCCGGATTTCTCTACGGTTATCTGAAAAACTGGAGTCTGCCCGCCTCCGGCGCGCTCGGTTCGCGCCTAGGTTCGGAGTGCGTGAGCCACCTCGGCCCCGCCATCCCCCTCGCGCAGTGGACGGCGATCCACACCCACGCCCGGACCCTCGCCAACTAAACCAAAAGCGGCGCGCGCACTACCGGCGCGCGCCAGCCTTCACCGTGGTGCATGTGTGGCACTGCTTCCGAGGCTTGCCATTGGGCAGTGGGCATTTGTCATTGGTCATTCCCGCGCCCCGCGCGGCCCACGCCATGCCTGCCGACCTCGTCCAACTCGTCACCTCCATTGCCCAGCGCGCCCGCGCCGCCTCGCTCGTGCTCGCCACGACCCCGTCGGCGCGCAAAGACGCCGCGCTCCTGCGCCTCGCCGAGCTCATCCCAGCCTCCGCCGACGCGCTCCTCGCCGCAAACGCTCTCGATCTGGCCGAGGCCCGCGCCAACCAGCTCCCCGCCCAACAGCTCGACCGACTCACACTTACGCCTGCCCGACTCGACCACCTCGCCGAATCCGTGCGCCAGGTCGCCGCGCTCACCGACCCGGTCGGCACCGTGCTTGAAGAGTGGACACGCCCCAACGGCATCCAAATTCGCAAGCGCCGCGTGCCCATCGGCGTGATCGGCATCATCTACGAGGCGCGTCCCAACGTGACCATCGACTGCGCCATCCTCTGCCTGAAGTCGGGCAACGCCGCCATCCTGCGCGGGGGCAAAGAGATTATCCACACCAACACCGCCTTCGCCGCGCTCATCACGCAGGCGCTCGCCGAAACCGGCCTGCCCGCCGAGGCCGTGCAACTCATCCCCACCACCGACCGGTCGGCCCTCAACACGTTGCTCAAACTCGACACGCTGGTGCACTGCATCATCCCACGCGGCGGCGAGAGCCTGATCCGCTTCGTCGCGCAGAACAGCACCATTCCGGTCATCAAACACTACACGGGTGTGTGTTTTGTATACGCCGACCTAGACGCCGATCCGTCCATCGCGGAAGCCATTCTGATTAACGCCAAAACCCAGCGCCCCGGCGTGTGCAACGCCGCCGAACAACTGCTTGTTCACGCCGCCGCCGCGCCCACGCTCCTTCCCCGCCTCGCCGCGGCGCTATTGGCCAAAGGCGTGCAACTTCGCGTCGATCCTGCCGCCGCCGCCATTTTGGCCGGCGCATCGCCCGCCATCGCCCACTCCGCCGCCACCGAAGCTGATTACACCGCCGAGTTCCTCGATCTGATTATGGCGGTGCGCATCGTGCCCGACTTAGAGACTGCCATTGCCACCATCAATCGCGACAGTTCTGGCCACACCGAGGCGATCATCACACAAAACGAGGCGACGGCACGCCGCTTTCAGGATGCGGTCGACAGCGCCGTGGTGACCTGGAATGCCAGCACGCGCTTCAACGACGGCTTTGAGTTTGGTTTCGGCGCGGAGATCGGCATCAGCACCGACCGCCTGCACGCCCGCGGCCCGATGGGGTTAAACGAACTCTGCACCTACAAATACGTGATCGATGGTACGGGCCAGGTGCGGGCCTAAGCCAGCTTCGCAAGGCGTGGACGCTGTCGGGCGTGCCTGCCTTCCTCAGCGCCGCCAGGCCCCGCGCATGCCCCAGCCCACCATGGCCAAGGTGGCTAGCGAGCTGGCCGGCATCAGAATTGCAGCAACGAGCGGGTTCATATGCCCGGACACCGCCATGCCTACGGCAAACAGATTGTAGGCGATCATAAACACCAACAACGCCACCTGGGTGCGGTGCCGCGCGTCGTTAATCTCAAACAACGCGCGGATACCGGCGATACCGCGCCCGAGATAATAAAAGTCCGCCCTCTGCTCCAGCACGCCGCGGTGCACCACCGGCGTACCCCGACACAGCGCCTGGTCGAATGCCAGGCTATCGTTGGCCCCGTCACCCAGCATCAGCGCATCATCGTGCGCAGCGAACCACGCGGCCTTCTGCTGAGGGGTAAGTTCGGCGTAACCATTTGCCTCGGGCAGCCCCAACTCGCGCATCAGCGCGGCGACTTTTTCACGGCGATCACCACTTAAAACCACGATCTGCAACCCGCGCCGGGCGAGTGCGTCCAGTTCCCCGCGGGCGTCGGCCCGCGCTGTATCCGCAAACGCAAACCGCGCCACCACCCGCCCCTCTCGAGCCAACACCACTTCCCCACCCCCACGCGCCAACACCCTATCGCCACCAGTCCCACCGCCCTCCACCGCTAAACCCAAAGTGTCACCTATTAGGTGACACTTTGGGTTTCCACCTTCGAAGTTAACCGTTTGCACGTTGGCTGCGGTGCGCCACTCGGGGCGACCTAAAGTCCAGTCGCCGAGGAGGACTCCTTGGCCGACCGTCTCGATCACTTCACCGACCAACGCTTCGCCGCCTCCACGAGCCAGTAGCGCTTCGTGCAACGAGCAGCTCACCGGATGCGGGTTGTCGCGCACCAGTCCCAACAACGCCGCCCGCGCCTCGGCGTCCAGGCCAGCAAGCATCTCGGGATTTTGCAGAACAGGATTCTCCAGGGTGAGCGTACCGGTCTTGTCGAAAACCACGGTGCGCACCCGGCGCAACCTTGGCCACAGGTCCGCCGCACGCACAAACACCCCGCGCTTCCGCAATGACACCGTCGCCACTTCTTCGGCCAGAGGGTAAGCCAGTCCCAGTGCACACGGGCACGACACCACCAGGATCGCCGTCACCACCGCTCCGGCATGCAACCAATCACCGGTCGCCCATGCCCAGAAAAAACCCGCCAAGACAGCCACGGCGAGCACCGCGACCAAATAACACCGAATCACTGTCTCGATCAGCTTATGCCGATAATCCGCGCGTGGCATCGGCTTGATTAACTCCGCCAGGAGCGACTTTTCCCAACCTTGGGTCGCCACCAACTGAATACTGTTGCGCCCGATATTTTGCGCGCCCGCCGCCACCCGTTGCCCCGCGCGAAATCCGCGCGGCTCGGCCTCGCCATTGATCCACGCCAGGCTGAGCACTGCTTCGGCCGTCTCCAAACGCGCCTCAACCGGAACCATGCGGCCCATCGCCACCTCAAAGCGTTGCCCCTCGCGCAAAGTCTCCGGCGCCACCTCGCGCACCACTCCCTCGGCGGTGATTAACCGTACCCGGGGGGCGGTCGGCTGGCGACTGAGCAGACGGCGGCGGTTACGCTCCACAGCCACAACCTGCGCCCAGCGCCCCACCAGCATCAGCACGATGAACGCGCTCACAAAATCGAAATACACGTAGAGCTCATCGCCCTTCAGCCAGCCATAGAGCGAACCAGCGTAGGAGCCGATGATGCCCAGCGCGATGGGCAGGTCGATGTGCAGCACACGCTCGTGCAGCGCCCGCAACGCCCTCGACACAAAGTACCCGCCACCGGCCAGTAAACTGAGCGTGGCAAAGGCCAGCTGCAGCGTGGCGAACAGACCGGCGTACTCGTCGGTGCTCGCCATGCCGAAATAGGCCGGCAGGGCGAAAAGCATCACGTTCATCGCAAAGGCCGTACAGAGGCCCACCCGCCGGATGAGCACGCGGCTCTCGGCGTGCTCGGCATCGATCACCCCCGCCGCCCCGACCAGGTAGTTAAACCGCTGGAGTTCCCGCGCGCACTCAACCGCGTCAAAATCTCCTTTGGACCAAGTCCAACGCATCTGCCCGGTTTGCGCATTGACCTCGATCCGCCCCGCTCCGGGTTGCTTCGAAAATACCTTTTCGATCAGCCACACACAGCCGGCGCAGGAGATACCCTGCACTTCGAGCACGAGACTGGGCGTGCGGCCGTTGGTCGCGTTGGTATCAGCCTCCTGCTGCGCCTCAGACAGCCATGAGTAGTCGCGCGGTTGCAGCAGCGAAGTGTCGGCGGGTGTGGTCACCTCGTCCTTGATTTTGTAATACGCATCCAGCCCAGCCTCGTGGACGAGTCGGTAAACATAGGCGCAGCCCGCGCAGCAAAACTCCCCTTGAGGCGAGGGCGCGCCGCAATGACGGCATGTCGGCTTGGCCTTGGCTGACGAAGCGACCGGGGCTGACTTCGCTCTTGGGACATTAGCCTCAATGGGGGTGTTTAATTGCATAAGAAACCTCCTGGCGCGCGGCTCAGGCGCCACGTGATGACCAACGCAGTTAACAGGGCGAGACCGGCCTGAAGGCGTGCCAGCCAGACGGGCGATAGTTTCAGGCGGAGGCGGCCGTAGTTGGCCTGAACGATCCACAGGAGCGGTACGGTGCCCAGGCCGAAGGCCAGCATGAACTCCGCGCCGCGAAGCGCCGTTCCACTGAACGCACTAATCGCCAGCAGGAAATAAAGCGGGCCGCAGGGCAGCAGCGGGGTGGCAAATCCCATGACAGCGGCCACGCGCAGGCGGGAGCGGCCGCGGAGCGCCGCCTGCAAGCGCCATTGCAGCCGAGTCAGCGCTGCGAAACGGGGGAAGTGTTTTTCAAGTCGAAGTCCGACTACCACGAAAAACAGCACGAGGGTCCACGGCAGCAGTAGCAGGGCCCAGTCTCCCGCAAACGCCAGCGGCATGCGCCCCAGTCCGCCGGCCAGAGCGCCGAGCGTGGTGTAACCGACCAAGCGTGCCACATGGTAAATCGTGGCCACCGTGAACGGATCGGACGGGTCGTCCTTAGCCGGAGCCATCATGCAGGCCAGCGGGCCGCACATGCCCGCGCAGTGAAGGCTGGTGACCAGACCCGCGACAAAGGCGGCCGCCGGGGTGCTAATACCCGCGAACTCCATGACTTAACGCTCGGAGCGCGGCTCGATAGGGACGGTCGAGGGGCGGTGTTTTGTAGCGAAGAAGAACATCGCCGCCCAAGCCAATGCCATTAGTCCAAATATCACGGCGACGCCGATCCATATGCCGGCGCCACCTTTTGCATCATCAGATTTATTGGACATGGCGTGTGGTTATGGGTTTTCGCCTGGCGCTTTAACATTCGAATCTGCGTCGAGGAGTTGACGGTCGGGCCCGACGAAACGCACCGGGCGCTCCACGGTAAAAGTGCCGGCATCGTCGGCTAGGCGTACGTTGAGGGTAAACTCGCCGGCGTAGGTTTTCCTGGGCATCTGCACGATCAGCGGGCGGACCTCTTCGGCCAGCGGGGCGAGCTCGACGGTGCCATCCAAGCCGGTGCGAACGAGCTCCGCTGGTGCGCCCGGCAGCGTGATCACGAAACGGACAGGCACATCGCGTTTGTTCACGATGCGCACAAGGTACTGGTTACGCACGGCCTCGGCGGTCACGAAGTAGGGCGCGCCTTGCAGCCGGGTGATCGCGAGGTTGGCGGGGCGCACGGTCGAGAGCGCCCACGTTGCCACCGCAGTGCCGACCGCCAGCAAGAGGGTGTAGAATACGGTGCGGGGGCGCAGCCAACGGGTGCGCGCACCGGCAAAGCCAGCCACTGAATCGTAGCGGATGAGGCCGCGCGGGCGTTTCACCTTGGTCATGACCTCGTCGCAGGCATCAACGCAGGCGGCGCAGGCGATGCACTCGATCTGGAGACCTTGGCGGATGTCGATGCCCGTGGGGCAAACCTGCACACAACGGTTGCAGTCGACGCACGCACCGGCATCTGGCGTGCCGACTTTCCCACGTGGTTCGCCGCGCTGCGCATCGTAGCCGATGTTGAGCGTGTGGTCGTCAACCAGCACCGATTGCAGGCGGCCATAGGGGCAGATGACGATGCAGAGTTGTTCGCGGAACCAGGCGAAGTTGAAATAAAGGATGCTGGTAAAGACGAAGACGAAAACAAACGAAGCCCAGTGTTCACCGGGGTTGGCGTGCATCATCGACCAGAGTTGGGGGAGCGACACGTAGTAGGCGAGGAACAGGTGCGCGATCATCGCCGATACGATGAAAAACAGGACTTGTTTACCGCCCCGGCGGATGAACTTGGCCGGCGTCCACGGCTGGATATCGAGCTTGCGCCGAGCTTGGGCGTCGCCCTCCAACCAGCGCTCCAAGCGACGATAAACATGCTCCAAAAAAACGGTCTGTGGACAGGCCCAGCCGCACCATACTCGGCCCAGAAGCGAGGTGATGAAAAACAGAGAGAATCCCAGTCCGGTGATGCCGAAAAACATCAGCCACGTGTCTTGGAACGCCAAGGTGAAGCCGAAGAGGTGGAAACGGCGTTCGGCGATGTCCAAAAACACGGCGGGGTGGCCGCCCACCGGAATCCACGGGAGCAGCAGGTAAACAACGATCAGCACCCAGGCCGACCAGCGCCGAGCAGTGGTCCAGCGACCACGCGCGTCGGCGGGGTGCAGGAACAGCCGCGAGCCATCCTCCCGGATGGTGGTAACAAAATCACGATTGGGGCGAGGAGCGGCGGGCGGTTGCATAATGGAAACGGTCGAAATCGAAGGCGCTGACATGGCGCCCTCCGCTATCTAGGTACTACGCCGATGCGAAGCACCTAGAAGTGGCGGAAAAACCGCCCGTTATGGGGTGGCGGGCGGGGTGTGGTGACTCAGGACAAACGCCACGACTTCCGACACCTTCTTGCCACCGAGCACGGGGCCCCACGCAGGCATGCCCTTGGCGGCAACACCCTCGTTGACCACTTTCAACAGGTTAATCGGGCTACCGCCATGGATCCAGGTGGTGTCGACCAGATTGGGCCCGATGCCACCGGTGAGGGCGGCATGGTGACAACTGGCGCAGGTGGACTGGAAGGTGGCGCGGCCGGCTTCGACGAAGACGGGGTTGCGGCTCATCTTCCACAGGGTGGCGTCGTCGAGCGCGGAGGCAGAGGCGGCGAGTTTTTCGGCCTCGATGCGCTGCATTTCGGCATCCAGACGGGATTCGTTGGTGGAGCGGCCGAAGTGTTCGGTGGCCATCCAGTAGACGATTGCAAAGACGATGCCTGCGTAGAGGGTCACCAGCCACCAGTTGGGAAGGCGTCGGTCGTATTCGGCGATGCCATCAAACACATGGTGGCGGATCGGGTCCTCACCGGGCTCTTGGTGCGGCTTATTTGGATTCATCGGCGGAAACGGAGGTTTCGGATTCGAAGGGGAGGTGTGCGAAGTGCTCGATCTGCGGGGCCTTCATGCGCAAGGCGCGGTAAAAGATCGTGGCGTAGATGGAGAGCGCGGTGATAAGGGCCACCAAGGGGAACAAGGAGACCCAGTTTTCGAAGAAAATGCGGTGAAACATGGCGTGGAGAGATGCGTTGGCGGCTTAAGGGGCGACCGGCAGGCGAGGTGCGATCACCTCGTGTTTACCCAGTTTTTGGAGGTAGGCGATGAGCGCTACGATCTCACGGCCGGGCTCGACGCTTGCACCCGCAGTTTTGAGGTCAGCCGCGATGGCATTGGCCTGGGCGTTGACCAAAGCCGTGAGCTCGTCGCCTTTGTACTCAGGATAGGGAACCCCGAGTGTGCGCTGCGCGGCGAGTTTGGCAGGCAGGGCGGCAACATCGGTGTCCTGGGTGAACAACCACGGGTAGTTGGGCATGTTGGAGCCGGGCGACACATCGCGGGGGTCCTTCATGTGACGGTAGTGCCAGAGATTTGGATACTTGCCGCCGACACGAGCGAGGTCGGGGCCGGTGCGCTTGGATCCCCACTGGAAAGGGTGATCGTAGATCGACTCACCGAGGCGGGAGTAGTCGCCGTAGCGAAGCACGTCGGGAACGAGGGTACGAATCATCTGCGAATGGCAGTTAAAGCAGCCTTCGCTGATGTAGATATCGCGGCCAGCTAGCTCCAAGGGGGTGTAGGGGATTTGGCGGCGGCCCTCCACGTTGCTGGCGCGGTTAACCAGGGTGGTGGGGATGATCTGGATCAAACCGCCGGCGGCGACCGCAAGGAAGGTCAGGATCGTGAACGGCAGGGCATTGAGCAGCAGGCGGTCATACCACGCTGCCCAGCGGCTGATGCGGGTGCGGAAATGGACCCACGCCAGCAAAATGACCAGGGCGGTGCCGAACAGGCCGGCGAGCTTGAGAAAGTCTCCGCCAAACATCCAGGCGCAGGCGAAGACCGTGCCGAACACGGAGAAGATCACAGGAGGGTTAATGACCATCGCACCCAAGCCGAGGCGCTCCTCAGCGGGTTTGTCGGCCACGAAGACCTCGATGGTGCCGTTGACGGCCTTGGCGCCGCGCAGGGTGCGGTAGGCGTTGTAGGCAAGGAGCAGCCAGCCGACGAGGTAAAGGCCACCGCCAAGCACGCGGAACAACATCATCGGGCGGATAGCGTTGAGCGTGTCGAGGAAGTTGGGATACGCCAGCAGCGTGCCATTTTCAGTCGTGGCATTGAGCATGAGGCCCTGGGTGATGCCCGAGGTCCACATGGCGGCGACGTAGAGCAGGATGCCGAAGGTGCCGAGCCAGAAGTGCAAGTTGGCGAGGGCAGTGGAGTAGAGCGGCTTGTTCCAGAGACGGGGCAAGAGCCAGTAGATCATACCAGCGGCCATGAAGCCGTTCCAGCCGAGCGCGCCGGCGTGAACATGGCCGACAATCCAGTCGGTGTAATGCGCGAGGGCGTTAACTGATTTGATGGAGAGCAGCGGCCCCTCGAAAGTGGCCATGCCGTAGAAGGTGACGGCGGCGGCGAAGAACTTGAGCACGGGATCGGTGCGCAGTTTGTGCCAGGCGCCGCGCAGCGTGAGCAGGCCGTTGAGCATACCGCCCCAGGAAGGAGCCCACAGCATGAGCGAGAACGTCATACCGAGTGCCTGCAACCAGCCAGGCAGGGCGGTGTTGAGTAGGTGGTGGGGACCAGCCCAGATGTAAACGAAGACCAGTGACCAAAAATGAATGACCGAGAGGCGGTAGCTGTAAACGGGACGTTCGGCCGCCTTCGGCACGAAGTAATACATGATGCCCAGAATCGGAGTGGTCAGGAAGAATGCCACGGCGTTGTGCCCATACCACCACTGAACCAAGGCGTCCTGAACGCCGCCAAAAACCGGATACGAGTGGAGCAAACTGGTCGGGATCGAAAGGTGGTTAACGATGTAGAGCATCGCCACGGTGATGATGGTACCAATGTAGAACCAGATTGCGACGTACAGGGCCGGCTCCTGTCGGCGGGCCAGCGTCCAGAAAAAGTTAACCGCGAAGACCACCCAGATAAAGGCGACGGCGATGTTGATCGGCCAGATCAGCTCGGCGTACTCCTTGCCGCGGGAAAACCCAAGCGGGAGCGTGATCGCTGCCGCCACAATGATGAGCTGCCAGCCCCAAAAATGGAGCTGTGAGAGAAAATCACTCGCCAGACGCGCTTTTACCAAGCGCTGGGTGGAGTAGTACACGCCCGCGAACATCATGTTGCCCACGAAGGCAAAGATGACCGCGTTGGTGTGGAGCGGGCGCAGGCGCCCGAAGGTCAGCCAAGGCAGGTCAAAATTGAGCCGCCAAAAGTTGAGTTGGGAAGCGACCACGACACCCACCAACATACCCACTGCACCCCAAAGGATACAGGCGAGCAGGAATTGGCGGACGACATGGTCGTTGTATTCGATCGTGATCTTGCGGTCGGACATGGATGGAAAAATGAAGGATTAAGCGTGGTGTGAGACGGCGGCTGCAGCGACTTGGGCCGACTGGCGGGCGGCGCGGCGCTGGCATGACGAGCAGCTCCCATTGCCATGGCAAATAGGGTTCGGTCCGTGCGAATGGGTACCTGACGCTGCGTCCGCTTTCGCCTCACTTGCGGAAGAGCGCTGCGCCAAACGCGGCGTCTCATCGGCGAGCGGCAGCAACGCCTCACTCTCAGCACTGGAGAAACGCCCCCGCGCGTGCTCGCGGAGAAAAAATAGCACGAAGGTGAAGACCAAACAAAGACTGACGGTGAGGGTGAGCGGGACGACGGACATGAGTGAGTTTTAAGATGAATGACACGCACCTGTTAGCGGGCGTAATCGGCGAAGAAACGGCGTGTGGAAATGATCTTACCGGCATTCCGGCCTGACCACTCCGCGCAAGTTGGCCATGGCTACGCATATTTTGCGGGCAGTGAACAAAGGGGGCAAAAGATGCGGATGCTTTAGCAACCTGTGCGATGCACGGAATTGGAATGATTGGCATGCTATTGAGTAATGAACGAGCGCAGCCTCCGCGCCCTCTTGGCCCACCGCCACACCCTTCACCTGGGATGGGCTGCCCGTCTGCGCGCTGCCCCCGTGACCTCCGCGCTCGGCCACCCCGACACTCTGGTCCACTTGATGGACCGCACGCTCGACCAAATCTTCCGAGAACTGGAAAAGCCCACCTCGCCGCGCCGACGCCAGCCCAAACTGCCGGCCGATTTCTGCCGCTGCGGAAACAACCCGATGGTGGCCTATTTTGCGACCGCCTCGCTCGCCTTGCAGACCACGCTGGCCCAATGCGCAGACGAAACCCCGATCACGCGCGACGATGTCGAGGCGGTTAGCCGTACGCTCACCCGCCTTGCTCGGCGCGAAATCACCACGTTTTGCGCCCTGTGTCAGTGCAACAAACCGCGCCCTCCCGCTTGAGCGGGCCCCTACACGCCACCGCCACCCGGTTGCGTGAATGGCGGTCGCAGGGGACGCACTACTAAAGCGGTCCATATCGCTCACTTAAACTGCCACCGCATGCAGACGATCGCGGTAAGCGGTAGGCGCCTCCCCGGCGACCTTGCGGAAAACCCGATTGAACTGGGAGAGTGACTGGAAACCCGCCTCGAACGCCGCCTCACTGATCCGTTTATGGGGGTTAAGCATAAGGTTTTTAACTTTCTCGACCCGTACCCGCGCGAGGTATTCGGTGAACGTTACGCCCGTCGCCTGCTTGAACATCTTGCAGAAATAAAACGCACTCATGTTCACGGCTTTAGCCACGTCGCCGAGCGATAGATCGTCGGCGTGACGCTCCGTGATAAACGCGCGCGCCCGGTTGATCGACGGGGCCTCGGCATTAGCCTCACGCACCGAAAGCTGGTTGCTGAGTGAAGCCAGGTGCTGCGCGAAAATCTCCAGTAGGCGCACGATCGCCTCGTATTGCTTCGCGGTGAGCACCCGCGACTGAAAATAAGCCTCCTCCAGCCGCTTCAAATCCACCGCAGCCCCAAACTTCAGGATTTCACGCGTCGTGCGCGCGAACTGCGCAGCAGACGGCTTGTGCAGCAAAACCTGTCCAGTTTGCAGAAACGCAATCAGGTTTTCGCCCACCCGCACTGGCACCGCCGAGTCACACATGCCGGCAAAACATTTCAGCGTCTTGGGCTCCAACCGGGCCTCCTCCTCGACGCGCTTTTGCAACATCAGGCAAGCCGAGCAGCTCTGATTGCTCTTCGACATGAGCGCACAGAACGGGTTTTCGTTCGGATCGCCGCGATGCGTGAGGTCAAACGCCTCGACTGCGCGCAACCGGAACGGGAGTCCGGTTGTATCGCGAAAGGCTTGCTCATAATCACGATAGATCTGCGAGCGCTTGAGCTGCTCGACGAGGACTCGACTGCTATGGGCCGTTTGTTCGGACGACATGGTGGTTTTTGCTATTGAGAGCGCGCTTTTTGCACAACCCCTAAACAGGGGTTAGCAACCCCATAGCGAAAGATGCACGTTTAGTAATAGCACCTACGCATTTCGCTTAACCCACCTCAGACTTCGCCCAATCTTGGCCGCCTCGCCAACGCAGGATTGCGCCCCACTCCGCAGGCGCTTTGTTCAACCCTGTGCCTGCCAGCTTCCGCCCTCCCCTCGAACTCTTTGGCGTCTTTAAAACGACGACCCGGACGCGTTTCGACTGGATCACCCCACTGGCGCTCCTGGCTCTCGGCGCGATCGGCGTCGCCTTTATCTACAGCGCACAACTGGCCACCGCCCAAAACAACTGGACGACCCAACTGGTCTGGCTGGCCCTCGGTGGCTTGGTCTATAGTGGCGTCTCCTTGATCGACTACCGCCTGTGGCTGAGCATCTCACACTGGTTCTACTTCGGCTGCATTCTCACGCTACTTCTGGTCCTCACCCCCGGAATCGGCACGGAACGCTATGGCGCCCAACGCTGGCTGGACCTGGGTTTTTTCGCGCTGCAACCCTCCGAACCGACCAAAGCGGCCGTGCTGCTGATGACCGCCGGAATCCTCGTGCGCTCCAAAGTCGGCACCCTCGGCCGCTCCCTCGGCACCTTGGGTAAATTGGCGCTTGCGGCAGGTTTACCCATCTTCCTTATCCTGCTCCAGCCCGACATTAAATCGGCTATCGTGCTGCCCCCTGTGATCTTCTCCATGCTCTACGTCTCCAAGCTTTCCACCCGCTTTTTTGCGGTGGCCTTGGGTGCGTTCCTGATCCTGGTCAGCCTGATCAGCCGGGACTGCTACCGCTACGTCAAGTTCATGGAAATCAACAACTTCTCTTTCTCCGCGGACAAGGGAAAGTTTGAACCGCACGCGCTGCTGCCGCTGCACGATTACCAGCGCAACCGGATCATTTCCTTCGCCATGCCCGACAAGATCGACCCGAACGGGGTGGGCTGGAACCAGCGCCAGTCGCTCATTTCGGTGGGCTCGGGCGGGCTGACCGGCAAGGGCTGGACTCAGGGGACGCAGGCCCAATTGGGCTACCTGCCACGCGCCGTGGCGCACAACGATTTTATCGCCTCGGTGATTGCCGAGGAAAAAGGATTTTTGGGAAGTGTTACAGTTTTGGGTTTGTTTGGGATAGTGATGTTTAACGGCATACGCATTGCGGGCCTGTCGCGAGACCGGTTCGGCACCTTGATCGCCATAGGCGTGACGGTGCTCTTCGCCGTGCACGTGTTTGTTAACATCGCGATGACCATCGGACTCGTGCCCATTACGGGCATACCGCTTCCCTTTATCAGTTACGGTGGCTCCTTTGTGCTGAGTTGCTGCTTGCTGCAAGGACTGGTCCAAAGCGTCTATCGCTTCCGAAAGGACTTCACATGAACCTGAAGCCTTCCTGCGATAACGACCGCTTTGCCGGAATTTCCTGCGCCGCAACTTCGGCCCACGGGTCCACCGTCCACCACCACCAGGACAACGACCACCATGAGCGATCAACCCGCCTCACCCACACCCTCCGGCGACCAGCCGAACCGCAATTATGACGAGGAGCTCGCCCTCCCGCCCCCCATCCACGAACCCGAGCCCGTCGACCGCGACGAGCTGAAGGCCGACGCCAAAGCCCGCTCCAAGGACCGCCCGCTGCTGGAGAAAATCCTCCAGGTGTTTAAGAAGGAAAAAACCACCTTCCGCGAACTCATCATCAACTCCGAACCGCTCGAAAAGCGTGTCGCGTTGCTGGTCGACGGCGTGCTGGAAAAATTCGAAATCGAACGCGAGTCCGACAGCCGCATGGTCGGCGGTATTTACAAGGGTAAGATCAAGAACCTCGATTCCGGCCTCAAGGCCGCCTTCGTCGACATCGGTTACAACAAAAACGCGTTCCTGCACTATTGGGACATGCTCCCGGCCGCCGCCGATTCCTCGGTGGAGATCGTGCGCGTAAACAAACGCAAGGACGCCCCCGCCCGCCCCAACGAGCCCACGGTGAAGGACATCCCTTCGATGTACCCGCCCGGCAGCGAGATCGTCATCCAGGTCACCAAGGGCCCGATCGGCACCAAGGGTCCGCGCACCACCACCAACCTCGCCCTGCCCGGGCGTTATCTGGTGCTCATGCCGTACTCCGAACAGTGCGGCATTTCGCGCAAAATCGAAGACCCCAAGGAGCGCGTGCGGCTCAAGGAAATGCTCCAGGAGTTAACCATTCCCGAGGGCATGGGCGTGATCGTGCGCACCGCCGGCGAGGGTAAAAAGACCCGCTACTTCATTCGCGACCTCCACATCATGCTCAAGAAGTGGGAGGAGATTCAGAACAAGATGCAGTCCGACCGCGCCCCGGCTTGCCTCTACCAGGAGCCCGATCTGGTCGAGCGCACCGTGCGCGATTTCCTCACCGAGGAGGTCGACCGCGTGCTCATCGACGACGAGGTTGGCCACAAACACACCCAGGACTTGGTCGGCCAAATTTCCAAACGCTCCCGCTCCAAGATCGCCCTTTATAAGGACAACATTCCGATTTTCGAGCGCTTCAACATCGAGCGCCAGATCGAGCAGACCTTCCAGCGCAAGGTGGCGTTGCCCTCCGGCGGCGAGATCGTGATCGACGAAACCGAGGCGCTCATCGCCATCGACGTGAACACCGGTTCGCACAAAAACCGCGGCGGCGACGAGAAAAACGTCATCTACGCAGTGAACATGGAGGCTGCGGTCGAAGCCGCCCGCCAGATCCGCCTGCGCAACTTGGGCGGGTTAATCATCATCGACTTCATCGACATGAAGGAACGCCGCCACCGCAATGGCGTGTACGACATGATGATCGACGCCATGTCGACGGACAAAGCCAAGAACCACATCCTGCCGATCAGCCAACTGGGCATTTTGCAGATGACCCGCCAGCGCCAGCAGGAGTCGCTCTCGTCCAACCTTTACACCGACTGCCCGTATTGCCGAGGCCGTGGCATCGTGAAGAGTGCAACCACCATGTCGGTGGAGCTGCAACGCCGATTGAGCGCGCTCATCCGTCGTCTCACCGGGCGCAACGACGGCAAGGATTACAGCCTGCGCGTGATGGTGCACCCGAGCATTCTGGAACGCCTGCGCAGTGAAGACGCCGACCTGTTGGTGCGCATGGAAAACCTCTTCGGGGTCAAGTTGGCCTTCCGCGCAGACCCGGCGTACCACCTGGAAAACTACAAGATCATCAACGCGGTCACGGGCGAAGAGTACCGTTAAACAGAAGACCGAAGCGTGCGGGGTCGCGATGTGATAAAGCCGCAACCGCCCGCCAGCCTGTTTGTTTAACAAAGCCCACCCCCACTGCGCCGGCCCTGAAATGGCCGGCGCTTTTTTGTGCCCAAATCCCCAAACGGCATGTACCACGGCCCCAGCCGCCGCCCCATGAATACCCACCGAAGCGGGCTGAAGAACCACGCTATATTGGGTGCGTTTTCACCTGGCGATACCGCCGTCCCTTGACTGTTTACGCCTGCTAGCCCGAGCTCCGCAGTTCGCGAAACAATTTTATTGATAATTAATGAGTTACGTAACTCAACGGGGTGTTCGGCACTACATCGCCCTAAAACTTACGTTCCCCTCGTAAGGCCTCGCCGCAAAAAACCGCCTCTCCTCTGAAACTTTTTTTGCCTTTCCCTCCAACTGCGGAACTCGGACTAAGTTAATCCGTAGGGCGCCTCGACTGTTCCATCGGGTTGCGAGATGGAAAAACCCTGATACCCGAAGGACGCCACAGACCCGAGCCGGAGAACCGACGCCTTCGAGTCATTTATTGAACAACCAACTGGCCGCATCCGCCTGGGCTTGCATGAACCCCGGCAACTGAATTTGCGGACCACTCGCTTGTTTTAGCTCATTGCTGATCGTCCCAATCCGCCTCCCCACCGGCAAGATTGGTCCGATGCGCGGAATTATCCCGCCTTGCGTTTACGTGGGGAAGCAGGAGGTCTGCATTTAAATCAGAAGCTAAACCAAGCCCACAGGCCAGCCGCGCTGGCAATGGCGAGAGCCAACCAGAGTTTATAGTTAGCATACCAGGCGACTTGTTCGTCGGCCTCGGCAAAGGTCGCGCCCTGAATAGTGGTGGTCGCCAATTGCTCTGCGCTGGCCTGCTTGGTGAAGAGACTCACCAGCACCAGTACCACCACGCAGACCGCGCCGGAAACCATCGCGGTGTGCAGGAAGGGCTTAAGGTAGGGGTTGTCCATGAAGGGGATGAAGGTCGCGCCGCCCTCAGCCATTTGCACGCTGTTCCACATAAAGAGGCTGGACGACACCAATGCGGTGCCCACGCAGCTCAGTACGCCGGCCGTGGTGATCCGCTTCCAAAACACGCCGAGAAAGAAAATCGCGGCGAAAGGAATCATCATATACGACTGCACGGCTTGCAGGTAGTCGAACATCGCCTTGGCTTTGCCGATCAGTGGGGCCCAGGCCGCACCGAGAATAAAGACCACCAACACCGCCCAGCGGCCCACCCGGATCTGGCTGGCAGAATCGGCATTGGGCTTGAACTTCAGATAGAGGTCACGCGTCACCAAGGTGGAGATCGAGTTGTAGGTGGCCGAAATGTGGCCCATGAGCGCGGCGGCGATGCCGGCAACGGTCAGACCCAAGAGCCCCTTGGGCATCAGCGCGCCCAGCACGGTCGGGTAAGCCGCGTCGTTGATCGCCAAGCCGTGCTCATCGAGGGGCATCGCCAGCTTGCCCTGATGGTAAAGCGACAACGCGATGATGCCGAGCATCACTAGAATAAAGGGCGTGGTCAGTTTCAGGAAACCACAGAAGGTCGCACCCAAACGGCCTTCATTGATGCTCTTGGCGGCGAACACACGTTGCACCAAGACTTGGTCCATCGACCAATAAAACGAGCCCACCAGCATGGTGGCCGTCATCATGCCGAACCAGGGCACCGAGGCATCGGTAGCCGGCTGGATCATGTTGAGGTAATCACGAACGGTCTTCGCCTGGGCGATGTCCAGACCGTGTTTCATGCCTTCCCAGCCGCCGACCGCGTCTAGGCCATTCCAGAGCAGAATAAAGCCGGCAACGATCAGCACGATGGATTGCAACGAGGCGGTGTAAACCTCGGCCTTGAGCCCTCCATTCATGGTGTAAAGTGCGTTCATCAAGCCGATAATCCAGATCAGCACGGTCTGACCACCGAAGTGCATGCCGAATAGGTTGAGTCCGTCGGTCAGACCAAAAACGGGCACCGTCACCAAGGATGCGGCCCAAAGCGACAAAGTTCTTGGCTGAGATGTTGGCGGCAAATAGCGAAGAGCCGATCATCGGCCAGCGAAGCGAACGACCGGCCAGAAAGTAGGACTCACTGGTCTCGTGATTGCGTGTGACGAATAAGCCGACTGCGAGAATGATTGTAGCGTAAGGCGGCCACGATGGCCTAATCGAGGCTGGTCAGGTTAATAGCGCTCGCGCCTGTGTTGGCGGCAGTGCTGGCGCCTGTGGCGACGGCGAGAAATATGGATGGAATCATAAAATCTTACTAGGTGGTAAAAGTGAAGGAGCCAGGCGGCGAACTAGGCCGGCCGTACTTTAAATAACGCAAACAACAGGAATGGAGCCGCAAGCGACTGAGGCCCCATTCTGGGTATTACTTCAAAGCGCTTCCGCGTTAGATGTGGCGGAGCAAGATGCTCTCGAAGAGCTCCTGCTTGCCGCTCTTCGGGGTGACCTCGCCCTGTTCGTGGGCGATCTTGTGCAGGTCGGTGAGCGAGAGCTTGCCCTGCTCGTAAGCCTGGCCTTGGCCGGCGTCGAAGGAAGCATAGCGGGTTTTCACCAGGCCGGGGATTTCCGACTTGTTGAGCACCTTCTCGGCGGCAATAGCGGCGCGAGCAAACGCGTCCATGCCGGAAACGTGGGCGATGAACAGGTCGTCGAGATCGGTCGAGTTACGACGGATCTTGGCGTCGAAGTTCACGCCACCGTGGGTGAAGCCGCCGGCCTTCAGGATGACCATCATGGCCTCGGTGAGCTCGAGCGGGTCGATCGGAAACTGGTCGGTGTCCCAGCCGTTTTGAACGTCGCCGCGGTTTGCATCGACGCTGCCGAGCAGGCCGGCGTCGGCGGAAACCTGTAGCTCATGGGGGAAGGTGTGACCGGCAAGGGTGGCGTGGTTGACCTCGATATTGAGGGCGAAGTCGTTGAGGAGGTTAAACTCGCGCAGGAAGCCGATCACGGTGGCCGCGTCGAAGTCGTACTGGTGCTTGGTGGGCTCGCAGGGCTTGGGCTCGATGAAGAACTTACCCTTGAAGCCCTGACTGCGGGCGTAGTCGCGGCCAATGGTGAGGAAGCGGGCGAGGTGATCGCGCTCACGTTTCATGTCGGTGTTGAGCAGCGACAGGTAACCTTCGCGGCCGCCCCAGAACACGTAGCCTTCGCCGCCGAGGGCGATGGTGGAATCGATGGCGGTCTTCAACTGGCCGCCGGCGCGGGCCAGAATGGAGAACTCGGGGTTGGTGCCGGCGCCGTTCATGTAGCGCGGGTTGCTAAACAAGTTGGCGGTGCCCCAGAGCAGTTTCACGCCGGAAGCGGCCTGCTTTTCCTTGAGGTAGGCGGTGATGGCGGCGAGGCGCTTTTCCGACTCGGCCAAGGTGCCGGCTTCGTCGACGATATCGGTGTCGTGGAAGCAGTAGTAAGGAACGCCGAGCTTGGTGATGAACTCGAAGGCGGCGTCGGCCTTGTCCTTGGCGCGTTGCACCGGGTCGGCGGCGCTCAGCCAGGGCATCGGGCGAGTGGGCGAACCGAACGGATCGGCGCCGTTGCCACAGAAGCTGTGCCAGTAGGAGACGGCGTAGCGCATCCAGTCCTGCAGCGGACGGCCGGCGACGATGCGGCTGGCATCGTAATAGCGGAAGGCGAGCGGGTTGGTGCTCTCGGGGCCTTCGTAAGCGATACGGCCGATGTTAGGGAAATAGGCTTTGGAGCCGAGGGTGAGTTTGGTGGTGGCGATGGACATGAGGATTTAGGTGGAAATTTTTTGTGAGCTAGGAGCTTGGAGCTGGGAGTTGGGAGCTTGGAGCTTGGAGCTTGGAGCTTGGAGCTTGGAGCTTGGAGCTTGGAGCTTGGAGCTTGGAGCTTGGAGCTTGGAGCTTGGAGCTTGGAGCTTGGAGCTTGGAGCTCGTGGCTCATAGCTCTTAGCTCTCAGCTCTTAGCTCTTAGCTCGTTTTAGCCGAGGGCCTTGGCCAAGCCGGCTTCCCAGCGGGCGGCGGCCTCTTGGCACGGGCCAACCAGCTCGGGATTGGGCTCGATCGTGGTGATGACTTCGAGGCCGGCGAAGGCCTCGGCCGGCGTGGAGTAGATGCCCGCCCCCAGCCCGGCGCCACGAGCGGCACCGGCAGCACCGTCAGTGCGGATTAACTCGATACTTACACCGAGGGTTGCCGCGAGGGTATCGCGGAACACGGCGCTTTTAAACAGATTGGCGTCGCCGGCGCGCAGGCGCTTCGGGGTCAAACCAGTGGCTTTCATACCGGCGATGCCGTGGCTAAATGAGAAGGCGATGCCCTCCTGGGCGGCGCGGGCCAGGTGGCCCGGCGTGTGGCGCAGGAAGTCGAGGCCGAGCCACTGCGCACCGATGCGGCGGTTGCCCAGCATGCGCTCGGCACCGTTGCCAAAGGGCAACACGCTCAGGCCCTCGCTGCCGGCGGGAACGGCGGCGGCCAGGGCGTTGAGTTCTGGATACGAGAGATTGGCCCCAAGGGTGCGGCGCAACCAGGCGTAGAGGATGCCCGTGCCGTTGATGCAGAGCAGCACGCCGATGCGCGGGTCGGTAGCCGTGTGGTTGACGTGGGCAAAACCGTTGACGCGGCTCTGCGGGTCGTAGGCGAGACGGTCGGTGACGCCGTAGACCACGCCCGAAGTGCCGCCGGTGGCGGCGATTTCGCCAGGGTTGAGGACGTTGAGCGAGAAGGCGTTGTTGGGCTGGTCGCCTGCTCGGAAAGCCACCGGGATGCCGGCGGGCAGGCCGAGCTCGGCGGCGACCGAGGCGAGCACCCCGGCTTGTTTGCCAAAAGTGGGTGTGAGCGCGGGCAGCAGCGAGGGGTCGAGGCCCCAGTGTTTGAGCAGGAACTCGGCGGGGGCGTTTTTCGAGAAATCCCACAGCGTGCCTTCGGAGAGGCCGGAGGCGGTCGTCTGGATTTCGCCGGTCAGGCGCAGAGCGAGATAATCGCCCGGCAGCATGATCTTGCGGATACGGCGGAAGTTCTCCGGCTCGTTCTGCTGAACCCAGCGCAGCTTCGAGGCGGTGAAATTTCCAGGGGAGTTGAGCAGGCGCCCGAGGCAGGCGTCGGTGCCAAGTTCGGCAAAGGCCTGTGCGCCGATTTCCACCGCGCGGCTGTCGCACCAAATGATGGCGGGGCGCACCGGCTGGTTGCGCTCATCGAGGGTGACCAGGCCGTGCATCTGGTAAGAGATGCCGATGGCGGCGATCTGGGAGACGTCCTGCCCGGCGCAGGCGGCGCGGATGGCGAGGGCGGTGTGTTGCCACCACTGGGCCGGATCCTGCTCGGCCCAACCCGGGCGCGGGGCCGAGATCGGCATCTCCTGTTGCGGCGACTGCGCGGCGGCGATCACGCGACCGGTGGCGGCATCAAGAAGGGATGCTTTAACTGCTGAACTACCGAGATCGAGTCCGAGGAGAAACATGGTGGGGATTGGAGTGTGACTACCATATCACGGCACAAAGACCGTTCACCTTAACAAAAAGACCATTTTTGTGCGCCATTAGCACAAAAGGACTGAAGTTAAACCAGCTCGCTACGGCGGAAGGCCGTAGGGGTCCGCCCGACGATCAATCGAAACTGGCGGGCGAAATAGTTGCTGTCGCCAAAGCCGACTTCGAGGGCGATATCGGTCATGCCCAGCTCGCTTTGACGAAGGAGCCGCTTGGCGGCTTCGATGCGCAAACCGATGAGGTAATCGATGGGCGATTTACCCGTGGCTTGGCGGAACACGCGAAGCAAGCTGGTGCGGGAATGTCCGGCAAAACGGGCCAACTGCTCCAGCGTCCACGGCTCGTGATAACGTTGCTCCAGGGCGCTGATCAACTTGCCCATTTGCAGCAGGGCGCGGCTTTCGCGCACTTCACTTTCACCATAGCGGCGGGAGAGAAAAACCATCAGCTCGACAAGCAACCCCAGCAGCACCGCCTCATGGCCGGGCCGAGCATCGGCCGACTCTTTTTCCATGCGCTCAGCCAGCACTTCGGCCATCCCCAGTTCGTCACGACCGAGGTCCAGGCGGCTGGAAAACTGGTGCGCGCTGCGGAAGCTCGGCTCCAACATAAACAGCGCACTGTAACCTGGGAGTCGCCGCAGCAGTCCGGCCGGCAGCGGCAGGCGCGCGGGGTCATACATGACGTTCATCAACACCAGATCAATCCGGTCGCGGAAGCAGTGCACTTGCTGTCCCTGAACCACAAATACGTTGCCCGCAGACACCGGAAACGACTCGCCCTCCAGCACGTGCAGCCCGCGTCCGCTCAACACCAGCACCAGCTCGCAGAAATCATGATAATGGTCGATTTCGGTGACATCGTACGCGTGCGAGGGCCGTCCGCCCGGCTCGGTTTTCACCCGCCGCACCGTCAGCGGAAACCCGTCTGCACCAAAATAATCGAGACCTTGGGCGAGGAGTGCCATGTTGGGTTAGCACTAAGAGATTTATTACCAACGGGGGCAAGCGTTACGGCGGCCCTGCGGATCACAACACCTTAGCCGCCCACGACGGTAGCACCCACCGGCGGCCACAGGCGTGATCGAACAGCAAATTGTGCAGCCAGGGTCGCGAACACGAGCAGGTTAAAACCTCCACAAAATACTGCCCGTTCTCACTGACGAGTCGGTAGCTGTCGACGCGCACATGGACCGGCTCGCTCTCGCCGATCAGCTCACAGACAACCGCCACGGTTTTGGCGCGCGAGTCGATTTTGAGCTCCCGCACCTGGCCGTAGCGCGCGATCTGGCCGTTAACAAACGTGCGGGCGGCCTGGCTGGCGACGGCGTCCTTGGCGGCGGTGAACATGCGCTGATCGCGAGCCCACAGCGTGGACTTGGCAACATCTTCCTGCGGCCGTTAACGCATCTGCATTTGACCCCGTGAAGCCCCGCGTGGAGTGTGCGCCAACCATGACGTTGGCCGACATCACCCACGCGCTACTCGCCTCTTACGAAACCGAAGGCGGCATCAACCACCTCGACGGTATCAACCTGCCGTCCCAGGACTCGGTTGACCGGCTCGCCACCGACTTCATGCACCTGCTCTTCCCTGGATTCTTCGAGCAGCAACCGGTGAGCAAAAAGGATGTCCCCGCCATCACCTCGGCGCGGCTTGTATCGATCCAGACCCGACTGGCCGACAACATCGAGAAGGCGCTGCGCCACGCCCACGACCCTGCACCCGCCGACCGCGCCGCCACGGTGTCCATGCAACTGCTCAGCCGCCTGCCCTATGTTCGCGGGATCGTGCAGACCGACGTGCAGGCCGCCTACGCCGGCGACCCCGCCGCCCGCAGCATCGAGGAAATCATCCTGGCCTACCCCTGCGTGCTGGTCATTTCGCTCCAGCGCATCGCCCATGTTCTCTATCAACTCGGCGTGCCCATTTTGCCGCGCATGCTCACCGAATATGCCCACGAACGCACTGGCACCGACATCCATCCCGGCGCCCAGATCGGCACCCACTTTTTCATCGACCACTGCACCGGCGTGGTCATCGGCGAGACGGCCACCATCGGCAATCACGTTAAAATTTACCAAGGCGTGACCCTCGGCGCGAAGTCCTTCGAGGTCGACAACGATGGCAACCCCATCAAGGGCGTGAAACGTCACCCCGACATTGAGGACCATGTGACCATCTACGCCCATGCAACGATTTTGGGCGGCAACACCCGCATCGGTTCCAACTCGATTGTCGGTGCCAACGTCTGGATCATGGAGCCCGTCCCCGCTAGCAGCATCGCCTACTTTAAGAATGAGAGCCTGGTGATCCGCTCCCGGCGCAAAACCGAAAAGGCCTTCGAATCTTCGAGTTCCGCCGAGATGCAAGCTTGGGACTGCTCGATCTAACACCCATTAGCGTTCAAGTTGAGACGGCATACTTGAGCTCATGCTCAAGGCCACACCCTTCGTGAACACACTCCCCGTGGCCTTGAGCGTGAGCTCAAGGTGTTTAGCCAACGGTAGCTGCTGCACCACGTACCGATTGCGTGCAGCTCATTTTAAACGCGAACTCGTATAAACCTGCCGCTATCGACCGCATAAACGCGGAGTACCCATGTACGCGCGGCCTTCGAGACGGCGGCACAAAAAAGGCTGGAGCAGGAAACCTCGGCTTGCGCCCAAGTCTCCCGCTCCAGCCGAGTAATTCAACCCGCTCAGACCACCGCGCCGCTGGGGATAATCGCGCCCTTGGGCACGACGAGCACGCCGTCGCGCACGATAATCCCGTGGGCGTATTCACCGTCGGCCTTACCCGCGGCGGAGAGCTTCACGTTGTCGCCAATACGAGCGTTTTTATCGATGATCGTGTGCTCGATCTCGCAGTTGCGACCGACGCCGATGCTGAACACACCGCGTGCTGCGTTTGCCTCCTGCTGCTCAGGTGTTTCGTAGTAGTCCGCGCCCATCATCACGACCTCGGAAAGCTTGCTACCTTCACCCACATAAGAGCGGATCCCGAGCACGCAGCGTTTGATCGAGCAATCGGTGATGATCGAACCGTCGCCAATGACCGCGTGGTCAATGGCGCACTTGTTGAGCTTCGAGGCCGGCAGGTAACGATCCTGGGTGTAGATCGGCGCGGTCGGATCAAAGAAATTGAAGGGCGGCAGTGGATCGGACAACGCGAGGTTGGTGTCGAAGAAGGCCTTCACGGTGCCGATATCCTCCCAGTAACCTTCGAAAATATGGGCAAAGAGGCGCTTCTTGCCCAGCAGCGACGGGATAACTTCTTTGCCGAAGTCGGTCATGTTGCTGTCGAGCGCGTCGGCCAACACCTGACGATTGAAAACGTAGATGCCCATGGAGGCCAGGCAGTGCTTCTCGCCCGTGGTGGAGTGCAAGGTGGACTCCAGTTTCGGACTGAGGGTAAGCCCCTGAATGACGGCCGGATCCTTGGGCTTCTCGACGAAGCGTTTAACCGACAGGTCGTCGTTAACCTCCATCAACCCCAACCCTTCGACTTTCGACACGGGGAATGGAATCGCCGCGATGCTCACGTCCGCCTTGCTGGCGATGTGGTCGGCGATGATTTTGCGGAAATCCATCCGGTACAGCTGGTCGCCCGAAAGGATCAGCACCAAATCATGCGGGAAGCTGCGAAAATGCTGAAGATTACGACGTACGGCGTCCGCCGTGCCTTGGTACCAATTTGTGTTTTTCTCGGTCTGCTCGGCCGAGAGGATATCAACAAAACCGCCACCGAACGGATCGAAATTGTAGGTGCTCTGGGTGTGGCGATGGAGCGAGGCGGTATGGAACTGCGTGAGCAGAAAGATCCGATTGATATCGGAGTTAATGCAGTTGCTGATCGGGATATCGACGAGGCGATACTTGCCCGCGAGAGGGACAGCCGGTTTGCACCGCTCCATGGTCAACGGATAGAGGCGCGAACCGCGTCCGCCGCCCATGACTACCGCCAAGACTTTTTTCTGCATGCTCATATGAGTGGGAATCGAGAACTAGGGTTACAGAGAACTATAGGGTTAAGGGATCTGGGTATAACCTTGCCCCACGCTTGAACGACCGCGTAAATTCGCGAGCTTAAACCTTTAAAAAATTTATGTGTGGAATCGTAGGCTACGTTGGCCGTCAAAAGGCATCCCCCATTCTCCTCGAAGGCCTCAAACGCCTCGAGTACCGCGGCTATGATTCCGCCGGCCTCGCCGTGCAGCAAGACGGGCGCTTGTTCATCGCTCGCAAAGTCGGGCGAGTGGACAACCTCGTTAAGGAGTCGGCCAAGCACCGTTTTTCCGGCACCACCGGCATCGCCCACACCCGCTGGGCCACCCACGGTGGAGTCACCGAGGCCAACGCCCACCCCCACCTGAGCAGCGACGGCATGATCGCCCTCGTGCACAACGGCGTGATCGAAAACTACTCGGCGATTAAGAAATTTCTCCTCTCCAAAGGCTTCACCTTTTCCTCGGAGACCGACACTGAAGTGCTCTCCAATTTGGTCGCCTACCACTATGCCAAGGAGCCGGTCGCTCCCGCCGGCGAGAGCCGTTTCTTGCACGCCGTGCGCAAAACCCTCCGCCATGTCGAGGGCACCTACGGCATATCCGTCCTTTGTAACGATTACGTCGGCGAGCTGGTAGCCGCCCGCAAGGGCTCGCCGCTCATACTCGGCGTAGGTGATAACGAATACATCCTCGCCTCCGACGTCTCCGCGTTGGTCAGCCGCACCCAGAACGTCGTTTACCTCAAGGACGGCGAGGTCGTGCACGTCACCGCCAAGCAGTTCTCCATCTCCAACCTCGACATGGAGGACGTCTCTCCGGTGGTCGACAAGGTCACCTGGGCCATCGATGCCGCCGACATCAACGGCTACGCCCACTTCATGGAGAAGGAAATTTTCGAGCAACCCGCCGCTCTGGAAAACTCGATGCGCGGGCGCTTCTCCGAAGACGGCTCCACCGCCAAGTTCGGCGGCCTCAATCTAGGTCCGGTCGACTTCCGCCAAATCGACCGCTTTGCCTTCCTCGGCTGCGGCACGGCGTGGCATTCCTGCTTGGTTGCCGAGCACCTGATCGAGCGGTTCGCCCGCGTTCCCGTCGAGGTCGATTACGCGTCCGAATTCCGCTACCGCAACGCGCCTCTTTCCGGCAACCCGCTCTTCTTTGTGATGAGCCAATCCGGCGAGACCATCGACACGCTTGGCGCGCTGCGTGAAGCGCAACGCAAGGGCTACAAGGTTTTGGCGATTAACAACACGGTTGGTTCGACCATCGCCCGCGAGGCCGATGGCGGCATCTACCAGCACGTCGGCCCCGAGATCGGCGTCGCCTCCACCAAGGCGTTCACCTCGCAGCTGCTCATCGGCGCGATGCTCGCCCTGCACGTGGCCCGCATGCGCGACATGAGTTTCGCTGACGGCGTTGAATACGTCGCCGCCCTCAAAAAAGCCCCCGACCTGGTGCGCAAGGCCCTCGAACAAGCCGGCCACATCAAGGCCATCGCCAAGCGCCTGGCAAAGTACAACGACATGCTGTTCTTGGGCCGCCTATCGCTCTTCCCCATCGCCCTCGAAGGCGCGCTCAAATTAAAGGAAATCTCCTACATCCACGCTGAGGGTTACCCTGCGGCCGAGATGAAACACGGCCCCATCGCGCTCATCAACGAGCAGTGCCCAAGCGTGTTCTTCGCCCCCAAGGGCGAGATCTTCAACAAAGTCGTCTCCTCGATGCAGGAGGTAAAAGCGCGCAAGGGTCCGGTCATTGCCATCATCACCGAGGGCTGCGAACTGCCCGAAGGCCTGGCCGACGAGATCATCACCATCCCCGAGTGCCACGAAGCTGTGCTGCCGATCGTCGCCACGATTCCAGTACAACTCCTGAGTTACTACATCGCCTGCGAGCGCGGCTGCGACGTGGACAAACCCCGCAACCTCGCGAAATCCGTCACCGTGGAATAAATTCGAGAGGTTAGAAATCAGAGGTTAGCAGTCAGATCCCCGTACGCCAGCCACCCGGCAAACGTTCATCTGATGTCCTCCGCTGAGATCACCTTTGAAATCCAATTTACGCCCGCTTCCATCTGCCTGCTGACCGCTGATTGCTGATTCTCTAACTCAAACCGCATGAACATCTTCCCACGCCGCGAGGATTTCCTCAGACTCGCCACCCAAGGTAACGTTATCCCGGTTTACGCCGACCTCATGGCGGACTTCGAGACGCCCGTTTCAGCCTACGCCAAGCTCAAGGCCTCCGGGCCGTCCTACCTACTGGAATCAGTCGAGGGCGGCGAACAACTCTCGCGTTACAGCTTCATCGGCTGCCGCCCGCGCAAGATCTTCGCCTGCGGGCCGCTGACCACCGAGATCCGCACCCCGGCTCAAGCAGGCCAACCCGCTCGCACCGAGACCGTCCCCACCCCGCCCGACCCACTGAAGTTAATCGAGGCCGAGATGGCCGGCCACCACCCCGTGAGCCTGCCCGGCCTGCCCCGCTTCACCGGTGGCGCCGTGGGTTTTATCGGCTACGAGTACGTCACCCGCATCGAGGCCAGCGTGCCCGCAGCCGCCAAGGACGAACTCGGCATGCCCCTGATCTATTTCATGCTGTCGGACTCGCTGCTGATTTTCGACCGCGCCAAACAAACGCTGCGCCTGTGCGTCAACGCCCACCTACGCACCGCGGCCGATCCCGCCGCCGCTTACGACGCCGCCGTAGCGGAACTCGAGTCGCTCTATGCGCTGTTGCGCGAGCCTCGTTCACTCGCCCCCGCCCCGCTCGTTGAAACCGGTCCAGTCGCCGTGCCTCCAGGGAATTTCACCCAAGCCGCCTTCGAAGCTGTGGTCGAAGGCACCAAGGAGTTCATCCGCTCCGGCGACATCATCCAGATCGTCCCCTCGCAGCGCTTCACCCAGCCCTTCAGCAAAACCCCGCTCGATCTTTACCGTGCCCTGCGCACGGTGAACCCGTCGCCCTACATGTTTATCCTCGAGACCGAGGATTTCGCTATCGTTGGGGCCTCGCCCGAAGTCCACGTGCGTTTGACCGACGGTCTCGTGGAGATCCGCCCTATCGCCGGTACGCGTAAACGCGGCGTCACCCACGCCGACGATCTTGCGCTGGAGAAAGACCTGCTCGCCGACGAGAAGGAGCGCGCCGAGCACCTCATGTTGGTTGACCTCGCTCGCAACGACATCGGTCGGGTATGCGAATTTGGCAGCGTAACCGTGCCCGAGATGATGGTCATCGAGCGCTATTCGCACGTCATGCACATCGTCTCCCAGGTCGAAGGCAAAATCGCCAAAGACAAGACTGCCTACGACCTGCTGCGGGCCACGTTCCCCGCCGGCACGGTGAGCGGTGCGCCCAAGATCCGCGCCATGCAGCTGATTGCCCAAAACGAGCCCTCCCAGCGCGGCTTTTATGCCGGTGCCCTCGGCTACTTCGGCTACGACGGCAACAGCGACACCTGCATCATGCTGCGCACCTCGCTGATCAAAGACGGACTCATTCACATCCAAGCCGGTGCCGGCGTAGTGGCCGACTCCGTACCGACCTCCGAATACCAGGAAACCGTCAACAAGGCATCCGCCCTGTTCAAAGCGGTGGCTATGGCCGAGCAGTTCTGAGGCGTACACTCATTCGCGCTCAAGCTGAGGCCTCCGGAGCGTCTCAAGCCCGCGCGCCGGGCCACCTGCCCCGTGGCCTTGCGCGTGAGCGCACGGTGGTTACCCCAAACCCATCCGATTTCCCGTGCCTCCACTGCACGGCCCGAAAAAAACGGAAATTCACCGGATTTCCCTGCATCGGCCTCTTCATTTTGGCGCGAATGAGTCGATATACAAACTACCCCATGCCGGTGTCCGAAAAATCGTCCATCAGCCTCAGATTATCGTTTATGGCGCTCCAAACCCTACCTGCAGCTTAAACCTATGGCTGAACCCACCATTCTAGCGTTCGGGCAAATACTCTGGAATCTCTTTCCCGAAGGCCCGCGCCTCGGTGGGGCCCCCGCGACCTTCGCCTGTCATGTCGCACTACTCGGGTGTGAAGTCGCCTTGGTTAGTGCGGTAGGTAAAGACACCCGTGGGGCTGCAGCCCGAGCCCATCTGGAGTGCCTCGGGTCCGTACTTCGCTGATTCAACACCTGAATGAATTCCCCACCAGCACCGTGGGCGTCGTGCTCGATGCTGAGGGCAAACCCACCTTTGATGTTCCAAGCGACGTGGCGTGGGACCACATCGGCTGGAGTCCGGCGCTTGAAGCTTATTTACCGAGGCTGGACTGCGGCGACGCGGTTTACTTTGGCACCCTTGCCCTGCGCAACGAATGCTCACGCGCAACGATTCTGCGCGCCGTGCGCAGTGCCAAGGATCAAGGCGTGCTTCGCCTGCTCGACGTCAACCTGCGACGCCCTTACTTCACCGATGCGCTGCTGCGTGAAGCGATTGAATTGGCCTCGGTGCTCAAGTTCAGCGACGACGAATTCACCACTGTCATGAATGCGTGCGGCATCGCCTGCGGCGGCACCATTGAGCCGGAAACGGCGCTGCGTGAACTTCTCATTTGTTATCAACTCGAGGTCGTCGTCCTCACCCTCGGTCCCGAGGGCGCACTGATCGTCACCGCAACCCAGACCGTGCGCCAACCCGGCTTTAAAGTTAAGGTCTGCGACACGGTGGGAGCCGGCGATGCGTTTTCCGCCTCGCTCGTTCTGGGGTTACTTCGGGGCGATCCACTCGCCCACATCGCAAGCGTGGCCTGTGAGATTTCGGCGGCCGTCTGCACCGTTTCAGGTCCAATTCCCAGTCGAACTTTTTTTAAGGCGCGCATGCGGGCCATGTCCGCCCGGTAACGGGCGCGCCAGCACCCATTACCAGCTCGGCCGGGTGCTGCCGCGCCCCTGCATCAACACGACTGCAACGCGACGGCGCGTTACGCCCCGCCCCGCTCCTCCACCTGCCCGAAGTTTTCCGTAACCGCCTCGCACAGACCCGCGAAGGTTTCCTCGGCCAGCGGTAATTTGCGCCCCTTGAGAAACGACACGCCCCAGCGGCGCTTGAGCTTACGCTTCCCCAGTGGCACCGACACCAACACGCCCTTGGCCAACTCATCGCGGGCGATCCACGGCGCCAGCACCCCGGCCCCCATGCCAATCTTCACCAGCTCCTTGATCGCCTCCATACTGCCCAGCTCGATCACGTTTTTGAGCTCAATACCCTCGTCGCGGAAATATTTATCCACCAACCGGAAGGTGTAACTGTTCTTGTTGTAAAGAATCAGGCTCTCCACGCCGATTTCCTCGGCGGGGGCGCGCCGCTTGGCCGCCCACGGGTGCATCGGCGAAACCAAAAACTTCAGCTCGTCGTCAAATAACGGCCGAAAACTCAAATCCGCCGCGTTAGACTCAGACTCCAAGGTGAGAGCGATATCCACCTGGTTGCTGCGCAACAGCTCCATTTGCCGAGGGTGATCGCCCGACTCGATTTTGATGACGCAGTTGGGGAAACTCTGCTTAAATTCGCGCAACACCGTAGGCAGAATGTGGTGACAGGCCGTCGTGCTGGCGCCCACACGCAGGCGCCCCTGCCCCCAGTTTTGCAATTCTGCGAGGGCGGTGCGCGCATCCTGCATCTCCCGCAGGATACGCTCAGCATGGGGCATTAACTGCTCGCCGCCCTGCGTCAGATGCACCCGTTTTCCCACCCGATCAAAAAGACGCACGCCGGTATCCCGTTCGAGCGTCTTGATCGTATGACTCACCGCCGACTGGGTCAGGAAGAGATCCTTGGCCGCCAAGGTGAAACTCCCCCGGCGCGCCAAGGTGACAAAGGCCAATATCTGCCGGCTATCGATTGTGCTCATACATGACTCGCTTTCACTATTTTCATTAAAACAAACAGAAGCATTTCTTAGGCCATCCCCCAAACTTGGCATGTCATCAGCTAAAGTATCGGTCATCCACCGATGCCTTCGCCTAGCCGAAAAAACCTCCGACCCGCCTCAGCGCACGCCGCGCTGCGCATCGGCTTCATCGCGCTTAACGATGCCGCGCCCATCATCGTGGCTCAGGAACACGGGCTTTTCAAGAAACACGGGCTGTCCGTCACCCTCAGCCGCGAAGTGGGCTGGGCGACGATCCGCGATAAAGTGATCCACCAGGAACTGGATGCAGCCCATGCCCTCGGCGCGATGCTCATCAGCACCCCGCTCGGGATCAATTGCCTGCCTACCGAGTGCCTGACTGCCTTCGTCCTCAACACCAACGGCAACTGCATCACCCTCTCGGAAGAACTCTGGCGCCGAGGCGTGCGCAACGCCGCTACCCTGCGCGATGAAATCATCCGCTCCCGCCATGAGCGCACCTATGTCTTCGGTGTCGTTTTTGCCCACTCCGCCCAGCGTATCCAGCTTTGCGATTGGCTGCGCAGCGGCGGCAGCGATCCCGAAAAAGACGTGCGCATTGTCGTCGTCCCCCCTCCCCAACTCTTCCGCAATTTGGCCGCCGGCACCATCGACGGTTACTGCGTGGGCGACCCATGGAACTCCCTCGCCGTGCGCGAAAACATCGGCTGGTGCCCCGATCCCAGCCTCACCCGCGCACCCGAGCATGCAGAGAAGGTCCTGATGGTGCTGAGCGATTTTGCCCACACCCGCGCTGACGAACACCTCGCCTTGATTTCTGCACTAGGTGAAGCCGCCGAACTCTGCGACCGCACCGACTTCCGCCCCGAGCTCTGCGACCTGCTCGCCCGCAAGGAATACCTCAACGTTCCATCACGCGTGATCCAGTCGAGTTTGGTCGGCCCCTTTGACGCCGGCCACAAAACCTCATTTCCCGCAGATGACTTTATCCATTTCCACCGTAACGGCGCCAACGACCCCACCGCCGCCAAGGCCGCCTGGCTCATTGAGGGATTCAAACGCAATCGCTTCCTGCCCGCCGGCGTGACGATTCCGGCCAACTTGGGCCAAAAAACTTTCCGTTCCGACCTTCACCATCTCGCACTGCAAACCGCCTGAAATCGACATCAACACATGAGTTCATCCACGCCTGATTCCCTCAACCTAGGCCGCCTTAACCGCCGCGCCTTCTTCACCACGGCCGCCAAGGGCCTCGGTGCCGCCGCATTGCTCTCGAACCTGCCCAAGGGCTGGTCTGCTCCCGATGTGGGGGCCTCCGAGGCCCCCGAATCGCCGAACATCAATTTCGGCATGATCGCCCTCACCGACTGCTCGCCCATCGTCATCGCCCACGAAAAGGGCCTGTTCAAAAAATACGGTATCAACTCCACGGTGACCAAGGGCGCCAATTGGGCCGCCATCCGCGACAATCTCTCCAGCGGCTCGATCCAGGCCACGCACATGCTTTACGGCATGCCCTTCGCCTCGACCATGGGCCCAGCCGGCTCGCCTAAGAAACCGATGATCATCCCCTGGGTGCTCAACCGCAACGGCCAGGCCATCACGATGAAAAACGAGTTGAAGGGCAAAGTCGGTGCCGACCCGAAGGCCCTCAAGCCCTTCGTCGATGCGGCCAACAGCCTCGGCGAGCCCATGACCTTCGCGATGACCTTCCCTCCCGGCACCCACAACATGTGGCTGCGCTACTACCTCGCCGCCGGTGGCATCCACCCTGACAAGGATGTTAACCTCATCGTTGTTCCGCCCCCTCAGATGGTGGCCAACATGAAGATTGGCAAAATGGACGGCTACTGCGTCGGCGAGCCTTGGGGATCCCGTGCCATCGCCGACAAAATCGGCTACAGCGCCATCACCACTCAGGACATCTGGAAGGACCACCCCGAGAAGGTTTGCGCCTTCACCGAAGAGTTCGCCAACAAGAACCCCAAGACCGTCAAGGCCGTCCTCAAAGCCCTTCATGAGGCCTCCGTCTGGCTCGACGACATGGCCAACCGCGCCGAGCAGTGCCAGATCGTCTCCAAACCGACTTACATCAACTGCGCTCCCGAAATCATTCTCGCCCGTCTTATGGGCGAACTCGATTACGGTGACGGCCGCAAGGTCACCGATGCGTTCCCCATGCACTTCAGCAAGCGCAACTGCAACTACCCGCAGCCCAAACACGGCTCGTGGTTCCTCTCGCAGTTCCGCCGCTGGGGCATGGTCACCGGTGCCCCCGACTACGCCGCGATCAACAAAAAGGTTCTCCGTAACGACATCTACGAAGAGGCGATGAAGGAAATCGGCGTCACCCACGGTGGCCTCGATAACACCCCCGAGACCCTGTTCGACGGCGTCGTTTACGATCCGGCCAATCCCGAGGCCTACGCCAAGGGTTTTGCAGTCAAAAACCTCAAGGGCTAAGCCGTTCACTATCCGCGCCCCGTTCTCGTCGTGCATGCTTCTCTGATCGGCTGTTACGCCCGCGCCCTGCGCGAGCCAGCTGTGTG
The DNA here is from genome assembly GCA_024998815.1 of Opitutus sp. NCBI lineage: Bacteria > Pseudomonadati > Verrucomicrobiota > Opitutia > Opitutales > Opitutaceae > Opitutus > Opitutus sp. The sequence goes on from JACEUQ010000002.1 coordinate 1,284,634, forward strand.
GAAGCGGGCGGCGAGACTCGGGGTCGCTGTCGGACTCGTACAAGTCGCCCTTAATCAGGGCGACCACTGGGCCCAAGGCCACATCACCCGCCTCGTTGTTGTTAAATCCGCATCCTCACTCCTTTTCGCTATTCTCGTTGTCCTGCTCGCCTCCGCTTCCACTCGGGTCGACACCCTCCGCTCTACACCTCCCTTATGAACAAATTTAAATTCGACTGGTTGATCCTGCCCATTATCGGCGCGGTCATCGTGCTCCTCACTTGGCACGGCTTGGCCGGCCGCAAGGTCTTCAAGCTCAGCGACAGCATCAGCCACGAGAATCTGAGCGCGCTCGTCGTTGCCCTACCCGAGGGTACCGCCCAGTGGAACGCGGTAGCTGCCCAGTTGAAAAACAAACAAATCGAAGCAGCCACAGCTACCAGCCTGCCGCCTGCGGTTTGGGCGGCGGTTAAGGATTCCTACGAGGAAACACGCGTCGGCCTGATCCCTGATCTGCCCAACGTCGCCGAAACGTGGATCTCCAGCCTTCCCTACATGAAAGAGCCTTTTGCCAAACGCGGCGAAATGGACCAAGGCATCCTGCGCTTTACGTGGTACTCTCTGGTGCTCGTTTCCAAGGGCTATGCGATCGCTCTGCTGATCGGCGTACCCATCGGTTTCTTCCTCGGCCTGTCGCCCACGTTTACCAAAATGTTCGACCCGCTCATCCAAGTGCTGCGCCCGGTTTCCCCTCTGGCTTGGTTACCCCTAGGTTTGATTTTGTTCATGCGCGCTGGTCCTGAAGCCGGCACCTACGCCGCGCTGTTCACCATCGCCCTGTGCGGCATGTGGCCGACCGTGCTCAACACCGCTGTCGGTGTGCGTGCCGTGCCGCAGGATTACCTAAACGTCGGCCGCGTCCTGAAGCTCTCGCGCTGGAAGATGCTCACCAAGATCCTCATTCCCGCCACCCTTCCCTACATGTTCACCGGCTTCCGCCTGAGCTTAGGCATCTGCTGGCTGGCGATTGTCGCCGCCGAAATGCTCACCGGTCGTCCCGGCGCAGGCGGCTTCCTCTGGCAGGAGTACAACGCCCTGATCTACGAACACATCATCTTCTCGATCCTCGTTATCGGCGTCGTCGGCCTCATCTTGGACCGCCTCATGTCGCTGATCGAAGCCCGCTTTAAGGCCATCAGCTAACCCGTCATGGCTTTCCTCGAACTCAAAAACGTCTCCAAGTCCTTCGACGGCCACAGCGTTCTCTCGAACGTCAACCTGTCGATCGCCGAGGGTGAATTCGTCGCCATCGTCGGCTACTCCGGCCAGGGTAAAACCACGCTCATTTCGATGATCGCCGGTTTGACCAAACCCGACTCCGGCGAGGTCACCCTCGAAGGCAAAGTCGTCACCGGACCCGGTCCCGACCGCGGCCTTGTTTTCCAAAACTACAGCCTGCTGCCCTGGCTCACCGTTTACGAAAACATCGCCATCGCCGTGGACCAGGTTTTCCCCAGCTGGGACGCCGCCAAGCGCCAGGCCCACGTCGATAAGTACATCGCGATGGTCAAACTCAGCCACGCCAAAGACCGCCTGCCCAAGCAGCTCTCCGGCGGCATGCGCCAGCGCGTCTCGGTGGCGCGCACTCTGGCCATCGACCCGCGTATCCTTTTGTTGGATGAACCCCTCGGTGCCCTCGACGCGCTCAGCCGCGCCACTTTGCAGGACGAAATCGCCAGCATCTGGCAGGCCGACAAAAAAACCGTGGTGCTCATCACCAACTCGGTGGACGAAGCCCTGCTGTTGGCCGACCGCATCATCCCGCTCACCATCGGGCCGGGCGCAACGCTGGGAGAATCCGTACCGGTTAACTTGTCCCGTCCGCGCAACCGCACCGGCCTCAACCACGATCCCGAGTTCAAGCGCCTGCGCGCCTTGGTCACCAACCAGCTACTCGGCTTCAACGCCGCCCGCCAGACCGCCGTCACCCGCAAACTTATTTTGCCCAACATCCTCCCCGAAAACCTTGATGCCCCGCGTGTCAACCGTCCGCCCCGCCGCCTCAACGAGGAAAAAGACGAGACCGTCAGCGTCTCCTAAGCGCCGCCACGCACCATGAGTAAATTCCTCGAAATCTCCCAACTCGTTAAAACCTTCCCCACGCCCAAGGGCCCGCTCACCGTCGTGCGCGATTTTGATCTCGGAGTGAAGAAGGGCGAGTTCATCACCCTCATCGGCCACTCCGGCTGCGGTAAATCCACCGTGTTGTCCATGATCGCCGGCCTAAGCGACGTGACCAGCGGGGTCATTGTTCTCGCAGGTAAAGAAGTGGTCGGCGCCGGCCCTGACCGAGGCGTGGTATTTCAAGCGCCCTGCCTGCTGCCCTGGTTCACCGCGTTTGAAAACGTCATGCTCGGAATCGATCAGGTGTACTACACCGCCTCGAAACTCGAACGCACGCAGATCGCCGAATACTACCTGTCGCTGGTCGGCCTGGCCGACTCGATGCACAAGCGCCCCGGCGAGATCTCGCAAGGCATGCGCCAGCGCTGCGGCATCGCCCGCGCGTTTGCACTCTCGCCCAAGATGCTGCTGCTCGACGAGCCGTTCGGCATGTTGGATTCGTTAACCAAATACGAGTTGCAGGACGTGTTGCTCAACCTGTGGCAGCGCGACCAGAAAACAGCGCTGATGGTCACCCACGACGTCGATGAGGCACTCTACCTTTCCGACCGCGTGGTGATGATGACCGACGGCCCCGAAGCCACCGTGGGCGACATTTTGGAGGTTAACTTCCCGCGTCCCCGCACCCGCAAGCAGCTGCTGGAAGACCCGGAGTATTACCGCCTGCGCGAGTATTTGCTCACCTTCCTCAACGAACGCTCGCACCACCGCCCCGGCCAAGCCGGCCAGCCCGCCCTCGCGACTCACCACTGAGACCCACTTTCCGCCCAGCCGTCCGCCTCAACCAGACAAACAACCGCACCACATCCACCATGAATCGCCTCCACACCTCCCTCGCCAGCCTCGGCTTCGTCGTCGCGGCCGCCTCCGCCTCCGCGCAGTTCTACCCGCCACCCCCGCCCGCGTACCCGGGCATGACCAACTTCAACCTCCGTGGCGCCAATCCCTACATGAACCAGTGGGACATCGGCGTGAACATCCGCGGACGCTTTGAAAACAAGGACAACGCCAGCTTCACCTCAGGCGGCCAGAACAACGACTTCCGCGCCGGTGAAACACCTGCCGCCAACAAAGACCTCACCGACAACAATAACAACTACTCGCTGCTGCGGATCATGCCCCGCATCGGTTACACCGATAAATGGTATCAGGTGTTTGTTCAGGGCCGCTCCAGCGCCTCCTTCGATGACGAACGCGGCAACAACGGCACCACCAACCCTAATACTAGCAACTCGGTCCCTGGCGTCCTGGCAGGCAAAGGTGAGCAGGAAAACAACCGCGATCTCAGCCTCCATCAGGCCTACGTAGCGGTCGGCAACCACAAGGAATACCCCGTCTCCGCCAAGATCGGCCGTCAGGAACTCGTTTACGGCGACCAGCGCCAGATCGGTAATTTCCTCTGGAATAACAACGGCCGTAGTTTTGACGCAGCCAAGGGCCGGTACCAAAATTCGCTGGGTGGAGTCGACTTGTTCACTGGCAGCGTCGTTTACCACGACAACGGTGCGTTCGATAAATCACACTACGACAACGATAAGTTCTCCGGTGCGTACTTTAATCTGACCACCATTCCGGTCGTCAGTAAGAACCACATCGTTGAAACCTACTTGCTCAACCGCAACGTCGAGGCCGGCAGCCTTGACGAAGACTGGGGTGGCATCGCGGCTCCATTCCGTAACCCGCCCATTCAGGATCTCTACACCGTGGGATTGCGGGTGAAGTCAAAACCCAACACCTCTAATCCTTGGGACTACAGCGGCGAGGGCATGTATCAGTTCGGCACCATCAACAACCGCAACGCAACCACCGGTGCCGCGGTGACTGTCGTTAACAACGCAGCAGCTCATCGTTCCGCTAGGGAACTCGACCAAGACGCCTACTCGGCCATCGGTCAGATTGGCTACACTTGGTATGATCTCGCTTGGCAGCCGCGCCTCTCGCTCATGTACAGCTACGCCTCCGGTGACAAGAACGCCAAAGACGGCGAATCGAATACCTTCCAGAATCAGTTCGCCACCACGCACTTCTTCTACGGTTACTCCGACCTGAACAGCCTGCAAAACTTGCACGATCTACGCCTGGCGCTCGAAGCCAAACCGACCCCGAAACTTCGTGTGGCGATTGAAGGCCATCTCCAGCGTCTCGATACCACCAACGATTATTGGTACAACGTCGGCGGCGTTGCTCGTGTCGGCGGAAATCAGACCATCAACCCCGACGGCTCCGGCTTTACGACCGCTAATAATAATGGCTCCTACGGCATCAATTCCAGCTTCAGTAATAGTCTCGGTAAGGAAGTTGACTTAATCATCAGCTACACACCGGTGCCCTACCTGAACATCGAGGCCAACGTCAGCCACTACTTCCACGGCGACTACATCAAACAAACGTGGGCCAACAACGGCGGCTCCGATGACGCCAACTACGCCTACATCCAAGTCACCCTGAACCTCTGAGTTCGTCCCAGCTCGGTAAACCTGAACGCAGCGGCGTGACAGCCCTTCACCGGACGTCACGCCGCTTTTTTACGCCTATTTTTAAAGCCCCATTCCGCCCTTCGCGCCTCTACGCGAACTTCGCGGTCAACCCCTCACTCCCTCCGCCCCCGCCACGTTTTCCCCTCAAACACCATGACCAAAACCGCGCTCACCGCCGCCATCCTCGTCGCCAAAAAGTCCAAACAACTCACCTGGGCCGCCCTCGCCAACGCCGCCGGCCTATCCGAGGTCTACACCACCTCAGCCTGCCTGGGCGAAAACGCCCTGCCGCCCGACGCCGCCGCCCGCCTCGCCGCCGCCCTCGAACTCGGGCCCGACATCGCCGAAGCCCTCACCGAGTACTGCAACAAGGGCGAAGCCGCCGCCTCCGTCACCAAGGAGCCGCTCCAATACCGTTTCCAGGAAATCATCTACGTTTACGGCCCCACGTTGAAGGCCCTCATCGAGGAAAAGTTCGGTCCAGGAATCATGAGTGCCATCGACTTCACCATGTCGGTGGACCGCGTGGCAGATCCCAAGGGCGACCGCGTCAAAATTGAAATGTGCGGCAAGTTTTTGGGATACAAAACCTGGTGAGCGCAGTCCGCATCGTCCTCGCTCCCTCAAAGCGCCCCGCACCCATGAATTCCTTTAATCAAACCAACCCATAAATTTTATTCATAATTCAGGCTTTGGACCCCGACTGTGCATGAAAGCTGCTCAAGCATGTACTCCTAAGCATGAAATTCGCTCAACTCCGCTCCGTCGGTCACTGGCCCACGCTCTTCACGTCGTTTCTCTATTTCGACGTCAGCTTTATGGTATGGACGCTCCTCGGCGCGCTCGGTGCCTACATCGCGCCCGACCTTGGCCTCGATGCTCAGGACAAGTTCCTGATGGTCTCCACCCCAATTCTCGCCGGTGCTTTTTTACGCATCGTTTTATCGATGATGGTGGACCGTATCGGTGCCAAACGCACCGGCATTGTTGCCCAACTCGTCGTCATTGCAGGTCTGGCGATCGCATGGCAGACCGGTATTCACACCCTCAATCAGGCCCTCTTACTGGGCGTGGTGCTCGGTGTCGCTGGAGCCAGCTTCGCAGTCGCGCTTCCGCAATCCGGTCGCTGGTACCCACCCCACATGCAGGGCATGGTGTTGGGACTCGCCGGTGCAGGTAACATTGGGGTGGTCATCGATCACCTTGCCGCGCCGCGCATCGCCGCCGCCTGGGGATGGAAAGCGGTTTTCGGCGCCGCCCTCATTCCGCTGATTCTGGCGTTCATCCTTTACGTGATTTTCTCCAAGGAGCCCCCCGGTGAAGTGAAGAAGAAAAAACTCTCCGACTACGCCCGCCTACTCGGCCAACGCGACTCCCACTGGTTCTGCCTGTTTTACACCATCAGCTTCGGTGGGTTCGTCGGCCTCGCCACCGCGTTTGCCATCTACTTCCGCGACGAGTTCCACCTCTCCCCGATTCACGCCGGTGAAATGGCCGCCTTTTGCACCCTGGTCGGTGCCCTCGGTCGCCCCGGTGGCGGAGCGCTGGCGGACAAGCTCGGCGGCATCCGCGCCCTCACCATTTTTTACTCCATCGCCGCTGTAGCCCTCGTATTCGCTGCCCTGTCGAGCAACCTCTGGATGTGCGGTGCAGGCTTCTTTGTGGCCTCGGGTGCTTTTGGCATGTGCAACGGTTCGGTGTTCCAGCTCCTGCCGCAGCGCTTCGCCAAGGACATTTCGGTGATGACCGGTCTGGTCGGTTGCGGCGGCGGTCTCGGCGGCTTCCTGCTCGGCATGCTTTTTGGTGCCTCAAAGCAACACACAGGGACCTACACCACAGGCATCCTGTTTTTTGCAGCCCTGTGCATCGTGGCTCTCTTGGGCCTGAAACTAGTCAAAGTGCGTTGGCGCACCACCTGGGGCGCAACCGCCGCCGCACGCATCTGAGCCAACCCGTAACACCCACACCCCGGATTTTTAACCGCTAATGGCCGCTAATAGACGCTAATTCCGAACAGGAACTATGTTCAGATTAGCGTTCATTAGCGGCCATTAGCGGTTAAAAATCCGTTTTCCTCGATTAGAAAACGTCTCCCGTGCCCCGCCTCCAACTCCAAATCACCGCCCACTCCGCCCCCGGTTCGCCCACCCGCGCCAATCAGGACGCCTGCCTGTATCGGACGTTTAAAGACGAGTCTGTGCTTGCGGTCCTCGCCGACGGCGTGGGCTCGGCACGCGCCGGAGGCGAGGCCGCCCGCCGCGCGGTGGAGATGCTCGCTGATTACTGCTCGGCGCGCACCCCCGCATGGAGCCCGCGCCGCGCGCTGCAGGAATTCATCCTGCGCCTCAATCGCCAGCTCTACCAAGAAAGCCTCGCCCGCTTCGAGAGCACCGAACTCGTTTCCACCCTCGCCGTAGTCTTAATCGTAGGAGCGCGTGCCTACCTCGCCGCCCTAGGTGATTCACCGATTTACCTGCGCCGGGCCGGTCGTCTTGCCCGCCTCTCCGAACTGCATCTCTCCGGCCTGCGCGGGCAGGAAAATGCGCTCACCCAAGCCCTCGGCCTCAACGCCGATTCCAACCCGTGGTTCCACGAACTCGATCTAGAGATAGGCGACTCTCTGATTCTCTGCTCCGATGGAGTCGCGGTCCCGCTCGGCGATACCCGCCTTAGCCAACAACTCGATCAAGGTGCCACCGCACGCTCCCTGGTTACCTCTGCCCAGGACCCCGAACTGCCAATTAACGAAGAGCGCAGCCAACCCGACGACGCCACCGCTGTGGTGCTCGAAGTGAGTGGACGCGACGATTCGGCTACTCCCGGCCAAACCCTCGAAATTGCGCCCCCGCTCAAGGCCGGCGACACCTTTCCCGACGGCACGCTGCTCAGCCCGCTCGACGACTCCCGCCGAGTCTGGTTGGCCCAACCCGCCGATACGACCGCCGACCGCATCGTGCTCAAATTCCCGCCGACCGAGGCCGCCGACGACGAAACGCGCACCGACGGCTTTCTGCGCGAAGCCTGGCAAGCCGCGCGCTTGCTCGGCCCCGAGTTTGTGCCCTCGCGCGTTCCCGCCACCCCAATCCTGCGCTATTATGTGCAGGACTACATCGAGGCCCCCACCCTGCGCACCCTGTTACGCGCCGGCCCCCTGCCCGTGGAACGTGCGGTTGAACTCGGCGCCTTTCTCGCCCGCGCCGCCCAACACCTCGTGCGCCTCGACCTCGCCCACGGTGATATCAAACCGGAAAACATCCTCGTCCTGCGCTCGCCCGAACCCTCGGCGACTTGGGATTTCCGCCTCATCGACCTCGGCATAGCGGCCGAACTCTACGCCGTGACCACTCGCGCCGGCACGTCCAGTTACCTCGCCCCCGAACGCTTTGCCAACGCGCCCGTCAGCGAACGCACCGAAATGTACGCCATCGGGGCGACCGCATACGAAAGTCTTACCTGCCGCTTGCCTTACGGCGAAATCGAGCGCTTCCAAACCCCGTCGTTCGCCACCCAACCCAAGCCGCCCTCGGCCCTCAATCCGGCGGTGCCAGCTTGGCTTGATTCACTGGTCCTGCGCGCCCTCGCCGCCAGCCCCGAAGAACGCTACTCGCATTACTCCGAATTCGCCCACGACCTGGCCAACCCCCAGTCAATCGCACCGTTCCATCCCGCCAACGCCCCGCTGCTGGTTCGCAACCCCCTGCGTGTCTATAAAACCCTCTGCGCGCTACTTCTGTTGCTCAATTTCATCCAACTATGGGTTCATTTCCACAGCAGATAATCATGAGTAATTTTAATGTTTAAACCCAATATAATTCAAAGCATTCATGCATTCAGGCAGTGCTCATGGCACCCGAGTTGCTAATTAAAAAGCCTACATCGTACCCGTGAGCACCACACTGCATTCCCCCTCTTCACCCATCGGCGAGCCCGCCGCCTTCCGGCCTGACCAGAAGGAATACCTGCAAGGCTTCATGGCCGGCGTCGCCGCCTCCGGCCAATTCCCGATGTCATCGGGCGGGGTGCCCTCCGTGTCGTCCGCATCCGTACCAGCCCCTGTCGCCGAACCCACCGTGCACGGCACCGCGCTCGCCGACCTCTGCAAAGAGGAAAAATGGAAACACGACGAGAACCCGCTCGATGCCTGGGAGCGCCTACTCGCTCACTCCGCCGCCGACAAGTTCCCCGATGCGGAGAACATGTACCGGTTTAAAACCCACGGCCTGTTCTACGTCGCCCCGGCGCAGGACAGTTTTATGATTCGCCTGCGGGTTCCCGCCTGCGAAATCAGCGCCCACCAATTCCACGGCCTGGCCGAACTCGCCGCCGACGTGGGCAATGGTCACGTCGACCTCACCACGCGCGGTAACCTGCAGCTGCGCGAACTGCGCCCGCGCGACCTGGTGACCGTCCTTACCCGTGTGCGTGAACTCGGCCTGACCTCGCAAGGCGCCGGCGCCGACAACATCCGCAACGTCACCGCCTCGCCCAACAGCGGTTTTGACCCCAAGGAATTGCTCGACGTGCGCCCCTACGCCAAGGCCGTGCACCACTACATCATGAACCACCGCGACTGCTACGGGCTGCCGCGCAAGTTCAACATCGCCTTCGACAACGGCGGCGGCCTCACCGTCGCCGCCGACACCAACGACATCGCCTTCATCGCCACCCGCGTCTCCGAAAAAAGTAGCGCAGACTTCCAGTCTGCCTCCGCCGCTCCCAACTCCAGCGCCTCCGCCCCCGCCCCTGGCATCTATTTCCGCGTGCAACTGGGCGGCATCACCGGCCACCAGGATTTCGCCCGCGACACCGGCCTGCTGATCAAACCCACCGAAGCCACCGCCGTGTCCGCCGCGATGGTCCGTGTATTTGCCGAAAACGGCGACCGCACCAACCGCAAAAAGGCCCGCCTCAAGTACCTCCTGGATAAATGGGGCTTTGAGCGCTTCCTCGACGAGACGCAGAAGAAACTCTCCTTCCCGCTCGTGCGCGTTCCCTTGGCCGCCTGCGAACCGCGCCAACCGCTCATCAAACACGGCTGGATCGGTCCCTTCAAACAAGCTCAAGCGGGGCTCACCTCGATCGGCGTCGGCATCCCCATCGGGCGCATGTCGTCCAAACAAATGCACAGCCTGGCGTCCCTCGCCGCCAACTTTGGCAAAGGCGAACTACGCCTGACCATCTGGCAAAACGTGATCATTCCCCACGTGCCCAACGCGCTGGTCACCTCGGCCTGCCGCCAGTTGCAAAACCTCGGTTTCACCACCGAGGCGTCGAGCACCACCAGCGGCATCGTGGCCTGCACCGGCAGTCGCGGCTGCAAATACGCCGCCGCCGACACCAAAGGTGCCGCCGCGCACCTCGGCAAATACCTCGAAAAATCCGGTCTGGGGGTCGAGCAGCCCGTCAACCTGCACTTCACCGGCTGCGCGCACTCCTGCGCCCAACATTACTGCGGCGACATCGGCTACATCGGAGCCAAACAACCCGACGGCACCGACGGTTTCCATATTGTTCTCGGAGGCGGGCTCGACCTGGAGCAAGGCATCGCCCGCGAAGTGTTTCGCGGAGTCCGGGCCGATGAGGTCAACGCGCTGACCGCGAAAATCCTGCGCACCTATCAAGCCCGCAAAACCAGCGGCGAAACCTTCGTCGAGTGGAGCCGCCGCCACAGTGTCAAAGAGCTGCAAGAGCTCATCAACGCCTAAGCCCGCCCCCCGCGTCCCTCCGACTCGTTCTCCCTCCGCATTCCGTCCTCCGAGCGTCTCTCCTGAGCCCTCCGCCCTCTGATCTCTGACTTCTGACCTCTGCCTTCCGCCATCCGTCCTCCGACCGTTCCGCCTCCGCCTCCCGCCCACATGAGCACCGTCCCTCTCATTCCCGAATCCGCCCCCTTCACCTCCGAGCAACGCGCCTGGCTCAACGGCTTCCTCGCCGGCATTTTCAGCCGCGCCCCCGGCTCCCAGCTCGCAGCTCCTAGCTCTCAGCTCCTAGCTCTGGCCCCGCTGACAATCCTCTTCGGCAGCCAAACCGGCACCTCCGAAAGCCTCGCTAAACAAGCCGCCAAAGAAGCCGGCAAACGCGGTTTCGCGGCGACGATTCTCGACCTCGCGGCGGTCACCGTCGAGCAGTTGCCCGCCCACAGCAACCTGCTGCTCATCACTAGCACGTACGGCGAAGGTGAACCACCCGACAACGCCAAGGCGCTCCACTCCGCCCTCCTCGCCGCCGCGCCCTCCGCGCAGCTCGCCTCGGTGAACTTCAGCGTGTGCTCGCTCGGTGACACCAACTACACGCTGTTCTGCCAAGCCGGCAAAGACTTCGACCTCCACCTCGAAAAACTCGGAGCCAAACGTGTTAGCTCACGAGTGGACTGCGACGTTGATTACGAAGCCGCGTTCATCGGCTGGCTCGACACCGCGCTCGGTTCGTTCAGTTCGGCGGCGCCGACCGCCTCAACGCCCAGTGCCGGAGTCAGTCCTCCAACCGCAGCTCACGGCGACGAAGCTGAAACGGGTTTTTCCAAGAAAAACCCCTTCCCTGCGCCGGTGCTCACCGTGCGCAACCTCAACGCCCCCGGCTCAGCCAAGGAAGTTAACCACGTTGAGTTTGACCTCAACGGTTCCGGTTTGAGCTATGAAGCTGGAGATGCGCTCGGGGTGATTGCGCAAAACTGTCCCGAGCTGGTTACGGCGGTGATTACGGCGCTCGGCTGTGACGGCGAAGAAGCCGTGCCAACCCCCGAAGGTGATATGCCCCTACGCAAAGCGCTCACGCAACACTACGACCTCGGCAAACCCGCCCCCGCGCTACTCGACGCCCTCGCGATCCCCACCGAAGCCCGCGCCCCCCTCCACCACGTGCTCGACGCCCTGCGTTTTGCCCCCCTCTCCCCCGAGAAACAACTAACACAATGGGTGAGTTGTTTCCGAAAGCTTCAACCGCGGCTTTACTCGATTTCCTCCTCCCCCAAGGCGCATCCTGGGCAGGTGCACCTGACGGTAGGGGCGGTGCGCTACGAGGTGGGCGGTGTCGCCCGCAAAGGCGTGTGCTCGACCTTCCTCGCCGAGCGCGCCCTCGCCCACGGCACCGCCGGAGTTTTCGTCCACAGCAACAAAGCCTTCCGTCCGCCGGCCGACCCCGCTGCGCCCATGATCATGGTCGGGCCCGGCACGGGTATCGCGCCATTCCGCGCCTTTTTGGAAGAACGCGCCGCGACCCAGTCGCCGGGTAAAAACTGGCTGTTCTTCGGCGACCAAAAAGCCGCCTCGGACTTCCTCTATCGCGAGGAACTCGAAGCACTGCAGGCCGCCGGTATTTTGAACCGCCTCGACGTCGCCTTCTCCCGCGATCAGGCGGAAAAAATTTACGTGCAAACGCGTATGGTCGCAGCCGCCACCGAGCTCTACGCATGGCTGGAACAGGGTGCGTATTTCTACGTGTGCGGCGACGCCAGCCGCATGGCCAAGGACGTCGACGCCGCCCTTCATAAAGTCGTCGAAATCGCCGGCGGTAAATCCGCCGAACAAGCGGCCGCTTACATCCAGGCGCTCAAAGCCGCCAAGCGCTACCAGCGCGATGTTTACTAATTCACCTCGGTTGGGTCCTATATAGTCCAAACCCACATAGGATCTATTCCCCAATGCCTGCCTCGCCCGACCCCGTCCGCACGCTCATCGACGAACTCATCGAGTCGCAACGCCGTCTCGATACCCCCGTCGCGCGCTTTGCCGCCGCCCATGCGGCTGCGGATAACGCGCCGCATGCCCCCGGTTCACGAACGTCCCTAGGTGCCCAACTCATCCCGCTCTCCGCTCCCGGCCCCGGCGAACAGTACGCCTTTCAGGTCGACCTCGACTCCTGCACGGGTTGCAAAGCGTGCGTCTCCGGCTGCCATTCGCTCAACGGCCTCGACGACGAGGAAACCTGGCGCGACGTCGGCCTGGTTTACGGGCGCGACTCGCTCGCAGCCCTCGCTGGGACCGCCGGCCCCCTTCACAGAACCTCCGACAGCCACGCCTCCGAACGGAACGCTGAGCTCCAGCTCGGCTCTGCCTCCTGCGCCGCACCCTTCGCGCAGACGGTCACCACCGCCTGCCACCACTGCGAAGACCCCGCCTGCCTCAACGGTTGCCCGGTGGTGGCCTATGAAAAAGACCCGATCACCGGAATCGTTGTCCACCTCGACGACCAGTGCATCGGTTGCAGCTACTGCGTGCTGAAGTGCCCGTACGACGTGCCCAAGTTCAACGAACGCCTCGGCATCGTGCGTAAATGCGACATGTGCCACGGCCGCCTCGCCGCCGGCGAAGCCCCCGCCTGCGCCCAAGCCTGCCCCACCCAAGCGATCTCGATTGTCACCGTCGCGGTCACGGCCTCGCCGATCGCAAATCCCAAATCACAAAACGCCGACTCCAAATCCCAAAGCGCAGAGCACAAATCCCATAGCCCCAACCCCGCCCTCACCGCGTTCAGCGGCACCGACTCTGCCTACACCCGGCCAACCACCCGTTACGTATCCAAAAAACCGTTGCCCGCCGGCCTGTACGCCGCCGACACCCACACATTGCGCCCGCAACACGCGCACTACGCTCTCGTACTTTTACTCGTCCTGACCCAGCTCGGCATCGGCCTGCTGCTCAGCTCCCAGCTCCTAGCTCCTAGCTTCCAGCTCCTAACTCTGCTCGGGCTCGGCCTATACTCCACCGGTCTGGTTGCCAGCATCGCCCACCTCGGGCAACCGCTGCGCGCATGGCGTATCTTCCTCGGTCTGCGTACCTCGTGGCTGAGCCGCGAAGCCGTGCTCCTTGGCATGGCCTTCCCTCTGCTAGCCGCCGCACTTCTCACCAGCGAGGTGGCAGCAGGTTTGCTCGCTAAATACGCCCCTCCGCTACCGCCCCTGCTCCAAGGCGGCATCGAACTCGCGCCTATTGGCGGCCTCGTTATCGCCGGCCTCGGCGTATTCTGTTCAGCGATGATCTACACCGACACCCGCCGCCAATTTTGGCGTCTTTCCCAAACCCTCGGCCGCATGGGCGGCACCGTCGCGATCGCCGCGCTGATCCCGTTTTCCGCGCCCCTCGCAGCGGTGGTGCTTGTCGCCAAACTCGCGCTCGAACTCTCGACGCTGCGCGGCACCAGCACCTCGGCCCGTCTACAACGCGGCCTGCTCAGCCCGCTGGTGCTTGCACGCCTTGCAGTGGCCGGTTTGGCCTTCGCCGGCTTTTTTATGTTACCCCCGGCCGCCGCCGTGATCCTGTTCGGCATCGGTGAAATCCTCGAACGTACGCTGTTTTTCCGTGCCGTCGATTCCCCGAAAATGCCCGGCGTGCCCGCCAGTTAAGCCGGCCTGCCGCCCACGAACCGGCCGCCACGCTGATTAAAAATTGCCACACGGCGCTCGGCAGCTACCCACGTCACATGACCCAGTTCCGGCCCTGCATCGATCTCCACGATGGCAAAGTGAAACAAATCGTCGGCGGCACCCTCCGCGACGACGGCCCGGGCCCGCGTGAAAACTTCGTCAGCGACGAAGCCCCCGCCGCCTTTGCCTCTCGCTACCGCGCCGATCAACTCACCGGCGGCCACGTGATCAAACTCGGCAGTGGCAACGACCAACCCGCCCGCGACGCCCTCGCCGCCTGGCCGGGCGGACTGCAACTGGGCGGCGGCATCACGATCGACAACGCCGCCGACTGGCTCGCTGCCGGTGCCAGCCACGTGATCGTCACCTCGTGGCTGTTTTCCGCTGAGGGCCGTTTTTTGCCCGACCGCCTCGCCGCCCTCGTCGAACGCATCGGCCAAAACCGCCTCGTGATCGACCTCAGTTGCCGCCGTACCGCGAGCGGCTGGACCGTCGCCATGAACCGCTGGCAAACCCTCACCGACCTCGACATCTCCCCCGCCACCCTCGACCGGCTGGCGGGTAACTGCGCCGAGTTCCTCATCCACGCCGCCGACGTAGAAGGCTTGTGCGGCGGCATCGACCAAGAGTTGGTCACCCACCTCGGCGCTTGGGGCGGTTGTCCAATGACCTACGCCGGTGGCGTCGCCAACATGGAAGACGTCAGCCTAGTCGAAACGCTCAGCCAAGGCCATGTGGACATCACGGTGGGCAGCGCCCTCGACTTGTTCGGCGGCACCGGCGTGCGTTATGCCGATCTGGTGGCGTGGAATCAGCGCTCAGCCACAAAATAAACTCATCCATTCCCTAAAAACGATTCACCCGCATTCGAGTTAACCGGCTGCCACTGGCAGTCGCTTTGCTTACTATTCGTACTCGTTACGCTTTTACGCCCGACCCCATGCCCACCCTTTCATCGCTCCGCGCCTCGCTTGATCCCGCTCTCATCCAACTGCGCGCGCGCACGGGCCCGATGACCAGTGAATTGGTGCGCCACCCTGCCGACCACGGCCTCGGATTGGCGCAAATCCCCAGCCGTCTCGCGCCCACCTCCACCACGCGCTCGATCTGCGGATTTTGCAGCACCGGTTGCTCGCTCACCGTCCACCGCGACGCCGATGGCCAGGCGATTAACCTCAGCCCTGACCCCGCTTATCCCGTTAACCTCGGCATGGCCTGCCCCAAGGGCTGGGAAGCCCTCACCCCGCTCGCCGCGTCCGACCGCCTCAAAACTCCGCTGCTGCGCAACACCGCCACCGGCCAACTGGAGCCGGTCTCGTGGGAAACCGCCCTCGCCGCCTTCGTCAAAAACTTCAAGGGTATCCAGGCCGCCCACGGCCCGCACAGCCTGTCGTTTCTCTCCACCGGCCAGATCGTGATGGAGGAGATGGCGCTGCTCGGCGCGCTGGCCAAGTTCGGCATGGGCATGCTGCACATCGACTCCAATACGCGCCAGTGCATGGCCACCTCACACGTTGCCTACAAACAGTCGTTTGGCTTCGACGCGCCGCCGTTCACCTACGCCGATTTTGAGGAAAGCGACGCGCTCATTTTCATCGGCGCCAACCCCTGCATCGCCCACCCGATCATGTGGCAGCGGGTGATGATGAACAAAAACGCGCCCGAGATTGTCGTCGTCGACCCGCGCCGCACCGAGACCGCCATCGCCGCCACGCTCCACGTCCCACTCCTGCCCAAAAGCGACCTCACGCTCCTTTACGGGTTGGCTCACCTGCTGATCGAGCGCGGCGCAGTGAAACGCGAGTTCATCGACGCCCACACGCGCAACTACGACGAGTTCGCCGCCTTCGTCGCCGCCTTTACTCCCGAGCGCGTCGCCGCCGCCACCGGCCTACCCGTCGCCACGCTGCACCGCATCGTCGAGATCATCGCCACCCGCAAACGCGTTTCGTTCTGGTGGACCATGGGCGTGAACCAAGGCCACGAATCCACGCGCACCGCCCAGGCGATCATCAACCTCGCGCTGATGACCGGGAACATCGGCCGCCCCGGCACCGGCGCCAATTCGATCACCGGCCAGTGCAACGCCATGGGTTCGCGTTTATTTGGCAACGCCAGCTCGCTGCTCGGCGGCTACGATTTCGCCAACGCCGCGCACCGCTCCCATGTCGCCGGTGTTTTGGGTATCGATCCCGCCGTGATCCCGTCGGGCAAAAGCTGGGCTTACGACCAGATCATCGACGGCATCGACACCGGCGCGATCAAAGGCCTATGGGTGATCGCCACCAACACCGCCCACTCGTGGATCAACCAAAAGCGTTTCCCCGAACTCCGCGCCAAACTCGATTTTCTGGTGGTGCAGGATATGTACGGCACCACCGAGACCGCGCAGATGGCCGACCTGGTGCTACCCGCCGCCGGCTGGGGTGAAAAAGACGGCGTGTTCATTAACAGCGAGCGCCGTCTCGGGGTGGCGCGCAAAGTCTCTCGCGCGCCCGGCCTGGCGCTCTCGGATTTCGCGATTTTCAAGCTCGTGGCGGAGGCCTGGGGCTGCGGCGAGCTGTTCCGCCGCTGGGAGTCGCCCGAGGCGACCTTTCGCCTGCTGCGCGAACTCTCCCGGGGGCAACCCTGCGAGTTCACCGGCATCGAAGGCTACGACCACATACAAGCCGAAGGCGGCATCCAGTGGCCGTTTGCGGAAGCGGCGAGCTCAGAGCTAATAGCTAATAGCTCCCAGCTCTCAGCTCCTAGCTCGCAGCTTCCAGCTCCTAGCTTCCAGCTCTCAGCTCCTAGCTCGCAGCTTCCAGCTCCTAGCTTCCAGCTCCCAGCTCAACGCCAGCGTCGCCTCTTCGCCGACGGTAAATTCTTCACCGCCGACCAGCGCGCGATTTTCCTCTTCGACGAGCCGCGCCCCATGCCCGAGCTACCGGATGCCGCGTATCCGTTTTTGCTCAACACCGGCCGGGGGTCCTCGGCCCAGTGGCACACCGGTTCGCGCACCAACAAAAGTGACGTCCTGCGCAAACTCGCGCCGACCTCCCTCTACGTGGAAATTAGCCCCGCCGATGCGGACCGCCTCGGCATCGCAGCCAACGCACCCGTGATTGTCTCGTCACGGCGCGGTGAAGCGGCCGCCTTTGCCGTGGTTACCGGCACGCTACAGCCCGGCCAACTGTTCATGCCGATGCATTTTGACGCAGTTAACCGGCTCACATTTCCGGCCTTCGACCCGCACTCGCGGCAGCCTTCGTACAAGGCCTGCGCGGTGCAGATTTCCTTAGCCTAAACCCCGCCTCAAAAGTAGCGCGGACTTCCAGTCTGCCCTCTCTCAAAACAGCGGTCAGTTTGCGGAGCGCTACTTTAGCTGCGCGCGGCGATCAAGGCGGCGAGTGCAACCTGATCGACCACGCCTTCGACGGCGTGCAGGTGGTGCAACACGCCCATGCGGTCGTCTTCACTCGAGGTGGAGATATCGAGCATCCAGTCGGCGGTCTTGGGTTCGGCGACGATCACCTCGTCGGCCCATTTAATCACCTCGGCGGCGGTGACGAAGCCCTCGGTGAGGCCGCGAATATAGAATTCGGCTAGTGTGCGGTAGTTGGTTGGAGTGGACATAGGTGTAAATGAAAGCGATGAGCGTCGGCAGTAACCCGCTCAACGGCGAGCTGGAATTTCCGGGTTAAGCTGAACCGTGAATGTGCCCCTGTTTTGCCCCTGCGGCATACTGCGGGAAGGAGCCCGCAGGTTGAAGAGCCCCTGCTCAGGGGCCTAAAGTCCCCGAGCAACGGACGCGGAAAACACCACCTGAATGAGGGCAACGTGAACCCCTCCAAAAAACCACAACCGACAGGAACAATAATTTCCCCAAATATCTCCTTGCATGAGACCACCCAAAACCTCTTAGTTCGCCGTTTTATTTATGAAAGCGACCATCAAAACCCAAGGCCAGCAGTTCGCTGTTTCCGAAGGAGACATTCTCATCGTAAACCGTTACCCTAACACGGAAGCCGGTTCCACCGTCGAAATCACCGACGTGCTCTCCTTCGGTGAAGGCGCTGACTTCAAAATCGGCACCCCGACCCTCGCAGGCGCAACCGTCACCGCCAAGGTCCTCGAAAACAAGCGCGGCAAAAAAGTCATCGTCTTCAAAAAGAAGAAGCGTAAGGGCCACGAAAAGAAGCGCGGCCACCGCCAAGAGCTTTCGGTCATCAAGATCGAAACCATCAAGGCCTAATCATTCATTAACTCTTAAAGGAGAAACTATTCCATGGCGCATAAAAAAGGTGCAGGTTCCACGTCCAACGGTCGCGAGAGCCATTCAAAACGTCTCGGCGTAAAGAAGTTTGGCGGCCAGGCCGTCATCGCCGGTAACATCATCGTCCGTCAGCGCGGCAGCAAGCTGCACGCTGGCAAGAATGTCGGTATCGGCCGCGACTGGACCTTGTTTGCCCTCACCGACGGCAAGGTCGAATTCGATAAGATCCACCGCAAGGTGAACATCGTCTAAGGTCGTTCGTTTTCGCTTTCATCCAGCGCCGTGGCTCCAAAGCCCCGGCGCTTTTTTGTTTTGCCCTCTCGCCGATCAGCCCCCGCTTTAGAACGAAACCATGAGCGAGCGCCTCCGAAACCTTCAGCGCCAGCAGATCATCCTGCGCGAACACCTGGCTTGGATCGAAGCGGAAATCGCCCAGGAAACCGCACCAACGGAAAACGTCGCGACGCGTCCGACCCCATGGCAGCGGACAACGCCCGAGGTAAACGAGCCGATTGACGCCGATGCGCTCATCGAGCGTTACGCCGGAAAAGAACGGCAGCAGCCCGCCGACATTCGCAGGGGCTGCCTGCTCCTTTTCCTCGGGGCCTTCGCCCTGTTTGCACTCCTGATCGTGGGCGTTTGGTGGCTGCGATACCGCTGACACGACCCCGAGTCCGCTAATTCGGATACAGGAATGGCTCATATCATGCGGTAAGACGATACCGCCAACGCCTGAACTTCAAAAACGAGGAAATTCCCTCTTGCGCCTCCGGACCAAAGCCGGAACATTCTAACTTTTTCGTCGTTCGCCCGGTGCGCACGACAGACTCAGGCAGACACACCACCACGCATGCATAGTTTTTCCGAGCAATGTCTCGACATGGCCCGATCGATTCTCGGCCACAACTTGGATTCCATCCAACCCGACGGCAGCATTCTGCCCGCTCCCGGCGAGGAGCCCCGTGCCGACGAACCCGGTCACGTTGCCTACACACTGGGTGAATATTACCGCGCCACCGGTGAAACCACGCTCAAGGGCTACGATCTCGTGGACCTGACCGCCCGCTGCGTGACAGCGCAGATGTTCACTGAACCAGCCACCGAGAACGGCCTCGCTTACGCCGCCCTCGGCCTCCTGTGCTTTGGTCCGTCCAAGGAGCGCAACCCCGTCTGGGAGCGCCTCGTCGAAGAGACCCAGGTGCGCATCGACAAGCAACTCCTGCACCGCAGCGACCACGACAATCATTGGCAGGCGTTCAACGTTGCCAAGGCGGTCGCCCGCTACTCCTTCGGCCTCTCCAAAAAGGACGAAACCTCCCGCCTCATCGAGCGCATGGTTGATCGTATCAACCAGACCAGCTCCACCGGATTCTTCGATGACTCCACCGAGGGCTTGGGCGGTAACTTCAATCTTTATGGCGTGATGACCTTTGTGTTCGTCCGCTCCGCTTTGCAGCTCCATGCCAACAGCGGCGTGCGTGACCGCAAGCTGCCCACCCTGCGTACCTACGCCGAGAAGTACCTGAAGATCATGCCCGACCTCGTCCGCCAGGACGGTCTGGGCTGGGCCTTCGGTCGCGCCGCTGGCGCCTACGGCCAGATGCATTGCATCAGCCTGGTCCTTCAAGGACTGCGCGACGGCTGGATCCTCGAAGACCAGAAGCAGAAGTATTTCGATCTGCTCCGCCGCCTCTTTGTATTTTTCTACCAAACCTACCTCGACCAAGAGCACGGGTTTGTTGATCTGCGCGACGAGGAACGCACCGCCTACGGTCACCACACGACCCGCATGGCCAACTTCGACGCCGCCCGTTACCTGTGCCAATGGGCCCGCCTCGCCAAGGCCGTGCAGATGCCTGTCGGTGGACCCAAGATTGACACCGCCCGCACCGTCGGCCGTTTCGTCATCTTCGACAAATCCAACCGCAAGGAACAGGGCCTGTTCCTTTACCGCGACGCCGAGAGCGGCCTGCATGCGCAAATCCCGCTCATCAGCTCCGGCACCAGCCTCACGAGCGATTCGTTGACCTTCCCTCACTGCCCCGGCGTGTTCGACTGGCCCAACAACGTTTACATGCCAGTGATGATCCCCGAGCTCACCTTCAATGTTGGTGGTGTCGAGCAGGTCACGCTTCCGGCCTTCTACGGGAAAAACTGCGTCACCGGCCTCGGCCAGCGCAACAGCTTCTACTTCCGCTACGAGCAGCCCGACCTGATCAACACCAAGGAGGAAATCCTCAAGGGTCTGGGCACCGTGAAAGTTCAGTGGAATTTCTCCGGCTCGAAGATCAGCGCTGAGTTCACCTACACGGTGAAGCAGCAGGTCGAGCTGACCAAGTTCCGCTACATGCTGGCCATTGCCGCGCCGCACTCCAAGTACCACGTCGGCAGCGCCATCGCACTCGGGGCTGAAGGCCACCGCTGCACCGTGCAAAAAGACGACTTCCAAGGCGTCTGGCAGGACACCGAGGTCGTCACCAACGACCCGACCTACCGCACCAACTACGGCAAGATCCACTACCTGCAGCACCTCGTGCGCGACCACCCGCTAGTCATGCGCCCGGGCCAGAGCTATCGCTTGATCGTCAACTTCGATCCCCACATCGCCCACACGGAAAACTGATCCCAGCGCCCTCGCGCAGGAATGCCGAATGACGTCTCCCCACCAACGAATAACTTTCCCATTCGCTGGAGCAGGCGCCATTCGGCATTTTTCATAACGCAACTTTACTGCTTTAACCGATGCTCTCCCGCCGAATCATCCCCTGCCTCGATGTGACCAACGGTCGGGTCGTCAAGGGCGTGAAATTCCAGGAACTGCGTGACGCCGGTGATCCCGTCGAGTCAGCCAAGGCCTACGACGCCCAGGGTGCCGACGAACTGGTCTTCC
Organism: Opitutus sp.; assembly: GCA_024998815.1. Lineage (NCBI taxonomy): Bacteria > Pseudomonadati > Verrucomicrobiota > Opitutia > Opitutales > Opitutaceae > Opitutus > Opitutus sp. The sequence goes on from JACEUQ010000002.1 coordinate 1,305,780, forward strand.
TGGACATCACCGCTTCCAGCGACGGCCGTGGCATCATGCACGACGTCGTTGCCCGCACTGCGGCCCAATGCTTCATGCCCCTCACCGTTGGCGGCGGACTGCGCTCCATCGAAGACATCGAGCGCATGCTCAAAGCCGGCGCAGACAAGGTCTCGCTCAACACCTCAGCCATCAAAGACCCGCAGTTGATCGCCGCCGCCTCGAACCGCTTCGGGGCCCAATGCATCGTGGTCGCCATCGATGCGCGCCGCGAACCCGACGGCAAATCGTGGCGTGTATTCACCCACGGAGGACGCAATCCCACCGAACTCGACGCCATCGGCTGGGCCCGGCAGGCGGTGGAACTCGGCGCGGGTGAAATCCTGCTCACCAGCATGGATCGCGACGGCACCAAGATCGGCTATGACTGCGCACTGACCCGCGGCGTCAGCGACGCGGTGAGTGTTCCCGTAATCGCCAGCGGTGGAGCCGGCGAGCTCTCCCATTTTGCCGATGCGATCATCGAAGGGCACGCCAGCGCCGTGCTGGCCGCCAGCTTGTTTCACTTCGGCACACTGACGATGTCGCAAGTCAAAGACCACCTCGCCACCCGCAACATTCCGGTGCGCCGCTAACCCGGAAGCCCCACCGCACTCCCGGTCCGGGCAGTGCGAGTTGAGCTAATGCTCAGGTGCGCGGCTTACTCCGCGTCGTAGATCTGAACCCGCGTCCAGTAACCCTTGAAACGGGCCAAAAAGGCCAAGTGCAAGGGATCGAATTGATAGGCGTTGTGGCCCGCTACATCGGCAAAAAGCGCGGTGATCGCGAAGCTGAAACTCAGATCAACAACCGGCCGAGGCGGAATGGCGGCGGGCGCACCCACGTGAAGTTGCTGCACCGCTTTGATCTGCCGGAGCGACTCCAGGCCTTCGCTGCGAAACTCCTGTTTTTGCGCTTCGGAGAGATCCGGGCGCAGGTAAAAAATAACCGTGTGGACGAACATAATCCGGCCAAAGCAGGGTTTGCACGCAATCAGGGCGAGCAAAAATTGATTTACCCCGACCTGATCGGCCGGCACGTTGCCCCTTCGCACCGTGCAAACTCCCGCCAACATCCAACTCATCGGCAACGAGGTCGCCATTCTGTGGGCCGACCAAACGGAGTCCTATTATCCAATGGAATCCCTGCGTGCGGCCTCGCCTAGCGCGCAGAACATCGGCGAACGCGATATCCTCGGTAACAAGTACGGTGGCGATGGCCCGAAGCACTTCCCGGGCGTCACCGTCACGGGGTGGGAACAGGTGGGCAATTATGCCCTCCGCTTCGATTTCAGCGACGGCCACCGCACCGGCCTCTACAGCTACGACTACCTGCTGAAACTGGCCAAACGACATCGATAGGCAGCACGCTCAGACGCCACGCTCGCCCTACTCGCTACCCGCTACTCACCACTCGCTACTTTAAAAAACATGGCACTTCCAGCCCGCACCACCTCCTCCGAGATCGAACTCGGCGCCGTCCTGCAGCCTAAATTCGGTTCCGACGGACTCATTCCCTGCATCACCCAAGATATCAGCACAGGCCAGGTGCTGATGTTCGCCTTCATGAACGCCGAGTCGTTCGCACACACGCTCACGACCAAAAAAGCCACCTACTGGAGCCGCTCCCGCAACAAGCTTTGGTGCAAAGGCGAGGAGTCCGGCAACGTTCAGTGGGTTAAAGAGCTCTACACCGACTGCGACCAGGACGTGGTCTTGATCAAAGTTGAACAAAGCGGTTCGGCCAACGCGTCCTGCCACAACGGTTACAAGAGCTGCTTTTACCGTAAGCTCGACTGCCTCGATGCAGCGGCCGCCGGCACCAGCTTCAAACTCACGTTCAACTCCGAGCCGCTCTTTGATCCGGCGGTGGTCTACAAAAAGAAGTGATACCAATTCGTGCTCAAGATGAGCTCAACTCACCTGGTTTCTGGGGCGCTGATACCTTTGGGCAAACACCCTGAGCTCACGCTCAGGGCCACGAGGAGTGTGTTCGCGAAGCGTGTGGCCTTGAGCGTGAGCTCAAGGATACCGTAAACCCCAACTGGAACCCTAAGCTCCCGGCTTCCAAAGTCCGAAAAAAAGGCCCGACTCAGTTGTCGGGCCTTTTTTATGTCCGGCCCAAACAGGGCCAATCGAGGGAAACACTCAGGCGGCACCCGGGACGATGCCGCGTTCGCTCTTGGCTGCGAACTCCAGCAGCAGCTTAAACTCGGCAGTCTCGGCGTTGGCGTGCCCGCGAAGCTTCTCCAGAGCCTGGCTGCGGTTGAGTCCATCGCGGTACAACACGCGGTAGATTTGCTTCACGCGTTCGAGTTGTTCCGCCGAGTAGCCACGGCGCTCAAGCCCGACCTTGTTGAAGGCTCGCGCCACCGCCGGCGTACCGTCGGCGATGAAAAAAGGCGGCAGATCCTGCACCAGCTTAGCCGTGGCCGAAAGCATGGCATGCGCGCCGATACGGCAGAACTGGTGCACGCCGCCATAGCCGCCGATCACCACATGATCCTCGATCACCACATGACCGGCCAGCATCATGCCGTTACTCGCCACGATGTGACTGCCAAGCACGCAATCGTGAGCGATGTGCCCGTAGGCGAGGAAGGTGTTATCGTTTCCCACCGTGGTGAAGTCGCCGTCGTTGGTGGCGGCGTGGACAGTGAAGTATTCGCGAAACACGTTACGCGCGCCGATGCGCACGCCGGGGTTGCCACCCTTGTGTTTCAAGTCCTGCGTTTTACCGCCTATGTTGGCGTAGGGGAAAATCTCACACGCTTCGCCTAGAACGGTGTTGCCCTCGACCGAGGCGTGGTGGTGCAACCGGGTGCCCGCACCAAGCCGCACACCAGCCCCGACGTAAGCGAAGGGGCCGATCTCGACATCGGCGCCGAGTTCGGCTGATGACTCAATGATGGCGGAGGGATGGATTTTCGACGACATGGGGGAAACGCAACGAAGGTCGGTCAGGCGGACGCGAAAGTGCGGAGGACTTAATCCACCTCGCTGGAATCGATGATGGCGAACATCAGCTCAGCCGAGGAAACGACCGTACCGTTAACGGTGCAGTTGCACTCAGCTTGGGCGAGTTTAGCGCCGCGCGACTTGGTCAGCTTGGCGTTGATGATGATCTGGTCGCCAGGACGCACCGGTTTACGGAATTTCACCCGGTCGGCGCTCATGAACAACGAGGTCTTTCCCTCACTACTACCACGGCGAAGCATGAGGATGCCGGCGGCCTGCGCCATGGACTCCAGTTGCAGCACGCCGGGCATCACCGGATTGCCGGGAAAGTGGCCCTGGAAGAACGGCTCATTGATGGTCACGTTCTTGATCGCGACTAGCTCGTCCTCACCGATGAACTCGACCACGCGGTCGATCATCACAAACGGATAACGGTGCGGCAACGTGTCGAGGATGCGGCGGATATCGAGCTCAGTCTCGGAGGGCAGCACCTTGGACGGGCGCGGCTTTTTCTTGGGGCCCTTGCGCTTCTCTTCGAGCTTGGCGAAGAGCAGCTTGGTGAGTTCCGCGTTGATGGCGTGGCCGGGGCGCGTGGCGATGATGTGCGCCTTGAGCGGCATGCCCAGCAGCACGATGTCGCCGATGATATCGAGAATCTTGTGACGCACGAACTCGTCCTTAAAACGCAGGCCCTCCTTGGAGAGAATTTTGTCGCCCTTGATGACCACGGCGCAGTCCAGTGAACCACCCTTGATCTTACCCAACTTAAGCAGTTCCTCGATGTCCTCGTAAACGACGAAGGTACGCGAAGCTGCCAACTGGGTCAGGTAAACATCGGGGTCGATCGTGAGCGTGAGATGCTGCGTGTGGATCCCCCGATCATCGGCCGAAGTGCAGGTGATCTTGAACTCATCGCAAGGCAGCGCGATGACCGAGGAGTTGCCCCGAGTGACCGATACAGCCTCCTCCAAAACGAAATACTCGCGGTCCTTGTCCTGCTCAACTGGTTCGCCCTCGAGGATGAGATTAACAAAAGGCTTGGCCGAGCCATCCATGATCGGGGGTTCGGATGAATCGATTTCAACGAGCACATTATCCACGCCGCAACCGCTCAGAGCGCTCAGCACGTGCTCGACGAGGTGGATTTTGGTGTGACCATCCTGAACGGTGGTGTTGCGGACGAGATCGCCGATGAGATCGATACGGGGTTTGATCTCAGGCTGACCACTGAGGTCCATGCGCTTAAACACGATGCCATGGCCCACAGGGGCGGGCTTCAGGGTCAGGGTGACGGGGTTGCCGGTGTGCAGTCCATTGCCTTGGACGGACACGGCGCGCGCGAGCGTGCGTTGTTTCATAAAGATTTAATCCGACACCCTGCCAAACACGGGGCAGCCAGTGCAAGCGCCGAGTCACTCTAGGCGGAGTCCGGTTTCCGCGCACTTGACACCCCTGCGCACGCAGCGTTACCACCTAACCTTTCTACAACTCAAATCCGCCCACCTCGTCATGCCCGCAGCCAACGACATTCGCAAAGGACAAGTTATCAAGTTCAACGGTGAACCCCATCTGGTGATGGAAACGATGCACCGTACGCCGGGCAACCTGCGCGCCTTCGTTCAGGTCAAAATGCGCAATTTGCGCTACGGCAAGGCGCTCGACCAGCGCTTCGCCTCCACCGACACCATCGAAGTGTTGCCCACCGAGAAGAAGACCCTCGAGTTCAGCTACGTCGACCGCGGCACCTACGCGTTCATGGATCCGGAGTCCTTCGAAACGATCGAACTGCCCGAGACCCTCATCGGCGAATCGAAAAACTATCTCACCGCCAACGGCAAAGTGGACGTGCTGTTTGTCGACGAGAAACCCCTCACCATTGAACTGCCCTCCTCGGTTAACTTGAAAGTCACCGAGAGTTCCGATGGCATCAAGGGCGACACCGCCTCCAACGTGCAAAAGCCCGCCACCCTCGAAACCGGCCTGGTGGTCAACGTGCCGCTCTTCATCAAGGAAGGCGAAATCATCCGCATCAGCACTGCCGACGGCACCTATATGGGCCGCGCCTGATTTCAGAAGCCCTGGAAAATCAAAACCCGCGATCGTGTATCGCGGGTTTTTTTGTGCCCAGCGCCAGCCGCCGCATGCGGTGCTGCGGGTATCCCCCGTGCGCCCAAGTGAACGCCGCCCGGAACGCACCGACCGGGCGCCTCGCCCCAAAAAAGCGCCCCCGTTCGGCGATACCAATCGGCACGTGCGGTGTCAGTGCAGGCCGAACCGCCCATGCACTTCCGCCCCCGTATCCACTTTGTTAGCGCGAACCTGTTAGTCAGAAAAGGAAGCGGCGTAGGCTCCCATTTGGCCTGCGCGCTCGCTCACTCGGCACGCGGCACGCGGCATCTCGGTCGCGTGCCTCGGCCTGCTGGCCTCCACCGCGCTCGCTTCCGCGGATTCAGCACTCAAGCCGTCCACTCCCCTGCCCTAGCCGTGGATGGAAACCTCCATCGGCTCCGCCAGCGACCCGGGTGTGGCGCTTTTTGACGGTACCTACGCGCTGGCCAATCTCGGGGCCGACGGCGGGCAGCTTCGCGGTGCGCGACATCCGTTTACGCCAAGCAGCCGCATTCGCCGTGAACCCGGCAAATCCGAATTCTCCGCCTACCGGCCTATCCGAGTTTGATTCTGCCAAGTGGATGGGCGAATGGGACGGCCTTGCAGCGCCCAACTCAATCGGCGCATTCCACGTTCCCGTATTAAGCGAAATCACTGCCATCGGCGGGCGTTTGTTGCCGGTGTTGCTACAAACCGGGTCGGCCGCGGTGAACCAAGTGGGGCCGTGGGCGATCAAAGGAGGCGCACTCGTCGCGCAGGATCGGCCGGAGGTAGTATCGATATCGGTCCCGAGCGCCACGAACTGGGACTGGACCCGGCCTTTGAGGGTAAGCTAACCCTGTTCGTTGGTCTTAAGGGTCAACTTCAGTCCGAAGCTGAAATAGGGTAGTCGGAATTAAGCGGCTGCGTCTTGTGGCCGCGCGGTGGGTCACACGGGGGCCGTGTCACGAGGTTCGCCCCGTGACACAGTCAGATCCCGATCGGTATCACGCGCCCTTGACGGTGTCGCCCTGCGGGGTGTCCGTGGCGCTCTGCGGTTTCACACCCACCATGATGCTGAGGGTGTCCACCTGCACCACGAGATGTCCGTATTGGACGATCAACTCATTGGCCGAAGTGGCCGATTCCTCGGCAACGGCGGCATTACTCTGCGTCACCTTGTCGATTTGCGAAACAGCCGAGTTCAACTGCTCGATACCCTGCGACTGTTCATTGGAGGCGGTGGCAATCTCCCCGACCAAGGTGTCCATACTACGGACTTGGTCCACAATTTCACTGAGCAAGGTCGACACCTCGGCATTGGCCCGTGCCCCTTCCTCGCTCTTCGCCATGGCCGTCTCGATTTTACCGGCAGTTTCCTTGGCTGCCGCGGCGGAACGTTGGGCCAAGGAGCGGACCTCGTCGGCCACCACCGCAAACCCAGCCCCCGCCTCCCCTGCCCGCGCCGCTTCGACGGCGGCATTCAGGGCTAAGATATTGGTCTGGAATGCGATCTCATCGATCGTCTTGATGATCTTGGCGATTTCGGAGCTGGACGTCTTGATGCCCTCCATCGCGGTGGTCATGTGCTGCATACCGACGGATCCCTTCTCCGCGATACCCCGGGCCTGACCGGCCACTTTTTGTGCGTTTTTCGCGGCCTCGGCATTGCGCTTGGTCATGCTCGACATTTCCTCCAACGACGCACTGGTCTCTTCCACCGAGGCCGCCTGCTCGCTGGCTCCTTCTGCCAAACTTTGGCTGGAATGGGAGATACTGTCCGCCACCACTTTGGTCTGCAGGGACACGGCTTGCAGTGAGCGCACCGTTGCTTCGAGCGCAGGGCAGATGGAACGGACTAAAACCACGCCCACGACGAGGCCTAGGCCTGAACCTAAACCGAGTAACACCAGCATGGCCAAACGACCTTTCTCCGCCGATTTTATTGAATTAGACTCTGCTTCATGAATAGTCGCCATCGCCGCCTCATTCATCGACTCAATGGCCTTATTATAGTCCGTCGCGACGACCACGGTTTCGGCGACCGTCTGCTGAATCGACGCATCCACGGCCGCCATTGCCTGCAGGCTGGTGAAATAAGTCTTAAACGCTGCATTGACCTTGGCTTGAACATCGGTCGACAGCGAAAACTGCTTCATTTGGCCCGCAAACTCCTCGATGACTTTGGCATTTGCCGCGACATATTTAGGATCGAGTCGCATGAGGTAATCTTTCTCGTTACGGCGACACGTCAGCAGCAACACGGATAGCTCGGCCAAGCCCTGTTCATTGGTGAGGGTTTCCACGGTATGCGCTGCTTTGCGCATCTGGCCCTCCAGACCGTCTGCCGGGGTAAGACCGCGCTGGGTCATGAGTTCCACCAACCGACCAAACGCCTTTTCGTAACGGTCGACGCAACTCAGAGCATCCTTTGCGCTCTGCGCCACGGCCTGCTGATCGGCGTGTTTCTCGATATATTGCCCGAGTTCCTCGCGAACCAGCTTCAGCCCTTTATGGACACCCTCAACCGAGGACTGCTGTTTATTCAGGAGGAAATCTCGCCGGCCTACCTCAGTCGCAAACAAACCTTTTTGCGCGGCCCTCATGAGCTTAATATTGGCTCCATTATTCTCAGCGATAGCGCTGGTACTCTGTTGGGCTTTGGTCATGAGCTGCACCCCGTAGGAGCAGGCAGCGGCGATGACCGCGAGTAACAGGACGCAACCGGTGATCAGCCGCGTCCGAATCGTCCATTTAATCGATTTCATAGCACTTTAGGTGATTCCACCGCCTTATTTCACAGCCAATAGGCCATGGGAGGTCACCACCGCTTGTCCCTCGGCACTCAACACATAGTCGATGAAGCCCTTGGCCTCACCCGTCGCCTCACCCTTGGTCGCTAGCGTGGGCGTACGCGTCAACGGGTAAGTCCCACCGCGTATGGTCTCGGGCGTTGGCGCGATCCCACTGACGCTCAATAGCTTGACAAGTTTTGGGTCGGCGTGACCGAAACCATCATAGGCCAGCGAGCCGGGCAGCTTGGCGACCGCGCTCAACAACACCCCATCGTGTTTGATTGCCGCCGTCGCCGCAAAAGCAACGCCCTTGCCGAGGACTTTTTCCTGAAAAATCTCCCGCGTGCCCGAGTCCGCATTGCGGTTGTAAAGCACCACCGGAAGGCCGCCGGCCCATTCTGTTTTGGTGCCGGTGAAATAGTCCTTCAAGTCAGCGATCGTGAAATCCGCGACCGGGTTGGTTTTGTGAACAATCACCACGACGGCATCCGAGGCATACGCGGCGCCCTGCAGACCGCCGTCTTTTTCCTTCGCATCGAGCCCGCGGCTCAAAAACGCCAACTGGACTTCGCCCGCGATCAAGGCCTTGGCACCAGCACCCGAACCGCCGCCCTCTACCTGGATATCCACCCCAGCTTTGGTTTTATAGGACGCCGCCAAGGCTTTGACGACCTCGATGGTGCTATCGGAGCCGCGCGCTGTGAAGGCGGCCCAACTATGGGTCGTTGTTAACACAACAGAACTCAGGAGAACAAGAGAACGGACACAGGAAGCTTTTTTAATGAACATGATTAGGGGTTGTTGGGGAGTTGCGCAAAAAGAGGTTGCTGTGTCATTAATCGGCACGGGATTGATTAACTTTAGGCGAAATTCGAAATTCTTCAGCGGCCCAATGCGGAGTCGCGCCACGCTGCCGCTAGGCATGAGCGCGCACTCGCGCACCGGAATCCTGCAATGGGGTTAATCCCCGAAAATACGCTCGGCGGGCGCATATTTTGCTGATGCACTTTTACTTTCTCCGCCCACGCCACCCCCGAACCCAATCCCACTCTCACCATGTCAGACCCAACCATCGGCGGTAAACACGAGGAGAAATTCTCCCCGCTGCTCTTCATCTTCACGATCAGCGTAACGCTGACCGGCATTTTGACGATCCTGGCGTGGGTCGCCCCCAGCGTCTGGCAGAAGCAACTGGCTGCTGGTGGCATGGCTTTTTTCCTCTGCTTTGCAGCCGTGCACGCGGTGGCAGGGGTCTTCGAGTACTTTTTCCACCGCTACGTCCTGCACTCCCCGCTCATCCCCTTTCTGAGCTATTACTACAAGCAGCACACGCTGCACCACGCGCTTACCCACATCGGCTACCACCGTTCCAAACAAACCAACGAGGACGTCCCCGGCCTGATCGACAACGAGCCGATCGCCCGCAACACCTTCCCCATCGAGGTGGAAAAACAGCACGAGGCCTCCTACTTCCCCTGGTACACCCTGACCCTGTTCTCCATGGGCATCACCCCGCTTTTGATCCTCGGCCAGTGGCTGCTGCCCAACGCTCCGGTCATGCTGGCGGGCTACATCGCGGTCACCTTCTCACTCGCGCTCTACGAGCTGGTCCACGCCGTCGAACACTGGCCGCAAGACACCTGGGACCGCCTCATCGCCCACCCCCGCTTTGGCCGCATGTGGCGCAAAGCCTATGCGTTCCACCTGCGCCACCACGCCGACATCCGCTGCAACGAGGGCATCTCGGGCATTTTCGGCCTTCCTCTGGTGGACTTCGCTCTCGGCACCTATGTCGACCCCGAGACCCTTTACAAACACGGCCAAAGCGTTTGCCCTACCGAGTTCAACAGCCCGGTCCCGCGTTTCGCATTCATCCGCTGGCTCGACCGTAAAGCCGACGAAGCGGTTAAAGCCCGCCGCGCCCAAGCCCGCCGCGCCTAAACCGCACGCGTTAACCCTTCACGGGTTCACCCGCCCCCTCCGGCAACCCCGGCGGGGGCTTTTTTGCGCCCCAAAATCCGCTCGATCCCGCGTGGGACAGGGGCCGGGGGAAAATTCGTTCTCGTTCTCTTAAGCCGACTCGTTCTCTTTTCCAGCGTGTCTTCCGCGTCTCCCGCCTCCTCCCCCCTTCCTAAAAACGTACTCATCGTCGGCGCCGGTGGCCGCGAGCACACGCTGGTCAAAACCGTCCTCGCCTCCCCGGCCTGCCCGCGCGTGATCGTCGCCCCGGGCAACGCCGGCATCGCCGCCGAGGTCCCCGTTTTCCCGGTTGCCGCCGACGATATCGCCGGCCTCGTCGCGCTGGCTCAGCGCGAGAAAATCGACTTCGTCATCGTCGGCCCCGAAGTCCCGCTTTCTCTCGGCCTAGTCGATGCGTTGGCCCAAGTCGGCATACCCGCCTACGGCCCGAAGGCCGACGGCGCCCGCCTCGAAGCGTCCAAGGTATTCACCAAACAGATTCTGCTTAAGTACGGCATCCCCACGGCCGCCTGCGGGATTTTCACCGAGATCGAGCCGGCACTCGCCTACCTACGCTCGCGCCGCGCACCGATCGTCATTAAGGCCGACGGACTCGCCGCCGGCAAAGGCGTGATCGTCGCCCAAACCCTGGCCGAAGCTGAGGCCGCCGCCATCGATATGCTCGCGGGCAACAAATTCGGCGCCGCCGGCAGCCAGATCCTCGTCGAGGACTGCCTCACCGGCGAAGAGACCTCCATCCTCGTGGTCACCTCGGGCCGCGACTACGTTATCCTGCCCACCTCGCAGGACCACAAACGCATCGGTGACGGCGACACCGGCCCGAATACCGGCGGCATGGGCACCTACTCGCCCGCCGATGTCGTCACCCCCGCGCTGCTCGCCCAGATCGAAAACGAGATCGTGCGCCCCTCCGTCAACGCCATCGCCGACGAGGGCATCGATTTCCGCGGCACGCTGTTCATCGGCATCATGCTCACCCCGAACGGGCCGAGCGTACTGGAGTACAACACCCGCTTCGGTGACCCGGAGACGCAGGTCGTGCTCCCGCGCCTGGACACCGACGTGCTCGCCCTGCTCTGGGCCGCCGCCCTGGGCAAACTCGCCGGCATGCCCGTTGCAACCAAACCGGGTCACGCCATCTGCGTGGTCATCGCCGCCAAGGGTTACCCGGATGCTTACGCGAAGGGCGACGCCATCGAATTCCCGGCAAAGCTGCCGGATAACGTGCAGATTATCCACGCCGGCACAGCCAGAAACCCCGCGGGCCAGGTGGTCACCGCCGGCGGCCGGGTGCTCGGCGTCACCGCGCTCGCGCCCACCTTGCGCGCCGCCGCTGATGCGGCGTATGCCGTGTGCGAACAGATCCAGTGCACGAGCAAAGTTTACCGCCGCGACATCGGCGCCAAACAGCTTAACCGCCGATGAACCTGCGCTGCGGCAGCCACCCCAAGTTAGCCGCCATCGTCCTGTGCGTGCTCACCCTGTGCGCGCGAGCAACGGCCGCTCCCGAGCTCGCGCCCGGACTGCTCTACCTGCGCCCCACCGCCCAGCTTGAGTCCGCCCCCATCCCTGTGGACACCCCGGCCGTGGTCATCGACCTGCGCCACATCACCCCGGCCGATGCCGACGCGGCCAACGCCCTGCTCACCGCGATTAAGCCCGCTGGCGCCACTTCGCACCGGCTCATCCTCGCGCTCGTCGAACCCGAAACCGCACCCGCGCTGAGAACCCGACTGACGCAATTACCGCGTTGTCTCACGCTTGGCCGCACCGCACCGGACTTCAAAACCGACCTCGGGGTCAACACCACTGCCGAGGCGGCCCAACTCGCCCTCGCCGCGCTAGCCAGCGGCACGACTCCCGAAAAACTCCTCGCCGACCGGCTCGACAAAAAACGCTACGATGAGAGCGCACTGATGCGCGAACACAGCGGCGAGCCGAGGATGGCGGTGAAGAAATCCCCCAGCGAGCAACCCGGCGACAAAGTCACCCCGCTCGAACCCGCCGCCGCAACCGATGCGGTGCTTTTACGCGCCGTGCACATCTACCTCGGCTTGGTTGCTTTAAAGAAGCTCTAGCCAAACCGGGGATTGCCTTTCAAACCCAACGCTATCCCCTCAACTCACCTTTCGTATGGCCACCCCCGGAACCATCGTCACCGTTTGCACTGCCAACATCTGCCGCAGCCCGATGGCCGAGGCGCTCTTGCGCCACGCGCTCAGCGCCCAGCCCGAGCCGCTTAAATCGTGGAAAGTGGTCTCCGCAGGCGTAGCGGCCCGCTCCGGCGAGCCCGTCTCCACCAACTCCGTGACCGCACTGAAAAAAGTGGGCATGGACATCAAAAACCACCAGAGCCAGCCGCTCACCCGCGAGTTGATCAACGAGGCCGTGGCGATCCTTTGCATGACCGAAAGCCACCGGGCGATGATCCAAGTCACCATGGATCCAGTACCGAAGAACGTGTATCTTTTCCGCGAATTCATGCCGCGCTCCGCCGACAAGGAAATCGGCGATCCGTACGGCGGTAATTTGGCCGAGTACGAAGCCTGTCGCGATGAGATGGTGGAAGCGATCCCCTCGCTGGTCGAGTTCCTCAAGGGACTCGACGCCAAACAAAAGTAGGCGCAAGCCAAGCGCACGTTTAGCCCCAAAGCCGCGCCTAAGGTTGGGAAGCGCCTCGACTATCAACCGTCACCGATGCCCGTCCTTTTTGTTTACGGCACTCTCAAGCGCGGGTGCAAAAACCACCACCACATCGCCGATCAACGCTTCCTTGATCAAGCGCGCACCGTTCCCGGCTACGCACTTTACGATTTGGGCGATTACCCCGGCTTGGTGGCCGACTCCAGCGACACAACTGGCGTGACCGGTGAACTCTGGGAGGTCGACGAGGCCGCCCTCGCCCGACTGGACGAATTCGAAGGCGTGGCCGAAGGGCTCTATCAGCGGCAACGCGTGGAGTTAATGGATACCGTTAATCCCATCCAAGCGCACACCTACCTGTATGCGCGTGACCCCGGCCAGCGCCGGATCGGGACAACGTGGCACGATGCCACCGCTTGATCACGCCCCGAACTGCACCCAAGCGCAAAACGCCAGATGCATCGTTGCACAGGCCGCCAGCGCCGCAGCGGTATCGTCCACCGTCACCCCCCAACCACCAGGTAAATCCTGCAGTTTTTTAATCCCAAACGGCTTGGCGATGTCGTAGAGCCGAAACAGCGCAAATCCTGCCAAAAACACCGCCCAGTTGGGCACCACCTCGGCAAGACGCGTCCAGCCGAGAAAGCAAAGCGGCATGGCGACAAACTCATCGAGCACGATTTTGCCCGGATCGCGTTCGCCGAGCCGGAACTCGGCCTCGCCGCACAGCGCCACCGAGAAATAAAATCCGGCCGCGCTCAACACCAGCACGCCGACGTCGCCCATGCGGCCCGCGAACAGCGTGGAAAAATACAACAGACCCGCCACCGAGCCCCACGTGCCCGGGGCCTTGCGCATGCGCCCAACCGGACCCACCGTCGCGCAGGAAAGCACCCAACTCGTCGGCAGAAACCGCGGCCAGATCGGTTGTTTGAATACGCTCATGTCCGCTCGTCAAAAATCACCGCGCGGTACTTCACGATATAGTCCCAGCCCGAGCGCACCGTGAAATAAACCCCCAGCACAAACAGCCCGAGCCCCACATTGTGAATCACCTCGGAATAGGCCGAAAAATCGAACGCCAGCCGGGGAGCGATGTCGTTTTCCAACATCGGTACGAACAACAGAAAACCCACCGCGATGAGCTGGGTGAGGGTCTTGGTTTTCCCACCACGCTCGGCGGAGACCACCACGCCCTTGGCGGCGGCCATCATCCGCATCCCTGAAATCAAAAACTCGCGGCACAGCACGATCAGCACCCAGTAAATCGGCACCGCGCCCTGTTCGACGAAGGCGATCATGATGCCGAGGACAAAAATCTTGTCCGTGAGCGCATCCATGAACTTGCCGAAGATTGAGATCAGGTTGCGCTTGCGGGCGATATAGCCGTCCACCCAGTCGCCGATCGCAGCGGCGATGAACAACCAGAAGGTCAGCGTGGCGGCCCAACTCCACGACTGGTTCATCAGCCAGACCACCAAAAACATCATCGGAATGCGCGAAAGGGTGATGATGTTAGGTAAATTCATGGCGTGTGAGTCGGGCCGAAAGACAGGGCTGCCCCAGCCCAAAGGCAACCCCGGAAACGCCTCGATTTGGTTCTCGCCCCTCGCCGCGCCACTTCGATTATCGACGGGCTTATGCGTCACTGCATTTATCCCGGCACCTTCGATCCCCTGACCAACGGCCACCTCGACGTGCTCGACCGCGCGACCCGGCTGTTTGACCGCATCACCGTCGCGATCGCCCGCAACCCGGGCAAGGGCCCGCTGTTCACCCCTGAACAGCGCCTCGAACTGGTTCAGGCCAACATCGCCCAATACCCGCACGTCACCGCTGTTCTCTTTGACGGCCTGCTTGTCGAGTTCGCAATCGCCCAGAAGGCCGACGCACTCATTCGTGGCCTGCGCGCGCTCTCCGACTTCGAGTTTGAGTTCAACATGGCGCTGATGAACCGCCACCTGCAGCCCAAGATCGAGACGATCTTCGTCATGCCGCACGAGCAGTACAGCTACACCAGCTCCTCACTTGTGAAACAGGTGGCTCGCTACGGCGGCGACATCGCCCATTTCGTGCCGGCCAACGTCGCCGCCGCACTCGCCACCGCCTTCCCCCTCCCCGCCTAGCACCCGCCCCGCCACCCCGCGTACCCCACCGTGTCACCTGCTACAGTGTCACCTAATAGGTGACACTTGACCTCCCGCCCACGCTGCCCCCCGCCTCACTCGTTATCCTCATGGCCAAATCCCGTTCACTCAAAATCTGGCTCACCCTCATCGCCGTCGCCGCCATCGCCGGTGGCGCGTACTACTACCTACAGGGGCGCTCCGGCCCGAAACCCGAGTTCGCCACCGCCAAGATCAGCCGCAGCGAGATCATCCAATCGGTCACCGCCACCGGCACCCTCCAGCCCGTCACCACCGTCGAAATCAGTTCGCAGATTTCCGGCCTGATCCAAGAGGTAAAGGTGGATTACAACTCTAAGGTGAAACAGGGCGACCTGCTCGCCCGCATCGACCCCGCCACCTACCAGGTGCGCCTGAGCTCCGCCAAGGCCGAGCTGGCCAACACCCGCGCCAACTACCAACTGGTCAAACTCAACACCGAGCGCACCCGCGCCTTGCGAGCCCAGGATCTCGTCTCGCAACAGGAACTCGACCAAGCCGAAGCCCAGCTCACCCAGGCCGAAGCCCAGTTGCAAATCCGCCAGTCCTCCGTGCAAACTACCGAAGTCGACTTGGCCCGCTGCAATCTTTACGCCCCGATCGACGGCCTCATTTTGGACCGCGTCGCAGAGGTCGGAAAAACCGTCGCCGCCAGCCTCAACGCGCCGCGCCTCTTCACCCTCGCCGCCGACCTCACCCAGATGCAAATCGAGGCCGCCGTGTCCGAGGGCGACATCGGTACGGTCGAGGTGGGGCAAAGCGTCAACTTCACCGTAGATGCCTACCCCAACCGCCAATTTCACGGTCAGGTTTCCCAGATCCGCAACGCGCCCATCAACGTGCAAAGCGTGGTCAGTTACATCGCGATCATTCAGGTCAAAAACGACGACCTGCTGCTCAAGCCGGGCATGACCGCCAACGTCTCGATCATCATTGCGCGCAAGGAAGACACCCTGCGCATCGCCAACAGCGCGCTGCGCGTGCGCATCCCTGAACAGCTCCTGCCCGACACCCCGGCGGCGGCGCCCGAACCAAGCAAAACCACCCAGCCCGCCTCCCGCGACCAGATCCGCCAGCTCATGACCGAGGCGGGCGCCGGCAGCAACTCGCGCCGCATGGCCCCCGAGGTGCGCGGCCGCCTGATCCAGTTGGCCAAAGAGCGCGGCCTGGAGCTGCCCGCCCGCCTGCTGCGCAACAGCGATGACACCGAGTCCAACGGCCCGGTCACGCGCACCGTGTACAAGCTCGGCGGCACCTCCGCCGCCCCTGAAGTGATTCCCGTGGTCATCAAAGTCGGCATCACCGACGGCAGCGCCACCGAGGTGATCGCGGGCTTGGAGGAGGGCGACGCGGTCATCACCAGCGCCTACCTGCCGGCCTCCGGCAACGGCGCGGCCAACCCCTTCGGCGGCTCCTCCCAACGGCGTTAAGCGCCCTCTCCGCCATGGACGCCCCCATCGTCAAACTGGATAACATCCACAAGATCTACACCAGCGGCGAGGTCGAGGTGCACGCGGTGCGCGGCATTTCCCTGGAGATCCAGAAGGGCGAGTTCATTGCCATCATGGGCTCGTCGGGCTCAGGCAAGTCCACGCTCATGAACACCCTGGGCTGCCTCGACCGGCCGACGCGCGGCACCTACCAACTCGACGGCATCAACGTCTCCGAACTCGACCGCAACCAGCGCGCCGACATCCGCAACCAGAAGCTCGGGTTTGTCTTTCAGGGGTTCAACCTGCTCTCGCGCACCACCGCCCTCGAGAACGTCGAGCTGCCCATGCTCTACGCCCCGCAGCGCATCTCGGCCGAGGAGATGCGCGAACGCGCGATGCACTCCTTGGAAATCGTAGGCTTGGCCGCGCGCCACGACCACTTGCCCAACCAGCTCTCGGGCGGCCAACAACAGCGCGTCGCCATTGCCCGCGCCTTGGTTAACCGCCCACAACTGCTCCTCGCCGACGAGCCCACGGGTAACCTCGATACCAAAACCTCCGTCGAAGTCATGGGGGTTTTCCAAAAACTCAACGACGCCGGCATCACCATTGTCATGGTCACCCACGAGCTCGACATCGCCCACTACTGCAAACGCAACCTGATCGTGCGCGACGGGCTGGTCGTGCGCGACGAGCTGGTCGCAAACCGCTCGATCGCCGCCGAAGAGATGAAAAAACACCTCGCCGCCGAGGCCGCCGCCAAACTCATTTCCGCCGCACCATGAGACTGGTTGCCACCACCATCATCGCGCTACGCGCGCTACGCCGAAACAAGATGCGCTCGGTACTCACCGCGCTCGGCATGATCATCGGCGTCGGCGCCGTGATCGCCATGGTCAGCATCGGCAATGGCGCCAAGGCCCAGGTCGAGGCTTCTATTGCCAGCCTCGGCCAGAACATCATCAGCGTGTACCCGGGGACACTCACCACCGGCGGCGCGCGCGGCGGTTCGGGCACGGCCAGCACCCTCACTCCGGAGGACGCCCTCGCCATCCAGCAGGACATTGCCGGGGTAGTGGCCGTCAGCCCCGAGGTGCGCGACCGCCAACAGATCCTCGCCAACGGCCTGAATTGGAACACCTCCATAAATGGTGAATCCCCCGATTTCCTCAGTATTCGCGACTGGGGACTCGCAGAAGGTGTCATTTTCACGGACCTCGAAGTGCGCAGTACCGCCAAAGTCGCCGTGATCGGCCAAACCGTCGCCGACCAGCTCTTCCCTGGCTCTTCGCCCATCGGCCAAACCCTGCGCATCCGCAACATCCCCTTCAAAATCATCGGCCTGCTAAAACCCAAAGGATTTAACTACTTTGGCTCCGACCAGGACGACACCGTGCTGATTCCGTACACCAGCGCCATGCGCCGCGTGTCCCGGCGCACCAACCTCAGCAGCATCCTCATCCAAGCAGCCACCCAAGATCAGATGCCGCGTATCCAACAGGAAATCACCGACCTGCTCCAGCAGCGCCGCCAGGGCCGCGAACCTGATTTCACCGTGCGCAACCAGATGGAACTCGCCCAGGCCGCCACCGCCACTTCACGCACCATGACCGGATTGCTTGGTGCCATCGCCGGGGTTTCCCTAATCGTCGGCGGCATCGGTATCATGAACATCATGCTCGTCTCGGTCACCGAACGCACCCGTGAGATCGGCATTCGTTTGGCCATCGGTGCCCACGACCACGACATTCGCCTGCAATTTCTCATCGAAGCGATGGTCCTCAGTCTGATGGGCGGCGCGCTCGGCATCCTCATCGGTGTCGGCGCATCCCAAATCGTTTCTCAACTCAACGGTTGGCCCGTGCAGGTTTCCAGCGCCTCGATCATCGTCGCCTTTGTGTTTTCTGGCGCCGTCGGTATCGGCTTCGGCTTCTATCCCGCGCACAAGGCAGCCAAACTCGACCCCATCGAGGCCCTCCGCTTCGAGTAACCCCCCCCCGTCCCGATGCCCTGCCGTATCGTTCTGGTTCCCTTACTCCTCCTTGTTCTCGCCACGGCAGCGCCGTCCACCGCCCTCCGCGCTGCCGAGCTCCCGGCCTCAGCCAACTCAAGTAAAGCCGACTCCGCCCCGCTCGCCGCCGCCATCGCCCTGTTTAACGCCAAACGCGTGCCCGAGGCCCGCGACCAACTCGCCCCCATCGTCGCCCGCGAGCCGAAAAACACCCGCGCCCTCTGGTACCTCGGCCAGTGCGAACTCAAGATGCAGCACCGCAGCGTCGCCGCCGACATCCTTGCCCGCGCCGCAGGACTCGCCCCGACCAACGCCGAAATCCTCGCCGACTACGGCAGCGCGAGCTTGTTACGCGCAACCGAACTGGGCCTCACGTTTAGCGCCATCGGCTACGCCCGCCGAGGCCGCACCGCCCTAGAGCAGGCCGTCAAACTCGATCCCGACAACATCGATTACCGAGAGGGGCTGGTTCAATTTTACACCCGCGCCCCCGGTTTTGTCGGCGGTGACTTTGCCCGCGCCTACGCCCACATCGCCGGAATCGAAAAACACGATCCGTCACGCGGTGCGGTTATTCGGGCCAACACCCTGTGCAGCGAGAAACGCTACGACGAGGCCCTTGCCGCCTGCGAAGCCTTCCTGCTGACCCAGCCGGACAACTACCTGGCGCTCTACACCCTGGGCCGCATCGCCTCGGAGACCGGCCGCGGTCTAGAGCGTGGCGAGCAAGCCCTGCGCCGTTGCCTCCAAATCACCCCGCGTATTCAAGAACCCGATCACGCCGGCGCCTATTACCGGCTGGGTTTGATCGCTGAAAAAGCCAACCGACCCGCCGATGCCCGCAGCGCGTACCAAGCCGCCCTCAAATTGGAGCCTACCCTCGAAAATGCCTCCACTGCACTCGCCCGCCTGCAGCCATGACCGACGTGCCGACCGCCGCCGCCCCCTTCGTCGAACTCCGCAATGTGACCCAGCAATTCGGTGCCGGCACGCGCCCGCCGGTGCTGGCCGGACTCTCGCTGCGGGTAGAACGCGGGGAATTCGTCAGCCTGATCGGGGCCAGCGGCTGCGGTAAATCCACCCTGTTGCGCCTGCTCGCCGGCCTGGCCACGCCGACCTCCGGCCAGGTTTTGGTTGAGGCGCGCCCCGCCGCCACCGCCACCACGGAACGCGCCTTTATTTTCCAGGATGCGGCGCTGCTTCCCTGGCGCACGGTCCGCGACAACGCCGAACTGTTGCTGCAATTGCGCGGCGTGCCCGCCTCGCGCCGCCGCGCAAGCGCCGCCCAAATGCTCGCCCTCGCCCGTATTGCCCACCTCGCTGACCGGCACCCGCGCCAACTCTCCGGCGGCGAAAAGATGCGCGTTTCCCTTGCCCGCGCCCTCACCTTCGAACCCGCGCTCCTGCTTCTCGACGAGCCCTTCGGCGCCCTCGACGAACTCACGCGTGAAGCTTTGGGCGAAGAGCTCCTCACTCTGCGCGAGCGCCAAAAGTGGACCGCCTTTTTCGTTAGCCATTCGGTGGCCGAAGCAGTGTTTCTTTCAACGCGCATCGTGATCCTTGCCGGCGGTGCGATCGCCCACGACTTAACGATAAACCTGCCGTTTCCCCGCAACGCCGAGACCCGCGAATCGCCCGCCTTTCTCCAGCGCGTCGCGGAGGTTTCACGTCTCCTGCGCACCGCCACCGCCCCCACCGCCGCCGCATGAACCGCCGCCTGCTTACCTTCGGTTTACCCGTGTTAACCGGAGCTCTTTTAATCGCGGTGTGGTACGCAGTTCGGCTTTACCTGCTGCCCGTCGAGCAGCGCTTCCTGCTTCCCGCGCCCGAGGCGGTGCTGGGTTCGTTTTCCACGCACGGTGCGCAACTGTGGGCGGCCACCCTGAGCACGGCGCGCGGGGCGGCTTTGGGCTTCGCGGCGGCCGTGGCCGGGAGCATCGTGCTGGCGCTGACGCTCTCGCTTTCACCTTTGGTGCGCGCCGGCCTCTACCCGTGGCTAATGGCGCTCCAACTCACGCCCATCATCGTGCTCGCGCCCATTCTCATCCTGTGGGCCGGCCCCGGGCTGCCGAGCGTCGTCATCATCACGTTTCTGATCAGCTTTTTCCCGCTGGTGGTGAACACCACGCAGGGACTCGTCGCCACCGACCGCCTGCTCGTTGACCTGTTTCGTATGGGGCGCGCGTCGACTCTCCAGCAGCTTCGCCACCTGCGCATTCCCGCCGCGCTGCCCTATTTTTTCACCGGCCTGCGCATCGCCGCCACCCTCGCCCCGATCGGGGCCATCGCCGGTGACGCCTATGCGGGCAACTCCGCTGGCGGCCAAGGCGGTCTCGGTTTCCTCGCCGTGATCTACAGCGCCCAGTTCCAAATCCCCGCCCTCTTCGCCACCGCGCTTGTGAGCTGCCTGCTCGGCTTCGTTTTTGCCGGCGCAGTCGTGGGTTTGAGTTGGCTCGCCCTCCACCGCTGGCACGACGCCTACGCATCGAACGACGTCTAACTCACTCCACCGCCTCCACCATGACCACCACCCCAGCTCGGGAAATTCGTTGCCGCGACCGCCGACTGCCGCTCGACCAGGGTCCGCTGATTGTCGGCATCCTCAACCTCACCGACGACTCCTTCTTCGACGGCGGTCAGCACAACTCGCTTCCCGCCGCCGTCTCCCACGCCCGCCTGCTCGTCGCCGAGGGTGCTTCGGTCATCGACATCGGCGGCCAATCCACCCGCCCCGGCTACACCGAAGTCGGCCCTGAGGAGGAAATTCGCCGCGTCGTTCCGGTCATCCGTGAACTGGTGCGCCACGTTGCTGCGCCGCTCTCAATCGACACCTATCACCCAGCCGTGGCAGAGGCCGCACTCGCCGCCGGGGCGCACATCGTCAACGACGTGCACGGACTCCAGCGCGATCCAGCCATGGCCGGGGTAATCGCCCGCTACGGCGCCGCCGCCATCCTCATGCACAACGATCCGGCGCTACGCGATGCCCCTACGGCCGCGCCCGCCCCAACCGACAACGTGCTGGCCCATGTTAAACGTTTCCTAGGGAGAACTTTGGCGCTGGCGGCGGAGGCGGGCATCGACCCGCGCCACATCATCCTCGATCCCGGCATCGGGTTTGGGAAAACCCAGGCGCAAAACCTTGAAATCCTCTCCCGGCTGGGCGAGTTGCACGCCCTTGGCCATCCGCTGCTGCTGGGCATTTCACGCAAATCGGTGATCAGCCACGTGCTCGACCTGCCTGCCGAAGAGCGCCTCGAAGGCACTCTGGCACTGACTGCGCTGGCAGTGGCTCAAGGCGTGCAATTTCACCGCGTTCACGACGTGCGCGCCAACCACCGCGCCGCCCTTATGGCCGCCGCCGTACGCCGCCCCTGAAAATCGTTCTCGTTCTCTTACTCGTTCTCGTTCTCTTTTCGCTGCACACAATGACCGGCCGCATCACCCTCTCCACCATGGTATTTTACGGTTACCACGGCGACCTGCCTGAGGAAAAAACCCTCGGCCAACGCTTCGTGATCGATCTGGTGCTCACGCTCGACATCGCGGCGGCCGCCGCAACCGACGACCTGCAAAAAACCGTCGATTACACCCAAGTTTACCGCATCTGTCGCGAGACGGTCGAAAAGGACCGCTTCAAGCTCATCGAGGCGTTGGCCAACCGGGTGATCGACCGAATTCTCGCCGCCTGCCCGATCGTGGACCAAGTGGACATTGTGATTAAAAAGCCCTCGGTTCCCATCGCGGGCATCCTCGACCATGTCGCCGTCGAAACCAGCAAATCGCGTGCAGACAGCCTATCTCGGACTGGGCAGTAATCTCGGCGACCGCCACGCGCACCTTGCCAACGCGCTCGGCCGCCTAGCCGCCGCGCCCGAGGTGCGCATCGCCCGCGTATCGTCCGTTTATGAGACGACGGCCCTGTGTCTGCCCGGACAGGCTGCGCAGCCCGATTACCTCAACCTCGTGGTGGAGCTGGAGACAACTCTGGAGCCGCACGGGTTACTCGATCTCTGTTTGGCAATCGAAGAACAACTCGGACGCGTCCGACGCGAACGCTGGGGTGCGCGCACCATTGACCTCGACGTGCTGCTTTATGGCGCCACGGAGCTTTGCGCCGACGAGCGCCTGACGCTCCCGCACCCCCGCTTATGCGAACGCGCCTTCGTACTCGCGCCGCTGGGGGAGCTTGCGCCCGAGCTACGGGTGAGGGGAAAAACGGTATCCGCACACCTGGCACGCGCCGACGCCACCGGCATCGCGGTACGACCCGAGTGGGCGTTGAGTCCGCCGATCCTGCTGGAAGAGGTGAAATTGCCGGGTGCGCCGCACGAGTTTTTCGCCCAAGTGGAAAGCATTGATCACGCCTTTTTCTTGGACAGCGGCCGCAGCACGGGCGGGCTTGGGGCGTATTCGTTTATCGGGTTCGCCCCCTTTTTTATTTACCGCGCCCAAGAAGGCGCCACGGCCCCGCTGAACGAGCTGCGCGAAGTCCTCAAAAAGTATTCCCGCCCAGCGAGGAAAACTAACACAACGGGGTATTTTGTAGCTGGGGGCGGGGCTGTAGCTGCGGCTGGATCCGAAGAGGCGAAAGTCGCGCCTATGTTGCCCTTCACCGGCGGGGCGGTGGGTTTTCTCAGTTACGAACTGTGCGCCCAACTAGAGAAGATTAGCCGCCACCGCCCTGATGACCTGCCGGCGGTGCCCGACTGCGAATTCGGGTTTTACGACGGCATCATCGCCCACGAACACGCCACGGACCGCACGTGGCTAGTCGCCAGCCCCGTCCACACTTCGACTGCCTCCTCTATCCTCGCCCGCCTGCGCGCCGCAATTGAATCGCAGCCAAGTCCCCCATCACAGCCCGAGCCCAAGTGTCACCTATTAGGTGACACTCACGACGACACGGCTGCGGCGCGACCCCCTACAACAGCGCCCTCTTTGCCGGTGGCGAATTTCGACTTCGCCGGCTACACGGCCGCCATCGGCCGCATAAAGGCCTACATCGCCTCCGGGGACGTTTATCAGGTTAACCTGACCCAGCGCTTTGCCACGCCGCTGCCTTGCCCGCCCTACGCGCTTTACCAGCGCCTGCGCGAACGCAGTCCCGCCCCGTTCGCCGCCTACCTGTCGTTTGGCCCCGTCCAGGTGGTGAGCAGTTCACCCGAACGTTTTCTCACCGTGCGCGGCCGCCACGTTGAAACCCGGCCGATCAAGGGCACTCGCCCGCGCTCCGCCAATCCGGTCGAAGACGCCCGCCTCGCCGCCGAGCTGCTCGCCAGCGAAAAGGACCGGGCCGAACTTCTCATGATCGTCGACTTGGAGCGCAACGATCTCGGCCGCGTCTGCGCCTACGGCTCGGTGCAGGTTGAAAAACTCTGGCAACTCGAGTCGCACCCCACCGTTCACCACCTCGTCGCCACCGTGTCCGGCACCTTGCGGCCCGAGATCGACGTGATCGACTGCGTGGCCGCCTGCTTCCCCGGCGGCTCGATTACCGGAGCACCGAAAATCCGCGCCATGGAGATCATCGACGAACTCGAACCGCACCGCCGACACCTTTACACCGGGGCGATCGGCTACCTCGGCTTCGACGGCAACGCCGACCTCAACATCGCCATTCGCACCCTCACCTGCGTGGGAGGCCAAGCGTATTACCATGTTGGTGGGGGAATTGTATGGGATTCAAACCCCAGCGCCGAATACCAGGAAACTCTCGATAAGGGCCGCGCCATGCACGAGGCTCTGACCCAAGTTTAACCCTGCTCGCCTACCTACTCGTTCTCTTACTCATACTCTTACTCGTTCCGATTCCGCCGCCGATTCCCCGTCGCCACCCGCTTGTTATCCCGCCGCCGTCCTCCGTCATCCCGAAGCAGATAAACTGAGAGAACGAGTAGGAGTAGGAGAACGAGAACGATTTTCCAACCTGTCCACCGACGCCCCCAATGAACACCTCCCACTACGTCCTACTCGACAACGTGCTGCAGCCCGGGATCGCCGCCCGGGTCCCCGCGCTCAGCGAGGGTTTCCTCTACGGCCACGGGGTGTTTGAAACGATAAAAGTCCGCGGCGCCCACCCCGCCTTCCTCGCCGACCATCACGCCCGCCTCACCGCCAGCGCCCGCGCCCTCGACCTGCCCTACGCGCTCGACCTCGGCACCCTGCGCGACCGCCTGCACCGCGTCATTGTGGCCAACCACCTTGCCGACGGCTCGGCCAAGGTCGTGCTGTTTCATAACGAAACCGCGCCCACCAGCGAACTGATCTGCACGAGCGAAAAAGTATATCCGGCCGACACCTACGCTCGCGGTTTCCGGCTGCGCACGGTGTTCAGCGGCGAACGCACCGGCACCCTCTCCGAATATAAAACGCTCAACTACCTGGTTAACATCCGCGCCAAACGCGCCGCGATGGCCGCCGGTTTTGACGAACCGCTCTTCATCACCCCCGCAGGCATTGTTATCGAAGGGGCCACCACCAACGTCTTTGCGGTGCGCGGCGGAGTCGCACTCACCCCCGCGCTCGCCTGCGGACCGCTGCCGGGCACCGCCCGCGCCCGCGTGCTCGCCCTGCTCGGGCCCGAGCGCGTCCGCGAGGGCTTTCTCACCCGCACCGAACTCGACCACGCCGACGAGATTTTCGTGACCAACGCCCTGCTGGGAGTCATGCCGGTGTGCCGCTGCGACGACCGCGCGCTCGACCTCAAGCGCACGCCTTTTACCAGCGCCTTGAGCGAAGCCTACCACGCCCTCGAAGCCCAATCCTTATGAGCAACCCTTTCGCCCGCCTCGCCCGCCGCCTGTGGCTCGGCTTGGCCGCCTGTCTCGCCGCGCTCGGCCTGAGCGCCTGCGGTAAAAATTCCGCTCCCACCGGCTCCACCTCCGGCGCGCCGAATCCCGCCGATTCGTCCACAGCCGCCGCGCCGACCAAGATCATCGTGCAACTGGACTGGGTGGCAGAACCCGAGCATGGCGGGTTTTATCAGGCGCAGGCCAAGGGCTTTTTCAAAGCGGCCGGCCTCGACGTTGTGCTCATCCCCGGCGGTCCCAACGCCTTCGTCATGCAGAAAATCGCCACCAGCCAGGCCCAGTTCGGCCAGGCCGACAGCACCAACACCCTGCTCGCCCTCGCCCAGGACCTGCCCGTCACCCAAGTCGCCGCAGTCTTCCAAAACGACCCCTCGGTGCTGATGCTCCACGACGGCAACCCGGTGACCCGCTTCGAGCAACTCGACGGCCAAACGATCATGGCCCGGCCCGAGTGGGCGTTTTTGCCGTATCTGCGAAAAAAGTACGGCATCGATTTCAAACTCATTCCCCAAAACTACTCGGTGGCCAACTTCGTGGCGACCCCGGGGCTGATCCAGCAGGGCTACTTCATCGCCGAACCCTACCACATCACCAAAGCCGGCGGCGGGTTGCCCCGTTTCCTTTACGCATGGGACGCCGGATTTGACGCCTACGCCGTGCTCGTCGCCAACCGCACCTGGCTGGCCGCCCACCCCGCCCAGGCCCGTGCGTTTATCAAAGCCTACATCGCTGGTTGGGCCGACTATTTGGCCAACGACCCCGCGCCCGCCCACGCCCTGATGAAGGCGGCCAACGCCCAAAACACCGACGAATTCATGCTGTTTTCGCGCCAGATGATCATTGAGCAAAAGCTGGTCACCGGCCGCGGCCCCGAGGGTGGCGAGGCCAACATCGGCCGGATCACCCGCGAGCGTTTCCAGAATCAGATCAACCAACTCGAAGCGTTGGCCATTTTGCCCAAAGGCAAACTCACGGTCGACCAGGTCATGACCACCGACTACCTGCCGTGAGCACGCGGTTACCGCTGAGAGTAGCGCAGACTTCCCGTCTGCTCAGAATCGAAATGCAGGCTAGAAGCCTGCGCTACTCTTCGCGGCCTTTTGCGTCTTAGCGTTAAAAATTACCCACTCCATCCCCCCGCCCCATGCCCACTCCCGCCGCCGACGCCCGCCCCCGTTTTCTCGTGCTCCTGCGCTCCGCCGTCGCCGATGGCACGCTGGTCAAACTCACCTTGGGCAAACCCGCGCGCACCCACGCCGATCCGACCTTGCACAACCTCTTTGTGCGTCCGGTCACGCTCAAGGCCGGCCCTCACCTCTCGTTGCTCTGGCGCCATGCCACCCGCGACATCACCAAAAACCTCCCGCCCGCCGAGGCCCTCGCGCTGCTCGAACCGCTGATCGGCGGGGACTTTCTCGACGCCCACCTGTTCACCCCGGCGCAGACCGCCCAGTTTGAAACCCGCCCCGACGGCCGCGCCCGGCTCACGGTTAAAAACGCCGCCAGCGCCCCCGCACCCGCGCCCGAAACCCACGACCGGGCCAAGGCCCACCTGATCGCCGGCGACGCCCCCTGGTTGCGCGCCCTCGGCGTGACCAACGACCGCGGCCTGCCCCGCGAAGGCATGGCCCACAAGTTCCGCCAAATCCAAAAATTCACCGAGCTGCTCGCCCAACTCCTCGCCGAAGCCGACCTGCTCCCGCCCGCCTCCGCCTCCGGCTCTGAGCTCCCAGCTCCTAGCTCACAGCTTCTAGCTCCCAGCTCCTTACGCATCGCTGACATGGGCTGCGGCAAAGGCTACCTGACCTTCGCCTTGGCCGCGCACCTGGGGGCGCGCGCGGAGGTCACCGGCATCGAATTCCGCCCGGAGTTGGTTAAACTCTGCAACGACTTGGCGCGCGCGCATCAGTTGGCCCCGCACCTGCGCTTTGCCGCCGGCGACATCGCCTCCAGTGTTTTGGAAAACCTCGACGTGCTGGTCGCCCTGCACGCCTGCGACACCGCCACCGACGACGCACTGGCCAAGGGCCTGGCCGCCGGCGCCCGCCTGCTGGTGGTTTCCCCGTGCTGCCAAAAGGAGCTGCGCGCCCAACTCACCGCGCCCGCCGTGCTCGCCGACGCGCTGCGCCACGGGATTTTCCAGGAACGCCAGGCTGAGTTCGCCACCGACTCGCTGCGCGCCCTGCTGCTGGAGTGGGCGGGCTACAAAACCAAGGTTTTTGAGTTCATCGCCACCGAACACACCGCCAAAAACCTCATGATCACGGCGATCAAAACCGGCCGCGCCCGCGGGTCCGATCCTGCGCTGGCCACGCGAATCCGCGCCTTTGCCGCCTTTTACGGGATCCGCGAACAGGCCCTCGCTCGTCACCTGGGGTTCAGCCTCACAGGCTAAAAACCGCCGTTCATACCATTTCTCATTCATACGTATAAAAAATCGGTAACAGTTCAGGCTCACCGCACCAGCAACCAAGCAGCCAAACATCAAACAACGGAATTCTTAACCGCTAATGAACGCTAAGATACGCTAATTCAGAAGCCCTTTATCCCTGCTTTTTATTAGCGGCCATTAGCGTTCATTAGCGGTAAACCGGTTCGTTTGTATTTCTTTGAATGCGAACTGATATCACTTCCCGTCCAGGCCTTCGTCGATCCGGTATTCGTTGAGTTTGTTGCGCAGGGTGCGGATCGAAATCCCCAGCAGCTCAGCTGCTTTGGTTCGATTGCCTTCCGTCGCGACCAATGTGTCCAAAATCGCCTTTTTCTCGATTTCGCCCAGCGAGCGGATCGGTGACTCGGCCAGCGCAACCGGCGCAGCGGACTCGGCTGGGGCGCTCGCCACCGATTCAACCCGCGCCACCTCGGGCTCAGGCGCAGCGGCGATGAACGGCTCAACCACCGGCGGGGGAACGACCGCCATGAGTGGGGCGGGCGCAGGCGGCGGATTTTGCACCGCATAAACAGGTACGGGGGCCGGGGCGGGCTCGGCGGTCAGACCGGAATGCGCCACCGGCCGACCTGGCTCAATACGCGTGAGCGTTGGTAGGCTGAGCGCGGCGGTGGTTACGGGGCGGTGATCTTCGGACAAGATCACCGCGCGTTCGATGGTGTTTTGGAGTTCACGCACGTTACCCGGCCAGGGATAGTCGCGCAGTGCGGCGGCCGCGTGGTCGCTAAAGCCGGGCAGGCGCAGGCCGTGCTTGCGGGAGAAACGCCGCAGGAAGTTTTCCGAAAACACCTCGATGTCCTCCGGTCGCTCGCGCAGGGGCGGCACGGCGATCGGGAACACGTTGAGCCGATAATACAGGTCGGAGCGGAATAGACCGCGCTCCATGAAATGCGCCAGATCACGATTGGAGGTGGCGAGAATACGCACGTTGACCTTGATCGTCTTGGTGCCGCCCACGCGCTCAAACTCACGCTCCTGTAAAACGCGCAACAGCTTGGATTGCAGGTTCAAGGGCAACTCACTCACCTCGTCGAGCAGGAGCGTGCCGCGGTTGGCCAGCTCGAAGCGGCCTTCGCGGCGTTCGATCGCCCCGGTGAACGAGCCCTTCTCGTGGCCGAACAACTCGCTCTCGATCAACTGCTCGGAAAGTGCGGCGCAGTTCACCTTGATGTACGGCTCGGCGCGCCGCGGCGAATTACGATAAATCTCCTGGGCCACCATTTCTTTACCCGAGCCATTTTCGCCCGTAATGAGCACCGTGGCATCGGTGGGTGCCACGCGCTCAACCATTTGGCGCACGCGCAACATCGAGGAACTGCGCCCGAGCATCGGTTCGCCATCGCCGCCGCTGCGCTCGCTAAAATAGCGGTTAACCTTGATCAACTGACTGTAGTTGTCGGCCTTACGCAGGATCATGTCGATCTGCGCGGGTTGAAACGGCTTGATCACGTAGTCGAACGCCCCGGCGCGCATGCAGCCGACCGCGCTCTCGATGGTACCGTGGCCGGTCATCATGACCACCAGCGGATGGGTCGGCATGGCCATCACCTGCTCGAGGAAACGTTGTCCATCTCCATCGGGCAGACGCACATCGAGCATCACCAAATCAAACGTCTCCTTGCCCAAAAGGGCTTCGGCGGCGGCGAGCGTGCCAGCGCTTGAGGTCTGAAACCGCCGGCTCTTCAGAATTTCCTCCATGGAGCGCCGCACCAAGGGCTCATCATCGATCACCAGAATTTTCTCAAGGGACATAGAGGGGCAAAATAAAAGCTAAGGGCTAAGCTGAACAAGATCGCTGCGATCGGAAAGCGGTAAATTTAAGGGAATTTCACCGAAACGACTAAACCCGCGCCAATTCGGGCCGATATACTCTGCACAACCCAAAAACTATGCGCCTGTTCTCATTTTTCAAACAAGTCGAGACCACCCTAGCCATGCTCAAACCTGAATGCTCGGCGGGCTGGAAGCGCCGTGCTGATTATCAAACAGGAGCAGCAACATATTGGCATGACCAGATCGGACTCGTCCTGAATTTACGTAGCTGCGAACTCGGCGGTGGTCGCTTCAGCCTGCAAACCCGCTGGACCGGCCCTTCGGGACTGTCGCTTTACGATCACACCTACTTTTGCGGCGCTTCGGCCTTTGACTGGCAAGCCGCCGCCGATTCCGTCGCTGAAGCTATGCCCGACCCAGCCGATCTCATCGTCCCGCCTGCCGATTCCTCTGACGCGCCGCGTTTCTCCGTCGCCTAAGCGTCCAGTCCCTCAACCCGCATCATCACTTTCCTTACACCCGCGACCCCCTACCCCATGCCTGCGATCCAAGAAATACCAGAAGCCGTTTTCCAAGAAACGATCACCCGCGCCGTACAAGAGGTCTTTAAGACCATGCTGAACCAAAACGTGACCCATGTGCCCATGAATGCCGAAGAGACCAAGGCCTGCCTGGGTCTCGACACGCCTCACGTGGTCAGCACGGTCGGTTTCATCGGCTCGATCAACGGACTGATTTACCTGTATATGAAGGACTCGTTCGCCGCCCAGTGTGCCGGGACCATGCTCGGCATGGATGCAGCGGAGATCAAGGAGGCCGGTGACGAAACGGTTAACGACGCCATCGGTGAAATCACCAACATGACCGTCGGCACGTTTAAAAACCAACTCTCCGACAAGGGATTCCCCTGCAAACTCACGATCCCTTCGATCATGCGCGGTAGCAACTTCCAGGTCGAATCGATCACCGCGGCCACGCGCCGGACCTACAAATTTGCGATAGGCGGCAACTCGATCATCGCCGACCTGCTCATGCAGCCCCCTTCCGAATAAACTCCTTACTTTTTATCCACCCAACTTCCGATCCCCATGCGTTATAAAATTCTCTCTGTCGACGACTCCAAAACCGTCCGTATTATCATCAAAAAAGCGTTCAAGCTGTACGACTGCGACATCCTTGAAGGTGCCAACGGCGTCGAGGGCCTTGCGCTCGCGACCAAAGAAACCCCCGACATCATCCTGCTCGACGTCACCATGCCGGTGATGGACGGCGTGGAAATGCTCACCAAGCTCAAGGCCGATCCCGCCCTTAAAGGCATTCCGGTAATCATGCTGACAGCCGAGGGCGGCAAGGAGCACGTGCTCAAGATCGCCAAGATCGGCGTGCGCGACTACATCGTGAAGCCCTTCAAGGAGGAGCTGCTGGTGCAAAAAGTCGGCCGCATCATCGACCTCAAGCCGATCACCGACGCGCCCGCCAAGGCCAAGTCGATTTTCGACCCCGCCACGCTGCTCGTCGTCGAGGACAAGCCCGCGATTTTCGCGCAGATCCAGGAGGGTTTGAAACACACGCCGTGGCAGGTGCACGGGGTCGCCAGCACCGGCGAAGCCATCGATTTCTGCGGGCGCACGGCGGTGGATTTCGTCATGATCTCGCTGTCCCTACCCGACGAGTCCGCCTTCACGCTGTTCCGCGTGCTGCGCACCAACCTCAAAACCAAGTACACTCCTGTCTTCGGCCTAGCGGTCAAAACCGATGTGGCCGCGCAACAAATGGCGCAGCAGGTCGGCTTCACCGGCATCGTCACCAAGCCCATCGATATGTCCGAGCTGGAGTCGAAGATCGCCAAGTCGATGAACCTCGATACCTCTCTGCGTTACTTCAAAAACGAAAGCGATCTACTCATCATGAGTCTTCCTGAAGTCGTCACACCCACGGTGATCAACGAAGTCACTGGCTACATTAAGGGCAAAGTCGCCGAGGCGGTGGACAGCGGTATTAACAAAGCCGTGTTCGACCTCCATGAGGTCAAGCGCCTCGACATGAGCATCATCAAGATGCTCCTGACGGCCATGCAAACCTGCCGCGAAGTTGCGCTGCAGTACGCGCTGGTCGGCAGCGCCTCCTTGGTGGCGGATTGCAAAGGCTACGAGGACACCCGCAACTGGCAGTTCCACGAGAGCATCGCGGACGCACGCCAAAGCCTCCAGAAGCTGGTCGGAGCCACAGCCTAAACCGAGCGCTCGCAGCGGACTCAGCCCGATCTTCACCCGCAAAACCGCGCCTCTACCCGAGGCGCGGTTTTTTTTGCGCATCCTTGAGCAGCTCACGCTCAAGGCGACTCAGCCCAAGCCCCTTGAGCTCACGCTCAAGGCCACGGGTTCCAGAACGCGAAGATCCATCTTGTGGAATCCCTCCGCGTGGCCTCCGCGTAGCCTTGCCTCCACGTAGCCTTGCCTCCGTGTGCCCGTGCCTCCGCGTGGCCTTGCGCGTGAGCGCAGGGGGCGTTTTTAAACGCCCATAAACGCCCACACCGCTCCCCCCACCGTGAGCAGCTCACGCTCGTGCCCCCCCAAAAAAAACGCAAAAGCCTGCTTGCAGGCGCTGGAGCCGGGCTGGCGTTGGCCACCCCACCCCCTCGCCGACAAGCAGGCCCTAACCTACCGGCAGCGCGCTGGAGACACGCTGCCTTTTACCTCCCCCGGCTTAGTCGCGGAAACTCAGCTTTTCGTTACCCGAATGGCCACCGCTCTGGGCGTGGCTATCGGCATGCGCCACAGCGTGCTTCACCGCGGCGTGTTTACCCGACTTGCCGCCAGTAGCTCCGCCACCATGCGACTCGTGCGTGGACTCGTGTTTGGCCGGTGCGTGGTGCGATGCGTGGTGAGTGACGTGCGCGGTCGCATGCGCGGAACCGTGGCTCACGCTGGCGCCGTCCTTCACACCGACCAGTGCGGCCAATTGCGCGGCGGCGTTGCGCAACTCTTCGGACTGGGCGTTGAGCTCTTCTGCCGCCGAGGCGGTCTCCTCGGCGTTCGCCGCGTTGGACTGCGTGACTTTGTCCATCTGGCTGACGGCGGTGTTGATCTGGGCAATGCCCTCGCTCTGTTCGTTGGAGGCGGTGGCAACCTCGCTCACCAGGCGGTCGACCTCGCGGCTCTTTTCCAAGATCTGCTGCAGGCCGGAGGCGACTTTTAATGAAAGCTCCACGCCCTGAGTGCTGCGGGTGCAGGCGTCGGCGATCTTGTCGGCGGTTTCCTTGGCCGCGAGGGCCGAGCGCTGGGCGAGCGAGCGCACCTCGTCGGCCACCACAGCAAACCCGGCGCCGGACTCGCCGGCACGGGCGGCTTCGACCGCCGCGTTGAGCGCTAGGATGTTGGTCTGAAAGGCGATCTCATCGATCGTCTTGATGATCTTTGAGATGTCGTTGGACGACTGCTGGATCGCGTTCATCGCCGATTGCATGCGTTCCATTTCGGCGGCACCGGCTTCGGCGGCGACTCGGGCCTGACCCGAGGAGGTTTTACCCGATTGGGCGTTGTCGGCGTTGCGCTTGGTCATGCTCGCGAGCTCTTCGATCGAGGAACTGATTTCCTCGAGTGAGGCGGCCTGTTCGCTGGAACCCTCTGCGAGCGACTGGCTGGCGGAGGACACCTGGCCGGCGGCGGCAGCAACTTGCAGTGAACCCTGCGAAAGCGTTTCGGCGGTGGCAGTGAGGGCGCGGTTGACGCCGCGGATGATGAAAAAGGCGGCCAACAAGCCGAGCACGACCATGACGATTTCACCACCGATCAACAGTTGCGTGGTGGCACTAAGACCCGAGGCCGAAGTGGAGGCGTACTCCAGGGTGCGCGTGATGGAGCGATGCAGCACGTCCTCGACCACGGCGTCGAACTCGTCGGCGGCGGCACCGCGGGCCTTCATGATCACTTGGGCCTCGGCGAAGTTTTTCACCAGGGCCTCGATGCCGGCCTTGTAGGAGGCGGCCGTCTGGCCGACATCGGCGAGCAGTTTTTTATCAGCATCGTTGCGGGTGATCGGCAGCAGTTTTTGGCGGACGGCCTCTATTTGGGCGAAGAGCGGCACGGCCTTGTCGACCAGCTCGGGTTGACGCAGGGCCTGGGCGCGCTGTGTGGCCAAACGGATGGCGCCCCCCAAATCGATAATCTCGTTACCCAACTCCGCCTTTACGCGGCGCTCCTCGAGTTTATCGGCGGGAGCTGCGGCGGCGATTTCCTCCGCGAGCTTTTTATCCTGGGCCTGGATATAGGCGGTAATAGCAACGACAAACCCGCCGCCGCTGGAGTCGAGTTGGGCGCGGATTTTATCGAGCGCGTCCAAGTTGGCCTCGGTGGCCTTGAACTGGGTGACATAGGCGGCGAGGGCCTTGTCGGCGGCGACTATGCCTTCTTTGAGCGCGGTGAGCGAAGGCTGGGCCTCGCCGAGCTTGCGGCAGGCATCCAGGGAGGTGTTGACCTCGCCGAGGTGCTTGAGGGCGGCCGCGTGAAAAGCCTCGTCGCTGGTCAGCCCGTAGGTGCGGGCGGCCAATTGGGTTTTGGCCGAGGCAGCGGCCAAGGTGCTGGTGACCTCGGCTTGGGGCGCGACGGCTGCGGCAAGGAAGTGTGCGCCGCTGGCACCGTTGAGCATCTTGATGGCGGCAAAACCACCGAGAGCGGCGCTGATTAAAAGGAGGAAGGAGAAGCCGAGGGCAACGCGTTTCCCGATGGTGAGTGAGGAGAATTTCATAGCTGGAGGGAAGCGGTCGATAGGTAGGAAGTTCGGCAGGGAGGCCGCAGGACCAATGAGGTAACCTTCCATATATCGGCAGCCTGCCGGATAACTTGAGGCGTACAGGCAAATTACCTATGCCTGGAAGGCGTTTCAATGGGGCCTATACTTATAGCTTAAACGAACGAGGCTATTTTTAACGCAAAGCCGCCGAGACGCTAAGTTCGCAAAGGATTACAAACAAATGAGTTCCTTGCGCTTCTTTGCGTCCTTGCGCCTTTGCGTTAAAGCCTAAAATCGGAACGTGTAGGGCCTAACACCTCCGCTTCGAACTCGCCGCCACTTCACCAGCGGGCAACGGGTAATGGCAGCAGGGACATGCCGTCCTGCCTAGGCCGTCCCCCACCCGCCTTAGAACTCGATTCCGGCCTGCGCCTGCACTCCGGCGGCAAAGGGGTGTTTGATCATCTTCATCTCCGTCACCAAGTCGGCCAATTCGATGAACTCCGGTCGCGCCCCGCGTCCGGTGACGACCACGTGCTGATCCACGCGCTTCGCCCGCAGCGCCACCAGCACTTCGTCGAGCGGCAGGTACTCCAGCTGCAACACCACGTTGAGCTCGTCGAGGAGCACGAAGTCCACCTCAGGGTCGGCGAAATGCTTGAGCGCCAGCTCCCAGCCCACGCGGCAGCAGGAAATGTCGGCCGCCTTGTCCTGGGTGTCCCAGGTAAAGCCCTCGCCGACGTGGTCCCAGGTGAGTAGCGGCCCGCGCAGCAGGCTTTCAACGGCATCGTTGCGCGACTTGATGAACTGCACCACCGCGCATTTGTGGCCGTGAGCCAACATACGCGTGAGCATGCCGAAGGCTGCCGAGGTTTTGCCTTTGCCATCGCCGGTGTGGCAAATGAGCAGCCCGCGCCGCTCTTTGGCCGCCTTCATTTTGGCGCGCATCTCCAGTTGGAGCTCCTTCATGCGCTCGCGGTGCTCGGCTTCGGTCTCGGTTTTGTAAGTGCTCATGGGTTTAAAATTTATCGCCTGTGGCCTGACGTCCACACGGATCTATCACGGTTAAACTGCCATGCGGAACGGGCAAACACATCGCCTCTGCCCAGCCCAACCCGCGCTCCAGCCCCAGCCACGCACGGATCACCCCGGCATGCGTCACCACCAAGACCGATGCGCCATCCGCACCGCTCGATCCTGTGGCTAACGTGCCCAAAATCTCCCCACGCACCGCCGCCACCCGCGCCCACAACTGCGCGCCGCTTTCGCCGCCGGGCGGAGCCAGCGACCACGAATCCAGCGCCCACGCTTCGCTCTCCGGACTGCGAAAACTGTCCCACGTGCAGTTCTCCCACGCGCCGAAATTGAGCTCCTGCAGCCGTGCATCCGTGGGCACGCCAGAGTCCGAAGTGGCATGGGCGTCGCGCCCATGATCCGAGATCGGCGTGGCATGGGCGTCCCGCCCATGATCCGGGATCGGCGTGGCATGGGCGGCTCGCCCATGATCCTCAACCCCACGGGCGGGACGCCCGTGCCACTCCCCGATCAGCGCCACCGCCAGCCGTTGGCAGCGCGCCGCCGGACTGCTCCACACCGCCCCAAAACGCACGCCCGCCAGCCCAGCGCGGATCACCGCCACCTCGTCGGCAAAACTCCCCGCCAGCGCCACATCGGTGCGCCCGTAACAAAGCCCCTCCGCTCCCGCCAACCGGGTATGCCTGAGCAAAATCACACTCATATCAGCGCCAATACCCCGAGATAAAAAACGACTTCCGTGACCTGCTGCGCCGCGCCGAGACAGTCGCCCGTGTACCCGCCCAGTCGCCGCCGAAACCACGCAGCCAGCACCAGCCACACCGCCAATACGCCGACCAACGCCCACGACGCGCTCAGGGGCAACAGCGCCAGCGGGGCCAGTCCACACACCAGCGCGGTCGCGAGTCGTCCGCCACTGAGTTCGGTGGCGAGCGGTTTGGCTTTGCCCGCTTCCTCGCGCACATACGGCAGCACCGCCATGAGCGACACCGCCGCCGCTCGGCTCACCGTATGCCCCGCAAAAATCACCGCCGCCCCGACAAAACCCACCAGCGGCAGCGCCGCCACCGTCTGCCATTTTAGCCCCAGCATGACCACCACGCCGATCGCCCCAAATGCACCGACACGCGAATCGCGCATGATTTCCAGCACGCGTTCTTTGGTGTAACCGCCGCCAAACCCGTCGCACACATCGGCAAACCCGTCCTCATGAAACGCACCTGTTAACAGCAGCGTTGCCACGAGGCTCAGCCCGCTCGCAATCGCTGGAGTCCACACCTGCGCCGCCGCCCACCACACGCCCGCCGCGACCGCACCCACCAGCCAGCCGACGAGCGGAAACCACGCCGCCGCGCGCTGCAAATCCGCCGGGTCATGGTGCGCCGACGACGGCACCGGCAGTCGGGTGAAAAACATCACCGCTGCCACCAACGATCGCAGTTCACAGAGGAGCATTTTCATCATGAGTAATAAACCATCCTCTTTAGCCGCGAATGGCCGCCAATGGACGTAAACAATCTCGTCCCAACCTCGCCCATTCAGTGTTCGGATTAGTGTCCATTAGTGCTCATCAGTGGTTAAAAAACTCCGTGCTTGTCCGGTTCGATTGTTGGGCGGCGGTTCACCCATTTCGGCTCACGCCAGCCGACTCAAAGGTCGCCATCTCGCGCAGAAATCCGCACGCCGCGACCAGCAACGGCCACGCCAGCGCCGCGCCGCTGCCCTCGCCCAAGCGCAGCCCGAGATCCAGCAGCGGGCGCAGCTCGAGCGCCGCCAACAGCCGCCCGTGCGCCTGCTCCGCCGAACCGTGGGCACACACCACATAATCGAGCACACACGGATCGATACGTGCCGCGCACAACAGAGCTGAGGTGACAATAAAACCATCGTTCACAATCACCATGCGGTGCGAAGCCGCCGCCAACATTGCACCCGTCATCATCGCAATCTCACAGCCGCCAAATGCCGCCAACGCCGCACGTGCGTCGGCTACGTTACCGTGCCGCGCGCGCACCGCCACCAGCGTGGCCCGCTTACGAGCCAGCCCTTCGTCATCGTGCCCCGCGCCGCGACCGACGCAGTCTTCGATAGGCAGGTCCAGCAACGCGCTCATCAAGAGCGCCGCGGCCGAGGTGTTACCGATGCCCATTTCGCCCAACAAAACCGCATTCGATCCGTCCCGCGCCAACGCGTCCACGATGTCGCGGCCGCGCATGAGGCAAAGCTCCACCTCGGCGGCGGTGAGTGCGAGTTCGTGCAACGCGTTTCGCGTGCCGGCGCGCACCTTTGCGGCGATGAGCGCGGGATGCGCAGCCAACACGGCAGCAACACCGGCATCGACGACTTTGAGCGCCAGCCCGTTTTGGCGCGCCAGCACGCTAATAGCGGCACCGCCCGCCAAAAAATTGGCAACCATTTGCACCGTCACTTCGGAGGGAAACGGGCTCACGCCCTCGGCTGCCAGACCGTGGTCACCGGCGAAGACGAGTACGGTGGGCTGACGCAAAACGGGTTCGGTTGTGGCCTGCATGAGGCCGATACGCAGCGCCAGTTCTTCGAGCCGCCCGAGCGCGCCGAGCGGCTTGGTTTTGTGGTCGATCTTGTGCTGCAGCGCAGCCGACAGGTGCTGGGCCAAAGGGGGAATCACAGGTAGGTTCATAGAGAAAAAAGTAGCGCAGACTTCCAGTCTGCTCCGATTTAAAATGCAGGCTAGAAGCCTGCGCTACGCCGAGCCCCCTTTCAGCGTCACCGCGCAACCCGCGACATACAGATACGCCGCGTCCGCCGCCGCCGCCGTGCGCTGGCCGAGCGTGCCGGCCAAATCACGAAACCGCCGCAGTACCGGATGATCCGGCACCGGCGACCAACCGACTTCGTTGCCCACCACGACACTCGGAAACGGCAGCTCACGCAAACCGGCCATCACCGCATCCCACTCGGCCAAAATCTCCGCGTCGGTTAACTCCAAGCGGTCGCTCAACCACAACGTGAGACAATCCAGCACCACACCGGAAGGCGGCGGTTGCAAGGCAGCGAGCAGGTCGGTCAACGACTCCACGCGTCCCGCATCCACGCATGCCTGGTCCGCAGCTGCCGCCTTCCGTGGCAAGGGGGACAACACCGTGCGCCAGCTCGGACGCTCGGCTTGGTGGCGGCGCACCCGCTCAGCCATCTCGGCGTCCGCCGGATCGGGGCGATAAGTCGCCACAAACACCACGTCGTCACCCCAACTGCGAGCGAGCTCGACAGCGCGACGGCTTTTGCCGCTGCGCACAGGACCGGTTAAAAAAGTGAGGTGAGCCATACGATTGCGCGGAGGACGTTAACAGAACGAAGGGTTCACGTGCATCACGGCTACAGCCCGAGGCCACGGCGGATTTTTTCGAGGTCGAGTGTGGCGGCGACGTGGTCGGCCATCGCCGTGTAAACCGCCTGCCGCCGCTCACGCCACGGCGTCGCCGCAACCCTGTGCTCGGTGAGTCCGCCGAGGCGGGCGATACGGGCACGCAGGCGTGGCGACTCAAACCAGCCGTGCAGGTAAGTCGCCATGACGTTACCCGCCACATGTCCTTCGGGCCGCGTTTCGCCGTCGGCAGTCCACACGGTGTGCAGCGACTGGGCTACGGCGGCGGTAAAGTTGGTTTGAATCGGTGCCACCGCCACCGTGCGGCCCATGTGGACTTCGTACGCCGACCAGCGCTCGCCGTCGCATTCGGCGGTCGTCTGGCAAACCACTTTCTGCGGGTAAAACGTGGTCGCCACCGGCAGCAGCCCGAGTCCGCGCTCCTCGCCGGCGTCGCCCGCCACGCCGTTCGGATCGCTCAGGCTTTCGCCCAACATCTGGTAACCGCCACAAATGCCCACGATGAGCGCGCCGCGCTGCGCCGCCGCATGGATCGCGCGGTCCAACCCACGCGCTCGCATCCAGCGCAGGTCGGCGATGGTGTTTTTGGTGCCGGGTAAAACGATGATTTTTGCCCGCGCCAGTTCGGCCGGTTCCGCCGTCCACAACGTGCGCACACCGGCATCGTCCCACCACGGCTGGCAATCGGTTAAACACGCAGCATGGGGATAACGTATCCAAACAATCAGGTCGCCCGCGCCGCGGTCTTCGTCAACGGCGGAAAGGCCGTCCTCCTCCTCGGGTTGCAAGTCGTGGCGGAACGGCACGGTGCCAAGCACGTCGAGACCGGGCGCGTGGGGCGCGAGCCAGCTTTGGGGGTCGGGAAACAGGCTTAGATCGCCGCGGAAGCGGTTGACGATCGCGCCAAGCGAGCGCGTCCGGTCGGCCGGATCAAGCAGCGCCCAAGTGCCGGCCAATTGCGCATAAATGCCGCCCCGGTCGATGTCGCCCACCAGCACAAATTTACCGTCGAGGTGGCGAATCGGAAAAAGGTTAACCAAGTCGCGGTCGAGCAGGTTAAGCTCCACGGGGCTGCCCGCGCCTTCCATGACGAGCACGTCGCAGCGCGAGCGCCAGCCATCGAGCACGTCGGCCACGATTTTGCGGTGACGGTCAAAATTGGCGTAGTACTCGCGCGCCGAAAAATGCGGCTGCGCCTCGCCGAGCAGGATGAGTTGCGAACCGGTGTCGCTGCACGGTTTTAATAAAATCGGGTTCATCTCCACGCACGGCTCCAGCCCGCAGGCTTCGGCCTGCACAGCCTGGGCGCGGGCCATTTCGCCACCGGTGCGGGTGACGAAGGCGTTGTTGGACATGTTCTGGGCCTTGAACGGGGCGACGCGCACGCCCTCGCGGCGCAGCCAGGCGCAGAGCGCGGTGGTGGTCCAGGTTTTCCCTACGTTGGACGCGGTGCCGAGGACGCCGAGGGCTTTCATGCGGAGGCGGATGAGGGCAAAGAGAGGATGAGGCCGGGTTCGATACGCACCTGCACACCGAAAACGGCGAGCAACAGCTCGGGCGTGAGCACGTCGGCGGGTTTACCTTGAGCGGCTATGCGCCCGGCGTGCAGCACGACGATGTAATCGAAGCAGTGGGCGATGCGCAGATCGTGCAGCGAAAACACCACGGTGCCGCCGGTGCGCTTGAGGGTATCGGCAAGCACGAGCGCTTGCAGCGCGTGGCGCACATCGAGGGCGGCCAGCGGCTCGTCCCAGAGCTGCAACGGCGCGGCGGTGGCGAGCGCGCGGGCGAGCAGCACGCGGTGGCGTTCGCCGCCCGAAAGCTGGTTAACCGCCCGCTCAGCTAGGGGCAGCAAATCCATCGCCGCCAACGCGGTCTCGACCCCAGCGTTGTCGTCACCGTGGGCGAAACGCCCCTGGGCTACCACCGAGCGTACGCTGAACCCAAACTCGAAGCGCGCCTCCTGCGGCACCCACGCGGTGAGTCGTCCGCGCTCGATAAACGGAATCGCGGCGAGCGCCCGCCCCTGCCACAGCACGCTTCCCGCGCACGGCAACAAACCGGCGGCGGCTTGCAGCAGCGTGGATTTACCGGAGCCATTGGGGCCGACCAACGCCACGGTCGCGCCGGCGGGCAGATCGAGGCTCACGTCCGTTAACCGCGCGCCGACACACACGTTTTTTAGACTCAGGGAGGTCATGTGCAGCAGCTCCGATCTTCGCGCTGCTTCGCGTTCTTCGTGGTTAAAAACTCCGTTTTTTTACTCATGCAGCCCTCCTTAACAACCACAGGAAATACGGCCCGCCCACCAGCGACGTTACGATGCCCAGTCGCAGCCCGCCGACCGAGCGGCCCAACACATCGCACGCCACCACGAAGGCCGCGCCACCGATGAGTGAAAGCGGCACGAGGCGTTTGTGCTCGGGCCCGACCAGCAGCCTCAGCAAATGCGGCACGATCAGTCCGACAAAGCCCACCGTGCCCGCCACCGCCGTACCCAGCGCGGTGAGGAGCGTGGATAACACCAAGAGTTGCCGCCGCAACCGGCGCACGTTCACCCCGAGACTCTGCGCTTCGTCGGCCCCGAGGCTGAGCAGGTCCATCTGTCGCCCCAGCGGCCACAGGCAAATCGCGCCGACCACGATGGGCAACGCCATGACGGCGTGTTCCCAGGTGCGATCTTCCAGACCACCGAGCAGCCAGAACAAAATCTGGCCGTTGCGCTCAAACGACACGTTGGCCTGCGACAACACATAGCTGGTGACCGCGCCGAGCAGCGCGTTGAGGGCCACGCCGGCCAGCAGCAGGCGCTCGGTGCTGGCACCTTTGCGCGCAAGGCTGAGCACGGCGGCGGTGGCCAACATCGCCCCAATGATCGCCGCCACTGGCAGGACCAAAAGCGAAAGCCCCGCCCAACCTGCGGCGATGGCCGTCACTGCGCCGGCCGCCCCGCCGCTGCTCACACCGAGCAGGCCGGGACTGGCGAGGCTGTTGCGAAAATA
Organism: Opitutus sp.; assembly: GCA_024998815.1. Taxonomy (NCBI): domain Bacteria; kingdom Pseudomonadati; phylum Verrucomicrobiota; class Opitutia; order Opitutales; family Opitutaceae; genus Opitutus; species Opitutus sp. Next base: position 1,347,036 of record JACEUQ010000002.1, read on the forward strand.
CGCCTGCATGACCAGCCCGCTCGCCGACAACGCCGCCCCGACCAAAACCGCGACCAAGAGGCGCGGCAGGCGAATTTGCCAAAGAATGGTGCCTTCCAGCGACTCGCGATTCATCAAACCATGGCCGATGTCGGCGAGCGAAAGCCGCATGTCGCCGACGGCGAGCGAGAGCAGCGCCAACGCGACCAGCGCCGTCACGGCGAAGGGCAAAGCGAGGCGTTGGCGGGAGGAGTCGGGCATGTGAACGGTTGTTCTGGTAGCGGATCCGCTCAGTGTAAACGCCTCAGCGAAGCATCTGCGCCTGAAGTGGCATGGGCGTCCCGCCCATGGGATTGCTTGCCCGACGTGGCATGGGCGTCCCGCCCATGTCGGCGCTCGACTTCGACCCCATGGGCGGGACGCCCATGCCACTTCCATTCACCGTAAACGCCTCGGGGTGAAGCGCGCGCGCCAACTGCTCGTAACCATCGATGCGGCGGTGGCTCACGCAGCTGAGTTGATACGACTCGACCCGCACCGCCCGCCCCTCACGCACAGCAGCCAGGTAGGCGTAGGGCGGCAGTTTTTTAAACACCGCCAGCGCCGCCGACAGGTCGGGGCCGTCGAGCACCACGGCGTCGATTGGCCAGGTGAGCATTTTTTCGCTCGGCGGCGGTGCATGGCCGTGCAATCCGCCTAGAGTCGCGCCGAGATTGATGGCACCCGCGTAATTGCACAGATCCTGAAACGTGGTGCCGTCTCCCGCCATGACGCCATAAGTCGAAGGCGCGATCACACGTTTGGGGGTGACGCCGGCGAGCGCGGTTTTGAGGCGCTGAACGCGGGCTTGGCCCTCGGCGATGACGGCCTCGGCGCGTTTTTCGGCGGCCGGGCCGAGTTCTCGGGCGAGGCGGCGGAGGTTGGCAAAGGCGTCGTCGAGGGTCGCGTAACGATCAAAAATCAAGACCGGCACCCCGGCGCGCTTGAGCTGGGTGACGAGTTCGGTGCGGCTGTAATCGGCGCAAAGGACGAGGGTGGGCCGGTAACGAAGAATCGATTCGGCATCGCCGGCCGGAGGCAGATGCGGAAACGCCGCCGCCTGAGCGGCAACGGCGGAGTAGTTGGGATTAACCGCGAGTTCGCTCAGTGCCGCCACCTGCGACGGCTCGGCCAAGGCGAGCAGCAACTCATCGGTGCCGACCGTCTGGGAAACGACGCGGGGGGGGGCGGACGGAACCTGGGCGCGCAAAACGCCCAGCGCCAAAAAGGCGCTGAGCGAATACAATATATAGCCGCGTATTAATATCATCAGCCTAAGCGGCATCAGAATTTATACGTGCTGCCAAGATAGATGAAACGGCCTTCGTTGGGGTAAATGTCTCCAAAAAAGTTAGCCGCCATACTTTTTTTATCCGCTATATTATTAACCCCCGAATAAACCGACCAACGAATATTAACATCATAGGTAGCTTTGAAATCGAAGAAACTCGCCGCAGGCAATATCCCTGGAGTGGAGGCGCTCGCAGTGGACTCACCGACATACCGATGCGTCAACTCAACCATTAACCCCGTCAGGGGCCGTGAAAACACCGTTTCTGTCGTTTGCCACCGAGGAACCATAGGAATCCGACCTTTTTTATTATTCACAGGATCATCAATCACCTGCGCATCGACCACATCCGCCCGCGCACGAAACCCAACACTACAACGGTCATATACGACGTGCGCCTGAACGCCATTACGCTCAGTTTCAGCAATATTCTCATTAATAAAAGTACTATCATTAACAGCTATCTCATCATTGGTAACCATATGATAAGCGGCCCCACCCATAGTCCAAAAACCAATCGAGTAATCCCCGCCCAACTCAATATTATCACTGCTCTCCGGCATAAGATTCGCATTGAAAAACTTGGCCGAGGAAAACCCTTGATAATAAGCAATTTCATCGGTGGCCGGGAACCGGTAAGTATGGTCATATTTGGCGTAGAGGCGACTGGCCTTGGTCGGACGATAATTAACCGCCACCTGAAAGGCATCCCCCTCCTCGCTTCGACTCGCCCTCTCCACAAGCGGAGTGGTATTGATGCCCTCGACCTTGATTTCAGCGAACTCATGGCGAACCACACCGGAAACCGACCACTTTTCAGCTAAACTCCATTCGCCGCCAATATAGGGCGCCATTACCAAACGGCTCACATCACCAAAAGTCCCTCCGGATGTAACTGCATCGAGCTGATCGTAATTAAAATCAGCCCCACTGGTGAGGCGAAAATCGGCCCAATTAGACAAAATCTTTGGACTGAAAGAGCCCCCCTCAATTTTGCGGTTGTGGAGCGTCGAGCCAAATCGTGTGGCCGTGGCGAACTCAGTCGTCCTAAAATAAGCCGCATCCGTGAACAACTGCCCCTGGTCCTTGGCCCCCAACTGATTACTGCCGTTAACCCGATAGGTTTTCGACCACCCCTCATCAAAGCCACCGCCACTTTGAGATGGGTCCGCATGGTACTGGGCTGCCGTCAAAGGACGCGGCTGCTCGAACTCGGTTGCGATATAAGAAACGCCCACCTGCGTAGCCGAGTTCTTTTTGTTATCATAGCCAAAACGCAATGCCCCGGAATCCGCCATATAGTCCGAGTGATTACGATACCCCTCGGATTCATCATGCCCCGCAGAAACCGTAGTCCACGCATTGCCTACAGCCTGCGTGTAACTGCCAGAGGTTTTAACAGTCGCATTAGAACCCACCAATGCGCTGACCCGGCCGCCACTTTTATTCGGCGCTCCGCGAGTATTAATCTTAATCACCCCGCCCACGGCGTTGTCGCCATAGTACCCGCCCTGCGGGCCTTGAATCACCTCAATACTTTCAATGTCCTGCACCGCAAATTGCAGCCAGTTAAAGCTGCCCATGTCCGGCCGATTGGCGCGAATGCCGTCGATTAATATAAGAGCGCGCCCGTTATTGTCGCCGTTGCCCGTGCCGCGCATCGACACTTTGGTGTTGGTCGGGCTGCTCGATAGTGAGGTAAAGCTCAGGTTAGCCTGCGATTTAAGTAGATCGATCAGATTACTCGCGCCGCTTTTCTCGATCTGCTCACGGGTAATGACATTCGTATAGGCCGGAACATTCAGCGGATGCTCCTCGATGCGGCGCGCGGTGACGACGAGTTCAGGCAACTCCACAAGATGGGGATCCGTGGGCTCGGGTGCGTTATTTCCAGCCTCGGCGGCCGTTGTATTAAGAGTCGTCGCTATAATAATAGCGGCGACGGGAACAAACCGGCGCGCCGAAGCGCTCCGGCAGGGAGTGGAGGTTTTCATAGGATCTGTCTGGACGCAGTGCGAGCAGACGAACCTGTTGAAAAACAAAGTCCGCAACCTGCCCTCACGCTTCATTTTGCGATGAAGATTTCGCGCATGGTAGCCCGCAAAGGTTAGCGACCACCGCGTGAGTATGCCCGGACGGGATATTCGGACTCCGTATTTCGTGCGCACGCAGGGCGCAAATCCCAAAGGCTCAAATCTCCAAATCCCAAAAAAAGTGCGGCGGTGGCCGCTGACTCTTTTGGGATTTGGATTTTAAACGTTTGGTATTTGCGCGCCTGCGCGCCGCGTCCTCGCCCCTCGCCTTCACCGGATGCGACTCCGATTGGCTTTGCCCCTGCGTTCGTTCGCAAGGTGTGGGTTTGGTTTGATACGTTACCGCAGCGCAACTGTGGCCGATTCTAACGGCCTTCCCCGCTGCCCGGACAAAAATTTTAAAAGAACAACGAACCGTCTGCTACCCTGCCGCCCGCCACCGTCCACTTCAACGCCCAAGCCTGTGCAACCGTTGCCAAAGCTTCCGCGTTTTCTGTAGCCGCAGTCGAACGCCACGTTAACCGACGCATCTCAACCAACGCATCAACGCATTCGCATGTAAAGATATGTTTCTTGCCTCACTGGCAATTTTACCTTGGTTTGCCGCTTCAACTAGCAACTCTCACCCGCCATGTCCGCCGCCGCCACCTTGCCCGAATCCGCCTCTTTTGCCGCCCTTCGCGAGCTGTTCGCCCGCCGCATCGCCGTGCTCGACGGCGCCATGGGTTCGATGGTGCAAACCTACAACCTCACCGAGGCCGACTTCCGCGGCACCCAATTTGCCGAATATCCGCACGACTTGAAGGGCAACAACGACCTGCTCTGCCTCACCAAGCCGTCCGTGATCGAAGAAATCCACGCTGCCTACTTCGCTGCCGGGGCCGATATCGTCGAAACCAACTCGTTTTCCGCCACGACGATCGGCATGGCCGATTACCACCTCGAAGCGATCGTCACCGAGCTCAACCACGCCGCCGTCGGGTGCGCCCTGCGCGCAGCCCGCGCCGCCGAAGCCGCCACCCCGGGTCGCCGCTGTTTTGTAGCCGGTGCCATCGGACCGCTTAACCGCACGCTGTCGATGTCACCTGATGTTAACCGCCCCGACTACCGCGCCGTCACCTGGGCGGGCGTGGTCGAAGCCTATACCCAACAAACCCGCGCCCTCATCGACGCCGGCGTGGACGCCCTGCTGGTCGAGACGATCTTCGACACGCTCAATTCCAAGGCCGCGCTGTTCGCCATCGAAGGCGTTTTCGAGGAGAAAAACATCCGCCTGCCGGTGATGATTTCGGTGACGATTACCGACGCCTCCGGTCGCACGCTTTCCGGCCAGACCACCGAGGCCTTCTATAATAGTATCCGCCACGCGAAGCCGTTTTCGGTGGGCATCAACTGTGCTCTCGGTGGCCGCGCCATGCGCCCCTACATCGAGGAATTGGCGCGCATCGCCGACTGCCACATCACCTGTTACCCGAACGCCGGCCTGCCCAACGCGTTTGGCGGCTACGACGAAGCGCCCGCCGACATGGCTGCGATCCAGCGTGAATTCGCCACCGCCGGCCTGGTCAACATGGTCGGCGGCTGCTGCGGCTCCACCCCGCCCCACATCGGTGCCATCGCCGACGCCGTGCGCGGACTCCCTCCGCGTAAGCCACCCGTCATCCCCACCGCCCTGCGCCTCAGCGGCCTCGAACCGCTCACCGCTTAAACTCTTTCTCGTTCCTCTTAATCGTTCTCGTTCTCTCTTTCCGAAAGTCAGCCGGAAGAAAGAGAAAGATTAAGATAAAGAGGAAAGATAACTCCGACCTTCCCGTGACCCAATCCGCCGCCTCCTCCTTCCTCGTCGTTGGTGAACGCACCAACATCACCGGCTCGCCCAAGTTCGCCAAGGCCCTCAAGGCCGGCGACTGGGACGCCTGCCTCGCCATCGCCAAACAACAGGTCGAATCCGGCGCCAACATCATCGACATCAACGTCGACGAGGCGCTCATCGAGGGCGAAACCACCATGGTCAAGTTCCTCAACTTGATCGCCGCCGAGCCCGACATCACCCGCGTGCCGGTCATGATCGACTCCTCCAAGTGGTCCGTCCTAGAAGCGGGCCTGCAATGCCTCCAGGGCAAAGGCATCGTCAATTCCATCTCGCTCAAGGACGGCGAAACCGAGTTCCTGCGCCGCGCCCACCGGCTCATGCGCTACGGCGCCGCCGCCGTGGTGATGGCCTTCGATGAACAAGGCCAGGCCGCCACCCGCGACGAAAAAGTCCGCATCTGCACCCGCGCCTACCGGCTACTCGTCGACACCCTCGGCTTCCCGCCCGAGGACATCATTTTTGACCCCAACATCCTCACCGTCGCCACCGGCATCGAGGAGCACAATAATTACGCGGTCGATTTCATTGAGGCCACGCGGATCATCAAAGCGACCCTGCCCTACGCCAAAGTTTCCGGCGGTCTTTCCAACGTCTCCTTCAGCTTCCGCGGCAACAATCCGGTGCGCGAAGCCATCCACACCGTGTTCCTCTACCACGCCATCAAGGCGGGCATGGACATGGCGATCGTCAACGCCGGCATGTTGGGCAACTACGACGAGATCGAGCCCGAGCTGCGTCAGCTCTGCGAGGACGTCATCCTCAATCGCCACCCCGACGCCACCGAAAAGCTGATTGTTAAAGCCGACGAAATCAAAGCCCATGAAACGGCTGCCAAAGCGTCGCCTTCCGAGCTCTCAGCTCTTAGCTCCCAGCTCTCAGCTGCCAGCGCGTGGCGCAATCTCTCCGTCGAGGAGAGATTGAGCCACGCGCTGGTCAAAGGCATCGACACCTTTGTTGAGCAAGACACCGAGGAGTGCCGCCAAAAATATCCACGTCCCCTCGACATCATCGAAGGCCCGCTCATGGACGGCATGCGCGTGGTCGGCGACCTGTTCGGCGCCGGCAAAATGTTTCTCCCCCAAGTCGTGAAAAGCGCCCGCGTGATGAAGCGCTCGGTCGCCTACCTCACGCCCTTCATGGAAGCCGAAAAAGCCCGCGCCGCCGCCGCCGGCGAGGCCACCCGCGCCCAGGGCAAATTCCTCATCGCGACCGTCAAGGGCGACGTTCACGACATCGGCAAAAATATCGTCGGCGTGGTGCTGGCTTGTAACAACTACGAGGTCGTCGATCTCGGCGTGATGGTGTCGTGCGACAAGATTTTGGCCAAAGCCAAGGAGATCGGCGCCGACGTGATCGGCCTGTCCGGCCTGATCACCCCGTCGCTCGACGAGATGGTGCACGTCGCCAAGGAAATGAAACGTCTGGGTTTTACGGTTCCGCTTCTCGTCGGTGGCGCGACCACCTCGCCCGCGCACACCGCGGTCAAAGTCGCCCCCGAATACCCGCACGGCGTTGTGCACGTGCTCGACGCCTCACGTGTGGTCAACGTGGTCAGCTCGCTGCTCTCGCCCACGCAAAAACCCGCCTTCCTCGCCGAGGTCGTCGCCAAGCAGGAAAAGTCGCGCGAGGAATTCGCCGCGCGCCGCAACAAACGCCCGCTACTCTCGCTCGATCAGGCGCGCGCCCGCGCTCCGCAGTTCCACTGGGCGACCACCGACCTGCCCAAACCAGCGTTCCTCGGTACCCAAGTTTACCACGACGCCAGCGTAAAAGAGCTGCTCGAAAAGGAGTTCATCGACTGGGGCCCATTCTTTAGCGCGTGGGAGCTACATGGGCGTTACCCCGAGATCCTCACCGACGAAGTCGTCGGCGAAGAGGCGACCAAGCTGATGGCGGACGCGCAGGAGATGTTCGCGCGCATCATTCGCGAAAACCGCTTTCAGCCCAAGGCAGTCCAGACCTTCTGGTCGGCCAACTCGGTCGGCGACTCCGTCGAGATCTACACCGACGAGACGCGTACCCAGGTTTTGCACACGTTCCACTTCCTGCGCCAGCAGCTGGAAAAGCCCGCCGACCAGTTCAACCACTGCCTCGCCGACTACATTGCGCCCAAGAGCAGCGGACGCGCCGATTACCTCGGCAGTTTTGCTGTCACGGCGGGCGACGGCGTGGAGAAATTCTCCCACGAATTCAAAGCCGCCGGCGACGACTACAACGCGATCATGGTGCAGGCGCTCGGCGACCGCATAGCCGAGGCGATGGCGGAGTTTTTCCACAAAAAGACCCGCGACCTGTGCGGCTACGGCCTCACCGAAAACCTGAGCGCCTACGACATCATCCGCGAAAAGTACCGCAGTATCCGCCCGGCGCCCGGGTATCCAGCCTGCCCCGACCACCGCCACAAGCCGCAGCTCTGGAACCTGGTTCCGGTGGAGAAGGAAATCGGCATCGGCCTGACGGAGAGTTGCGCGATGTATCCGGCGAGCAGCGTGAGCGGGTTTTATTTCAACCACCCGGAGTCGAAGTATTTCGCTGTGGGCAAGCTCGGCCGCGACCAGGTGACCGAGTACGCCGGCCGCAGCGGTTGGACACTCGCCGAGTGCGAAAAATGGCTCGGGCCGTACCTCGACTACGATCCGAGCTGAGCGACTGAAAACCCGCAGCAACAAACACCGAAAGGCATTTTTTAACCGCTAATGGACGCGAATAGACGCTAATGGCAGCAGGATGGCCGCTTGTTTCATTAGCTCTGAGGTAGTGCGGTGCTTTAGCCCGCAGGTTTACAACGGATACACTCCTGCAATTGCCGATGCGGGCTAAAGCACCGCACTACTTTCGATCTTACACCTTGAATGTTACTGCCTACTAGGCCAGCGCCCCGCGCCCATTCCACCAGCCTGCTTATGATGCTGGGATCGACCGTGTGCTTTATCGCCAACGTGCTGCTGATCCGCGCGCTCGGGCACATGGGCAACGCAAGTGTGTGGGTGGTCACCTCGGCCCGCTTCGTCATCGGGCTGGCGATCGTGACGACGGTTTACCGCCGCGAGTTTCAGCCCAAGAACCTCTTTAGCCACGGCAAACTGATCGAGCGCGGCCTGCTCGGAGGCCTGTGCACCCTTGGGTTTTATTACACGATTCCGCTGCTGGGCGCGGGGCGCGCCACGTTTATCAACAACACCTACGTGATTTGGGGCGGGCTGTTCGCGGTGTTGGCGCTGCGCGAACGCCTGCGGCCCATTCTTCTTCTTGGCGCGGCCGTCACCCTGCTCGGACTCGGGCTGCTCACCAATCCCTTTGCCGGCACGACAGATGGCACGGGGGGTTATGAACTGATTGCGCTGCTCAATGCCTTTGGCGCGGCATGGATCGTCGTCACCATTCGCCAACTGCACGCGCGCGAACACAGCTCGACGATCTTCGCCGCCCAATGTGTTTACGGCCTGCTCCTGTGTCTGGGCCCCGCCCTCGCCAATCTCACGGTCATCAGCCCGGCGGCGTGGGCTATAATTATTGTGGCGAGCGTGTTCGCCAGCGCCGGCCAACTCCTGATGACCCAGGCCTTCCGCGACCTCTCGGTGGCCGAAGGATCCCTCATGCAAATGCTCGTGCCGCTGGGCATCGCACTGGGTGGAGCTGTGTTTTTCCAGGAGCACTTCACCGCGCTGGAACTCTGTGGCGGTGCGCTCATCCTAGCCGGCACCGCCGTGACTGCGTTGCGTAAATCCTGACCGCGCCGATCTAATTCCGATTCACGTTCAAGTTGCGGCTTAAGGCATCCTTGAGCTCACGCTCAAGGCCACGGGAAGTGTGCCCACGAAGGGTGTGGCCCTGAGCGTGAGCTCAGTGGTGTTTGCCCAAAGGCAACCGCTCCCCCAATGAACCGACTTCATTAAGAGCCTCTTGAACGCGAATGGATGTAAGTAAGGCCCACATGACTTGATTCTTCTGTGTATTCCGAGTGTTCCGTGGGCAACCTCTCTGCCACCGCAGCAACTTCGCGAGACTCTGGATCGTCTTCGCGGTCAAATAGTCCGGCTCCATGCATTCGCGTTTAGCTAGTCGCAAAAATCGCCCTCGGCCAGTTGCAACGGGTCAAGAACTCTATTCATTGCCTCGCCAACACCTACCTTTTTCGTGCGATTTGACCCTCCAGTCCCCATTGCGCCCGCTCCGCACGCCCCCCGTGCGGGACGCCTCCGCCCATGAACTCGCGGATCTACGAATGCCGGGTCTTGCACGCGCGCTTTGTGCCGAAGCCCCACCGCTTCGCCTACCGCCTGTTCATGCTCGCCGTGGACCTCGACGAACTGCCCGCACTCCACCGCCGCCTGCGCCTTTTTTCTGTCAACCGCGCCAACTTTTACTCTTTCAGGGAAAACGACTTCCTCCCCACTTCGGAACCGCTCTTTAACCCGTCGCATTCCGCCTGCGCCACCTCACCGACTGCCAACCTTCCTCCGTCATTGGGCGTCGCCAGCCCCGCCCTCACCGTTGCCCCGCTCAAGGCCCGTGTGCTCGCCTTTTTTGCCTCCCACGGTGTCGATCTCGGGCCGGGCGGGCGCGTCGTGCTCGTGGCGCTGCCCCGCGTTCTCGGCTACTCGTTTAACCCCGTTTCATTTTACTACGGCTATGACGCCTCCGGCTCCTGCCTCGGGGCTATCGCCGAGGTCACCAACACCTTCCGCGAAATGAAACCGTACTTCGTGGGCTCTGAAGCTAGCCCAGGGGAGTTCCGCCTGCGCACCCCGAAGTTCTTTTACGTTTCGCCCTTCTCAGACGTGGATGTTGCCTTCGATTTCCACCTGAGCGCCCCCACGGAAAAACTCGCCGTCCAAATCGACGACTATGTCGGCACCCAACGCACCCTCACCAGCTCGCTTCACGGCCCTTCCAGCCCGCTCACCGACGCCCGCCTCGCCTGGTTCACCCTCAAATACCCGCTCCTCACCCTGCGTATTATCGGTCTGATCCACTGGCACGCCCTGCGCCTGTTTCTAAAAAAAATCCCCTGGTTCCCCAAAAGCGCCCGCCCGGACGACCAACGTGACCTGTACCACCCGCACGCCTCTTTGACCCACGACGACAGCGCATCGCCTGACCGCCATCCGAACGCATGAACATCAACATCGAATCCGCCGCCGCCGCCCCCGCTCAAACCTCCGCCGCCCTGCCCGCGTCGGCAACGGGTGCGCGCTCGTTTTATGAGCGCGCGGTGCTCGGCACCTTCGCCGGCATGACGCGCGGCCACCTGCACATCGAGTTACCCGACGGCACCTGCCGCACCTTCGGCTCCCCCGCCCCCACCGGCCAAAAACTCCCGCTCGACATCCCCGCCGACGCCACGATCCGCGTGCGCCGCGCCAAGTTTTTCAAAAAGTGCTTTCTGCACGGCGACATCGGTTTTGCCGAGAGCCACATCGACGGCGACTGGGAAACCCCCGACCTGACGGCAGTCATCGCCTGGTTCGTCCACAACATCGACCAAGCCCCGACGCTCTCCGGCTCGAAAAGCGCGCGCTCGTTTGCGCTCAACCTCCTGCGTTTTGCCGACCGGATTGGCCACCTGCTGCGCCCCAACTCCCAGGAGACCGCCCGACGCAACATCCGCGAGCACTACGACCTGTCCAACGACTTTTTCGAACTCTTCCTCGATTCCTCGATGATGTATTCGGCGGCCAAGTGGACCACGCCGGATCTCTCGCTGGAGGCGGCCCAGTTTGAGAAAAACGACGCGCTGTGCCGCAGCCTGCGCCTGTTGCCCACCGACCATGTTCTCGAAATCGGCTCGGGCTGGGGCGGCTGGGCGCTGCACGCCGCGCGCCATTACGGCTGCCGCGTGACCACGATCACGTTATCGCAACGCCAGCTCGACTACGCCCGCCAGCGCATCGCCGCAGCCGGCCTTGCCGAACGCATCGAGGTGCGTTTCCAGGACTACCGCGAGCTCTCCGGGCAGTTCGATAAAATCGTTTCCATCGAGATGATGGAGGCGATCGGCCACGCCTACCTGCCCGATTTCTGCGCGGTGATCGACCGGGTATTAAAACCCAACGGGCTGGTCGGGTTGCAATTCATCACCTGCCCGGACGCCCGCTACGACGAGTTCCGCAACGGCGTGGACTTTATCCAAAAGCACATTTTCCCCGGCTCGCTGCTGCTGTCGCTCAACCGGGTGAACGAACAGCTTTCGTCCCACGGCGATTTTGTGATGCACGGGATCACCGATCTGGGGCAAGACTACGCCCGCACCCTGCGCCTCTGGCACGAGACCTTTTCGCGCAAACTCACCGAGGTGCGCAAACTCGGCTTCGACGAGCGGTTTATTCGGAAATGGAGCTATTACCTGTGCTACTGCGAGGCCGCCTTCGCCCTGCGCAATATCTCGGTCGTGCAGACCCTCCACACCCGCCCCAACAACTTCGCGCTATGATTTTTTTTGAAGTAGCGAGTAGTGAGTAGCGAGTAAAAGAACCCTCCGCCACTCGTTCTCTTACTCCTACTCTTACCCGTTCCTCTTTATCTTAATCGTTCTCCATCCGAATCCCCCCCCGCCCCACTCACACCGAAAAGACCGTTCACAATCCCGAGAACGAGTAGGCGTAAGAGAACGAGAAAGATTCCAACCCTCCGCCCCTGACAACGTCCAACACTCAACATTGAACGCTCAACCTCCAACCAGCCCCAACCAACATCTGCCGCACTCTGGGTTGAACGTTGGATGTTGAATGTTGGACGTTGAACGTTCCTCCGCCCCCCCATGCTCCTCTTCCTTCGTCTGCTCTTTTGTGGAATCATCGTCAGCATGCTGGCCGTGACCGGCTGGGCTAGCTCGCAGTGCGCGATCTTCGCCATCCCGCGCGATGTGTTCACCCACCCGTGGTTCATCGCCACGCTCTTCGACGCCTATTGGGCGTTCATCACGTTCTTTGTCTGGGTCGCGTGGAAAGAGCGTTCCACCGCAGCCCGCGTCCTGTGGTTTGTCGCCATCATCCTCTGGGGAAACCTGGCCATGGCGACCTACGTCCTCGTCGAACTTTTCCGCATCCAGCGCAGCGCCCAACTCGGCGAGGTGTTCGCCACCCGCAATCCCGGTAAAATCGCCCTGCCTGCCACCCTCACCCTCGCCGGTGTCGCCGTCTACCTGCTCGGCGCGAAGACCCTCTTCGCGTGACCATGACCGATTCCCCGCCCCCCCGCTCGTTCTGGAAACGCCGCCTCGGCGACCCGGTCCTCGCTCTGCTCTCGCAAGGGGTCACTCCCGACAAAATCGCCGCCACCCTCGCCGTCGGCACCGCCGTTTCCCTGCTCCCGTTTTTCGGCGTGACCACTCTGGCCAACATCCTTGTTGGCCTAAAACTACGGATGAACCAGCCGCTCCTCCAAGCGCTCAACTACCTGATCACGCCCGTCCACCTGGTCATGATCTTTGTCTACGTGCGTATCGGCGAAACCCTCTGGGGCGTGCACGAAGCGCCCTTCAGTATCCGCGAACTGTTCAGCACGTTTACCGAAAAACCCATCGGCGAATTCCTTCAACGCTTTGGCTGGACCGGCATCCACGCCTTCACCGCCTGGGCGCTGAGCGTGCCGGTGATTATCGGGGTCCTGTATTACACGCTGCGCCCGCTCATGCGAAAACTCGGCAGCCTGCGCCGGCCCAAGCACACCTGACTCCAATCGTACTCCGCCCCTATCAATCGTTCTCCTACTCTTACTCGTTCTCGACTCCGAAATCCGCAGCAGACGAAACGGAGTTCATCAAAGTAGCGCAGACTTCCCAGTCTGCTTCGGTGTCGGAACACCCAAGCAACCGAGGCAGACTGGAAGTCTGCGCTACTTTGCGGAGCTCGGAACGGACGACACGGACGTCGTCCCTCCCCTAAAACACTCAATCCCCAAACGAGAACGATTTTTAAACTTCCCCCATGACCATCCTCCCCAGCCTCCTGATCGCCACGACCGCCCTTTGCGGGTTGTTTGCGGCCACGTTTAAGTTCGCCCGTCGCGTGGACAACTACGGGATCGTCGACGTCGTCTGGGCCTACGCGTTTGGCCTGCTCGCCGCTTTCTACGCCACCACCGGCGCCGGCTGGGGGCCTCGTCGGGGGCTCATGGCCGCGCTGGTCGGCATTTGGAGCGTTCGGCTCGGCACGCACCTCTACCACCGGGTGCGCAGCCACCACCCCGTCGAGGACGCCCGCTATCAAACGATGCGCGTGCTGTGGTCGGCCGACTTCGGGCGCAAGATGGGCATCTTTTTTCAACAGCAGGCCGTCTCGGTCGTTATCCTAGGCCTGCCGTTCCTGCTCATCGCGCGCAACGCGGCCCCGGGGTTGCACCCGTTGGAAATCGCCGGCGCGGCCCTGTGGCTGGTCGCGCTTGTTGGCGAATCGCTGGCCGACGCCCAACTTGCCGCGTTTAAACAAAATCCCGCCAACGCCGGCCAGGTGTGCGCGGTGGGCCTGTGGGCGCACAGCCGCCACCCCAACTACTTTTTCGAGTGGTGCGTGTGGCTGGGCTTTTTTGTATTCGCCTGCGCCTCGCCCTGGGGCTGGACCAGCGTGATCTGCCCGCTCGGTATACTGTATCTGCTGCTCTACGTGACCGGCGTGCCGATGGCCGAGGCCCAATCGTTAAAATCCCGAGGCGACGCCTACCGCGCCTATCAACAGCGCGTGTCAGCGTTCATTCCTTGGTTTACCAAAAAGAGTTAATCCGCCCGCTGTGACTCTTTCTCGTTCCTCTTTATCCTAATCGTTCTCCGTCCGAATCCGACTGCCTACAGCCAAATCCGAGATCCCGACTCCAATCCCGAGAACGAGAAAGATTAAGAGAAAGAGAACGATTCCAATCCTCCTACTCCGACCTACTCGCTACTTCCCACGCCCCCCCCCGTCATGCTCGACACCCTCCTTGAAAAAAACCTTCTCCCTGACTGGCTGCTGCGCATTGGCATCCGCCGCCTGCTGGCTCAACGCATCGCCGACGAGTCGCCCCGCTACAACGCCGATGCCTACGTCGCCGACCTGAAAACCCGCGCCTTGGCCGAGCAAACCGCCGCCGCCAATGAGCAACACTACGAGGTACCCACCGACTTCTACCGCTACTGCCTGGGCCCGCGTTTCAAGTACTCCGGTTGCCTTTACCCGACCGGCAAGGAGACACTTGCCGAAGCCGAGGAGCTCATGCTCGCCGTTTACGCCGAACGCGCCCAACTCACCGACGGCCAAGACATCCTCGAACTCGGCTGTGGCTGGGGTTCGCTTTGCCTCTACAACGCGCAAAAATTTCCCCGCTCGCGCATCACCGCGATCTCCAATTCGCGCACCCAAAAGGAGCACATCGACGCCGAGGCGCGCCACCGCGGGCTGACCAACCTCACGATCATCACCTGCGATATTAACCGCTTCGATATCGCCCCCGCGTCGTTCGACCGCGTGGTGTCGGTGGAGATGTTCGAGCACCTCAAAAATTACGAGCTGCTCTTTAAAAACATCGCGCGGTGGTTGCGCCCCGGCGGACTGCTTTTCACCCACATTTTCACCCACCACCGCTTCAGTTACCACTTTGTGTCCACGGGTCCGAGCGATTGGATGAGCCGCTACTTTTTCACTGGCGGACAAATGCCCGCCCACGACCTGCTGCCGCGCTTCAACGCCGACCTGGCGCTGGTGCAAGACTGGCAGGTCAACGGCCGCCACTACCAGCAAACCGCCGAGCACTGGCTGCAAAACATGGACGCCCACCGCGCCGAGATCATGCCGCTTTTGGCGCAAACCTACGGGCCCGAGCAAGCGACCAAGTGGTGGGCGTACTGGCGCGTGTTTTACCTGAGTTGCGCAGAACTCTGGGGCTACCGGGGCGGCGAGGAATGGCTGGTGAGCCACTATTTATTTCGCAGGTCCTGAGCCCTGCCCGGACCGCCTATGTGTGCAACAGTTTTTTGGGGGGGGTAATGCCCTCGCAGCGCCGATTCATAGCGGGAAGTTTACCGAGGTAAGTGCGCGGAGCGCGCGACGGTCATGATTTTCGGACATGTGGGCGATAAAGTCGGAGGTATAAAGGTGGCGTTTTTTAGTTCGTTGACCGCGCCAGTGCATGAACAGGCTGTTGGCCCAGCGGTTGAACATGCCGTGGATGCGCACCGCGTTCGGGCGGCGTAATCGGCAGCGATCATCCTGGCGCGAGGCGTCGAGGCGGGCATGCAAACCGGTCTCGATTCCCCAGTGCGCAATGTTGACCTCCAGCCATTGGGCGGGAGTCAACTCGGCGGCGGGGCGACTGGTGATCAGCGCCACGGTCTCGGTGGGCTTGCCGTGGCGTTTTCGGCAGATTCTCGCGGCTTGCGCCACCAGGGGGAAGCAGGCGCTTTCCGCGCTCAACTCGCGCGCCACCAGGGTGCGCGTCACGGGGTGCTTCTTTTCCTGGGTGGTACGTTGCTCGGCAGCGGGATCTTTTAACGGGTCAAAAAAGGGGCGCCCGGATCGGGCACTTGCGCTGCTACGATTTTCTGCAAGCCGGGCTGATTGCCTTTGACGGTGAACAGGTAGTCGCCGCCATGCTCCAGTACGATCGCCCGCGCGGTGTCCGCCTGGGTATGCAGGGCATCAAGGCTCACGAGTTTATCGACCAAATCGAGTCTCTCACACAGGGCGCGGGCGGCGGGAATCTCGTTACTTTTTTCGGCGACGACCTCGCTGCCGAGATAAAACAAGCTCGGCGAGGTAACCGCGGTCACGACGTTTTGTCCGCCGCTGTGCTTGGGGACTTTGCCGTCGATGACCACGATCTCGGTGGCGGGAGGCTCGCCTCGCACCTGGCGTTGGTGGGCGAGTAAAACCTCCTCGATGCGCGCGGCCTGAACGCGGGCGAACAGCCGACTAAAGGTGGGCTGGCTGGGAGCGCCGTATTTGCCGCGGCGGCGGATCACCCCGAGGGCTTGGCGTTGGACCGGGGAGAGCCGGCGGGCGAAAGCGGCCAGGTCACGTTGGCCGCGGGGTGCTCCGGCCAGATAGGCCGCCGCCGTGATCGCCAGCAGCGCGTGCAAGGGATAGGCCCCGATGTAGGCGCGGTATTCAGGCACTTGCCGGAAGGCCTCCGCCAGGCTGATTAAATCGGGGGCCTTCAGGGTACTTCGCACCGGAACTTTCGCCTCCACCGCAGCCAGCGAGGGTTTGATCTGCCCTGCCTGAAGAGCTCTCCGGGCCCGGGGCTCCAGCTCGCGCACAAACAAGCGCTTGGGCTTGGCGTGGTGCTCGTAGTAATCGCGCGACTTACGCGTGTTGCCCTTGGTCAGGCCCAACTCGGTCCACCCGGATGCCTTGTATACACTTCCCGTAAAACGCTCGGGGTCGACGAAGGTTTCCACGACGAGCACGGGGTGCTCGTAACGCGACTGCCAGTCGGCACTGAGCCGGCCGAGCACCCGGCTCAAAACCGCCGAGCCCAAGTTGGGCACCGCCGGCTTGGGCAGCAGCAGGAACCGCACGTTGTTGACCACCAGCGCCAATCGGCGTCGGCGCTGTTCGCCACTCCAGCCAATCCACGCCTCCCGGCCGCGCAGGTGCAGCGCCGCCGCCGCAAACACCAGCACCGCCACCCAGGTGCCCTGCGCATCGCTCACCGCGTACAGCAGCCGCTCGCCCACCGGTTTCACCGCGCCCAGATAGTGATGCTCCTCAAGCAGCCCCTGCGCTCGGGCGTTTAACTCGGGGCTGTCTAGCACCTGCACCTGCAAGTGGCGCAGCGAAATCACCTCCCCTTGGGGGTTCGACGGGTTCGTTTCGGCCGGCATCATTCACCCAGCCAAAATGAATTCCTGGGGCTTGTCCCGCTTATTCCGCTCCTTTGTTAGTATTCAGGTGTTTAGCTGTTCAATGAATCGGCGGTGTACTAACAAGGAAGGCGCTACGGGGCGCGAACTTCAGAAGCGTCGCCGAACTTAGTCAGGCCATTGACGCTTTCGTCGCCGCCTACCTGCCCAATGCCAAGCCGTTCAAGTGGCGCAAGCGCGAGGTCAAGGGAAGCCAACTCAGAAATACTATCATTAATCTACGCAATTAAGCACTAGCTCCATCCGCACTTTGTCGCGTAACTTGGCCAGACTTTTCGCACTGGGTTCCACGTGCGGATACCTTCGTTTGCTCTTCATGCCTTGCCGCCATGCGACGGAAAAACCGAGGAACTCAAAGCCTTCCTTTCGTGTATCCACCAGTCGGGTTTTCTCTTCGTTGAGCTTTAACTTACGTGCCTCCAGCCACCGTTTCAGTCGCGTTTGCAGCCCCGCCCCTTGACCCGGTTTGCACAGGATCAGGAGGTCGTCGGCGTAACGCACCATCGTCGGCTTTTGTTCGCACTTCTCATTCACCGCATGATCGAGGTCGTTGAGGTAGAGGTTCGCCAGCAGAGGCGATATAACTCCGCCTTGTGGCGTGCCACACCGGTTCGCGCTCACCTTGCGGCACCCCGTGTCCCGGTCCTCTTCCACGATGGGTGCGCGCAGCCACGTTTTTATTAAACGCAACACGCTCCCATCGCTCACCCGTTTGGCCACCAATTGCAGGAGTTCGCGGTGCGGGATCATATCGAAGTAGCTCGATAAATCCGCGTCCACCACCTCCACCTTTCCGCTCAGCAGGGCCTCTTTAACTTTGTCCATCGCCTGATGGGTCCGACGTTTCGGCCGGTAGGCGTAGGAATGGTCATGGAAGTCCGCCTCTAGGATTGGCTGCAACACGATCACCGCCGCGCTTTGCACCACCCGGTCTTTCACCGTAGGGATGCCCAGCGCACGACGTTTGGTCCTGGCCTGATCCTTCCATATATAGACGCGCAGGACCGGACTGGGTCGGTAGGTTTTCGTTCGCATTTCCTCCGCCAGCGCAAGCAGCCATGCCGCCCGATAGGCTTCGTTCTTTGCGAGCGTTTCCACCTCGAACCCGTCCACTCCCGGCACGCCGTCATTGGCGATCACCTGATCGAGCGCATCCGACAGAATGTCCTGCCGATACAGCTCTCCATACAAACTATAGAACCGCCAATGCGGCTCCGCTTTTGCTTTCCGATATAGCACACGTTGCAGCTTCCGAACCTTCGGTGACGTTTTTATCCAGAGTTCATCACCCCAGCCATCGTCGGGTCCTTTGCCGCTCTGTGATGCGTGGGAACAAGTGCCCTCCCTTCGCTCCCCGGCGGTTTTAATGTCCGCTAGATCATCACTACTATGGAGGTCTCCGACTCCTGCCACGGCCCGTCCGGCCTTACGAGGTTTTGCCGCGCTTGTGCCGGTGGTTGAGGCATCGCAAGACGCCCCACCGCCGCAGGTCTCACCACTTAACCTAACGACCTTTCCCACCCCGCCGCCCCCGCTGACTCCGCCGACGTGTTGATCGGAAATCAACGATTTAGGTCCTACGTCTTTGCGAGACTGCCTTTTCCGATCCTTGCAGTCTTCACCGTTCAGGTAGCGGCTGGACTCGTCGGTTGTTTCGGTAACGGAGCTCATTGGATGGGGTTCACCTTCGTTGCGGCTGACTGGTTCGGGCACACGGTCGTGCTTTCCGGCGAGGCCTCGCGGCCTGCATCCGTGACCGGGCCCTTCGACCGCGAATCATTAAATTCGGCCGAACAGACTTTCACTGTTATGGTTGTTAGTTTCATGGTCGCACACCCAAATACCGAAGTGTGAGCGGCGGCGCGAACACCGTCTATTTCTGGCGGTTACAAAATCACCTGTCGTAAAAGCCGATGACCGGCCCCGCCAGGGGCCGATCATCAGGCCCGGTCAGCTTGCAGGTTCGTCGGCCAGGCGGTCTTTCATGCGGTAGGATTTGCCCTCGATGACGACGGTCTGAGCGCGGTGCAGCAGGCGGTCCAGGATCGCCGCGGTGATGCCAGCGTCGTTGTTAAAGATCCCTGCCCAGTGTTTGTAGGCCTTGTTGGTGGTGACGATCAGCGAGCCGCGTTCGTAGCGTTGGCTGACGATCTGGAAGAGCAGGTCGGCCCCCGACTTGTCGAGCGGCAGGTAGCCGACCTCATCGAGCACGAGCACCGCAGGGGTCATGTAACGCTTCAACTCGGCTTGCAACCGGTGCAGGGACTGGGCGGTGACCAAAGCGTTGATCGCGTCCACCGCCGTCGTAAACAGCACCGTGTAACCCGCCTGGCAGGCCGCGTAGCCCAACGCGCTCGCGAGATGTGTCTTCCCAAGCCCCACACCACCGCAAAACACCGCGTTGGTGCGCTCCTTGACAAAGCCCAGTTCGAAGAGGTGCCGCACCTGCGCTTCGTTCAACTCCTTGGGCCAGTCCCACTGGAACTGGTCGACGGTTTTCTTGACCGGGAAGCGCGCCGCCTGGATACGCCGCTCCAGCGCCCGGATCTGGCGGTCCTGGGTCTCGGCCTGCACCAGTCGGCGTAAAAATTCGGCGTGCGAACAGCGCGCCTTGGCCGCCTCGGCGGTCAGTTCGCCGTGGTGACGCAACAGGTAACCGAGTTTCAGATACTTGAGCTGGTCTTTTAATAAATCGGGTTTTTCGGGTTCTGTTTTCATTGGGTATAGGGGCTTAAATCCGGGGGACGCAGTTCGAGTTCCAGTGCGGCCAACGCGTCGGCGCGGGTGAGGTGGATCGGCCCGGCTTGCGGCAAGGCCCGCGCGCGTTGTTCGAGCAAGTTGAGGATGTAATCGCTGGAGTAGGCGCCGAGTTCATGGGCGCTTTCGATCGCCCGGCCGACTGCCTCCGTTCCATACAGGGCCACCAAACCCACGATAGTCGCCAGGTGGTGTCCCGCGTTGAGCCGGCGCTCCTCCAGCCCCCGTTGGTAGGCGGGTGCCGCCGGGCTCAGTTCCAAAAACCGTAGCCGCAGGCGCTGCCGCGCCCCCTGCCGTTTGCGCTCCTCGAGTTCGCGCACATGCTCGGGGTTTTCCACATCGGCGCGGCGGGCAAAACTGCGGGCATGCTCGGCCACCAGGGTGCGGTCCGCATAAAACCTCACCTGCGCCCCCTCGATCTGCGCGGTGAGTAGCGCCCCGGCAAACTTCGTGGGCACCGAGTAGCGGTTCGTTTCGATACTCACCCGGCACCGCCGCGACGCCCGCACGCTTAAGGTGCGCACCGCCGGACTGGCCACCGGGTTAAGCGGCAGGAGCGCAGCGCGCTCCTCGGGCAGCCGGTCCACCGGCCGGCCCTGGGTTTCAGCGTGAACGCGCACGTTGGCCACCGTTTCCAGCCACAAGCTGGCGGCCGGCCCCAGCTCGGTAAACCCGTTCATCTGCCGCCCGCCAAGGAAGCTTTTTTTCACGTAACCCACCGCGTTTTCCACCATGCCCTTGGACTGCGGATGCCCCGGCCCGCACGCTTTTATCGTAAACCCGTAGTGCCGGGCAAAGTCCAGGTACTGGGCGTTGTACACCGGGTCGGTCCCGGGCACATGCGAGAGGACGGCCGTCTTGCAGTTGTCCACCATCACCTCGCGCGGCACCCCGCCGAGTTTTTCAAAGGCGCGCCGGTGACAGCCCAGCCACCACTCCTGGCCCTGCCCGAGGGTAAATTCCACATGCAGGAACCGGCTGTACCCCAAAACCATGACGAAAAAACTTAAAGCCCGCCGGGTGCCGTCCACCTCCACCGCGCCAAAACTGCCCCAGTCCACCTGCGCGGTCTGGCCGGGGGCAAACTTGAGGGTAAGAAACGCCTCCAGGTTCCTCGGCCGCACCCGCCGCACGTAGTCTTTCAAAATTGAATACCCGCCCGTGTACCCCCGCTCGCGCACCTTTTGCCAGAGCTGCATGGCGGTGAACGGATGGGCCTCCAGCCACCGCGCGATCGCCGGCTTGTGCACGTCGAGCTTGCTTGGCCTAGGCACCTGCGCGGCCTGGCTGCGCACGTACTTTTCCTGCGCCTGCCAGCGCCTCACCGTCTGCACGTGCAACTGGAGCGAGCGGGCGATTTGCGGCGCACTGTGACCGGCCGCCTCCGCCTGTTTTATCCGGCAATACAGTTCGTAATCGATCACGCGCCCACCTCCCGGCTCGGCGGCGGCGTTGCCGCCAGCGTGTGCGTTGGCCTGCCCCGGTCCAAGGAGAGCACCTGGTAAAGTGGCGCGGCGTAGGCGATCACCCCGGCCTCGATTAACTGCCGGCGCGCCTCGACCAGGCCGTCCTCGCTGAGCGTGAGCAGCCGGGCCAGGGTGCGCGTGGCGTAGTAACTCAGCCCGTCGGCGTCGCCCACGGTGACCAGGACCAGATAGAGGCCCCAGGCGGGGGCACTGGCCCGCCCCAGGTAATTGCCCCGCACCAGCCGGTGGTCCAGCCAGCTAAACTGGGCCGGCGTGCGCCGGAGTTGTTCGCGATCGATCGGTTGTTTTTGCATAATCGGGCGGCTGGACGTCGATGCCCAGGATCACCCGCCCCCGGGATTGCAGGTGTCGCAGCATGGGTTCGAGGTCCTCTTGTAACGTCACTCCGGCGAACTGCGCGATAAGCCCCACGAGCACAGGGTTTTGCGACTCCCATCTGTCTTGTAACGGCACGCAGGGATTCGGTAACGCCACCTCGGCGACCGGCTCGGCTTTAGGCTGGTGCACAACGGATTGCGTAGTTGGGATGTCTTGTAACGCCACCCGCCGTCGCGGCCCCCTCCGCCTTGAGTACCCCGGATTGGCCTTCCGCCACTCCTGCACCCGTTGGACATTTTCTGGGCCTTTCCAGTGGTCGAGGTTCTCCGGCTTCGCCAACCATTTGGCCTGACTGGCCGCCCGGCTCGCCCGTCGGCATCCCGGCTTCCCGCAGTAGCGCTGACGCTCGCGGTTATGCGCGTCGGGCAGAAAGAAATCGACACAGTGCAAACACTTGCGTGAACCGGTTGGATGCATCGCTGTGCATCCGCCAAGCGTCCCGCCGGTTCAATCTCCACCCATTCGCACCCCTCATATCCCCAGCCGGACAGGGAAGAAAACCCACCCACGGAAGAAGAGTATTACTCTTTTTAAGGGGAAGAAGATCCACCGAAGAAGAAGTGCATTCCTAACCGCCAGAAATAGACGCTTTCCCGCTCGCCGCTCACACTCAATCGCGCGGCGCGGCCAAGAGACGCTTCGAACTGCAATAAAGCCGAACGGAAGGGCGGCCAGCAGCTCAAGTGGCCACATTTTCAGATAAAGATAAAACCAAAGGGATATCATGTTCATTTTTTGCCGAACTTTAATGCTCATCGATGAACGCGCTTGGCGCGGTTCATGCGGCTCGAAGCATGAACCGTGACAAGCGTGGTTATTCGCTGTAGCGCCTGGTTCGGCTGCATTGGATTCTGATTTATTGCGTGAAGTATAGGTGAAGCCTACTTGGTTTTCGGTTCTGAGTTCCGAATATTTACTTCAAACACCTATATGGAATCATAATCGAGTCCTTATACTCTCAAGTAACCAAACCGAGTCTTTAACGCAAAGTCGCAGAGGCGCAAAGAAAGTACTCTCTCAAAACGAGTTATCTCATACTTCGCGCCTTAGCGTCCTTGCGTTAAAAGGCCTGAATAGCTGTGTAATGGGTATCACTCACCATACATTCCGTTTACTTTGGCAAACAAAGCAGTACCAATACCAACAACACCGAAGGAAGAAACTAAGCGCCAGAGTGCGTCTTGCTTGGCAAAATCCCAGATAGCCAAAATACAAACAACAACGCTTGCCACGATACAGAACGAAATAATAATGAATGAAATTGATTTAATGACTTGTGGCGGAAAATAGCCGCGCGGTTTTTTTGTCGTAACTTCGATTTCTGGATTATTAGTGTCGTTCATGGTTTTCGGTGATATTGGATTTTTTGATGCGAAGACAAAATATAAAAGGAATGAAAATCCTATTATCGTAAAGATTAACATTTGATTGAAAATTGATGGGTGTTCCTGCCGCCTACAAGGATGCCGGTCGTATTCAGGGAGGATCGTTTGGTTGTTCGCATATGTGGGATAATCAACCGGTGGTGTTGCAGTTGGGTTAAGTGTATATAGTTTATAAATTAGAGCGCTCTGCGGGTTCTTCACGGAATGCTGTGGGTAGGTTCAGGCAAAATACATCGGATGCTATTAATGGATAATAAGTTAATCGATAAATTACCAGCGCGATGGGCATTTCACCGGATTCTCGCTTAATTACCTACTTAAAAGCGGTTTGGGGTATTTACGATTGGATTTACCCACAGCAAAACGGGAAGAACCGCTCTGCGGCGTAACAGGTGCCGGGTAGTCACCTAAACCGCATCAAATTCGGTTCTTTATAAGTAAAAATACAACTAATCCACGGTAATACTGCTGGTTTTTTCCAAGAAAAACTGTCGTACCTTTACCCGATTGGTGGGTGTCATTCCTTGCCAAATGTTAACCAAGGTGCCTTCAGGAATTCCTCGCTTGAACGGCGAAGTGTCCGGTAAGTCACTGGTTGAAAACGGCGAGGTGTTGCTGATCCCAACGTTTCCCGTTTCATCAATGAATGTATTGCCACTTTTGGACGGCAGCTCAACCCAGAGTTTCTGGCCGGCGGTATTGGTATTGTTGACGATCAACTGGTACTTAGACTGAATCACTCGTACCACGACCAAGCGCGATGCGTTGGTACGGCCACGGTTCATTTCATTCCAGAGGTCGCGGTTGGTTGTATTTAGGTTCCATTTATTATTTGGAATCTCGACTTTGGGGTTTTCCCAGGTGGTCGACCAAAAGGAATCAAAAAGGTCACCGTCGGTCACAAGGCCAGCAGGCATGGGAAATGTCAGATCGAGGTGCGAAGGAACCATCAATGAGACCACCAGATAGCGTTGCTTGAAGGGTTCATTCGTTTCACCAACCAGGATCAAGCGCTTGGTGCGGCGTTTGTTAAAAAACAGATCCGAAATGCCCCCGTGGCTTTGGTGATTTAACTCGTCGGTGTCAGCGGGAGCGCGATCGCGGATGCGCGCCAATTTGAGGAGGGGGTCTTCTTGGTTTTGGTTCTTTTCCCATTTTTTCTTCTTAAGGTCGCCAAATGTGTGCTCCTTCTTTGCTCCTGCGATACCGTAACCGCCGTTGAATTGAGCGATGTTGTAATCGGGATCAGGTATACTCCACGACGTGCGGATCTCGTTGGCCAGCGCTTCGCAGGCGGCCCGCTCTTCGTCGAGGTCACGGCTTTCGATCAAGGCCATGATGCTCGGTGCCGTCACCGAGAGTAAAATCCCCGCAATGGTGAGAGTACCCATCATGGAGATGAGCATGAAGCCAAAGGGGCGGCGGCGGGAAAACTGCTTCCGGGGTTTCATGGGGGGGGGCGGGCCTAGCGGGCAGAACTCTGCGCATTGATCAGCGCGATAATGGGCAGGATGATCGAGAGTGCGGCCAAGAGGACGAAGCCGCCCAGCAACACCACCATGAGCGGCTCGATCGCCGCCACCATGATAGCGATGCGATTTTTTGACTCGCGCACGTAGTGGCGGGCCAGTTTTTCGAAAACGCCAGCCAGGTCGTCGGCTCCCATCGCTACGCCGGTACGAAACTCCTCGGGAAAGGTTTTTTCCGCGAGGAAGGCGTCGGCGATAAGGTTGTTGTTGAGGATGCTCAGGCGCACGCGCGCCACGGCGCGTTCGTAGCCGGGATGACCGACCACCGCGCCGGTCATTTCCAAGGTTTCTACGGTTTTGATGCCAGAGCGGGCCAGTGTTGCATACGTCTCGCAGAAACGTGCCAGCGCGCTGGCACTGAGCGCCGGGCCGACCACCGGCAGCTTGGCGCCGAGCTCGAAGAGCCACAACCTCACGCGCGCGATCTGCATGAGTTGCCAGGCCGCTATCGGCAGCCCGATCACGCCGCCGACGCACAGCCAGGGGTTCCCCACAACAAAATCCGAAATGCCGAAAAACACTTGGGATAACAGCGAGAGGTCTTCCATAGGGATCATCTCGGTGATGAACTTCTTAAACTTGGGCAGCGTATTGCCGAAGATCACTGCCGCTGCGACCACAAAGGCTACCATGCTTACGCCTGGCATCAGGAGTGCCTTTTTCACATCTCCCTGCAGCTCTGCAAGCCGGTGGTAGTAGGCCGTCACCCGCTGTAACCCCAGCCGCAAGTCACCCTGTTGTTCGTGGTTTCGCAGGATGTAGATCATCGACGGGGAAAACACCCGGGGGAACCGGGCGAAGGCCTCTGATATCTTGCCGTTGCGCTCCACTTCACGTGTGGCGCTACCGAGGAACTTGCGCAACTGGGGGTTGCTGGTGCGGCTAAACGCCGAACGCAGCGATACATCGACCTTGGCGCCTACCTCGAGCATCAGGGTGAGGCCTTCCAGGCAGATGAGCAGGGATTTAATGTTGATCTTAAGTCGTTTGTCGGCGCGGTCGTCCGCACCGGCGTAGACGAGTTCGATTAACATGCCGCCCTTGCCTTCGATTTTCTCGATG
This sequence comes from Opitutus sp., assembly GCA_024998815.1. NCBI lineage: Bacteria > Pseudomonadati > Verrucomicrobiota > Opitutia > Opitutales > Opitutaceae > Opitutus > Opitutus sp. Next base: position 1,372,685 of record JACEUQ010000002.1, read on the forward strand.
GCCGATACCTCGTCCTCCGCCTCGATGAGCTGGCGGCGCTCGAAACCCAAGTGGCTGACATAGTGCGCTTTGAAGGTGATCATGACGAGTGGGTGTTCACTTGCGGACGGTACGCACGGTCACGGGGCGACCTTCCGGCACGGCCAGTTTGAAGGGGCCGTATTGCAGCACGACCTCGCTGGAGCGAATCATCACGATGGCGAACGGCTCGAACTCCGTGCCGCCGACTTGCACGAACTGGCCGTTGATCAAGGCATGCGCTTCATTGGCGATCAGCACCGACTGCAACTCGAAGGTGCGCAGCTCATAGGTGAGCTCGGGCTCGATGCGCACCTCCCACGGATTGACCCGCATGGCCTCCGTCAGCACAAACGGGAGTTCGCACGTCACCGTGCCGCCAGCATCGGGCACGAGGGTTCCAGGAGGGCGGGGTTGCTCCTGCCAGAGGGGAGGCGCTAGGGGCGCTGTCGATGGCAGTGACTGCACCTCGGTGCGCGCCAAAGGGGGTAGGTTAACGAAATCCAACAGTTTGGCTGCCGGCGTCGGCGGGGCTGCGGGGACAGCCGTCCGGCTGCTCTTATCGAGAATATCTTTCACCGCATGGACAAGGTCGTGTTCATCGGAGGCGACTGCGCACGGCGTGCCCATTGTCTGGAAAAACGCAGCTATCGCTAGCCAAGTCGCTCGTTGACTTGAAATAAACCGCAGCGGGGATGCTGTCTGGACCGATTTCAATGGGCTTACTTGCGTGAGGCGGCGGGAGCAACTGCGGCCGGTGCGGGAGCCTGCCGGGCGGGAGCATCCTGGATCGTCTCTTGGGTTTTCTTCAGATCGACAACTACCAGGTCGATGATCTGGCGGAGCTGGCCCAGCTTGAGGCGCGCCTCCTCACTTTGCACACTGAGCGTACCGATCTGGGTCTGTAGGCGGAGGATTTCGTTGAGGGAAATCGCCTTCTGCTGCGTCAGCAGCTCGTTCTCCTGGCGCAGGCGCTGAAGATCGCGCACCTGCTCGAAGCGAGCTTTGAGTTCCACCGATTTGACCGCGTCGTTGCTGATGATCGCGGCGAAGGGCGGGTTGCCCCGACGCATGAGCACATCTTCAGCGGCGGCTCGCACCGCCGCGCGCGTTTCCGCATCGGCCTCGGATAGATCGAGCTCCGTTTCGCTCCGGGTGCGGGTGGCCCCGGACGAAAGCGGCTCGACCGCAGCGAGTCCGGTGGTTTGCGCAGGCAGGCCGGTCACACCAAGCAGAAAAAAAATAACAGGTAAACTAAATGAGGATTTCACGGTGTTCGATCAGTGGTTGAGGTTGAAAAGTCTTGGCCGAAACGGACCCGAAGTTCATCGAAACTTCGTTCCGGATAGGCCTCGTCGGTCTTGAGGCGCACGGCAACTACCCCGCAGCCGGGGCGCACCGCCTCCAGGCGTTCGAGCGCGGTCACGATATCCGGCCAGGCGGCCACCGGCAGGAAGGCTCCCCGCAGCTCCAGCAGGCTTTCGCCGCGCCCCTCAGGGAGCTTGGCGGCGGAGCTTGCCGGCTCCACTTTCCAGGCCGCACCCAGCGCGGTCCTCACTGCGTCAGTTACCTCCACTTTGACCCGCTGCGCGTTGAGCGCGCCCAGCTCCTTGCCGCGTTTTTCAATCTGGCGGGCGTCGATGCCCTGGCTCACCTGGGCCAGCTCGCCTTGCAGGTTGTTGATCTCCTGCGCCCAGCGTTGCTGCTCCTGCTCCAAGGTGGTGCGCAGGTGCAGCCCGTACCAGCCCAAGCCAGCCGCCGCCAGCCCGCCTGCCACCATCAAGGCCAGTTTCCAAGGCGTATAGGTGACCGCTTCGCTCACGTTTTTTTCCTTTCGACGAGACTGGCGGAAAAGGGGAGGCGATCACCCCGGCGGGTTTTTGGCTCGGCCACGGGGGCCCCTGAGGGTTGGGGCGCTGATGCAGCGGAAGGCGGCGGCGCGGGCAGGTCGAGTTGCACATCGTGCAACGCGAGCGCCTCTAGGCTGGTCTTGAGTTGCCTGGGCGACCCGTTGCTGCCGACTTGCAGGCACGTGCCCCGCACCTCCCCGTCCGCCGTCACGTCCAACTGCGTTAAGGTGAACTCCAGCGGCAGCTTTTGGCCAAGGTTTTTTAAAAGCGCGATGGCAAGTCGATGCGATGACACAAAGCGGTCCGCCAGCGCCAGGTTCGACTCGATCCGCTTCGATTTTTCGCCGAGCTGGCGAAAGTTAGCGATCTCCTCGTTGAGGCGGTTGAGTTCGGTTTGCGACTGCGTGTTGAGCAGGGTGATCGCGCCCAGGGTGCTCCACACCAGCCAGCCCGCCGCCAGGCAGGCCACCACGCTTGCGCCCGCCACTGGGGCGAACAGATCGTCCACATTGAAGGCACGGGGGAATCCGGCCATAAGATTGGCCGGATCGGCGGGCCCCTGTTTCCACACCTGGGTGGCAAAGGTCGGCCAACTCATGAAGCTCGCTTGGGTCGTCACCTGCTTCACCCCCATCGGCTCCGGGATCATGCGCTTCCAGAAATTGACCAGGCCATCGAGCTCCGGGTAGGGCTCGGCCCAAGTGGGCAGCAAGGCGATGTCGGCCGGGGTGCCCACAATGAGCCAAGACGGAGCCTGGGAGGGTACCGAGGAGCTGTTGGCCACCAAGTCTTGGTACAGGCTGGTCAAGTTTTGGGGCAAGCTCACGTCGTAGCCCCGATAACTGGAGGCGATCCCGGCTTGGCTGCGACCAGGGCAGAACCCGATGTAGTCGGCGGTGACGAAGAGCAGATGATCGAGCGGGCTGGCAATGAGCCGGGCCGCGATCGCTGGAGCCGGCCAAGCGGCGCGCAGCCGCACACCACAGCCTTCGACTTTTGCCAAAAAGGGCTTGAACGTCGGCACCGACTCCAGGTGTAGCCAACTCTCCACCTTTTTGGCACCTTGTTTGCGATGTTCCAAGCCCCAGGCGGGACCTTCTTCCAGTGAGGGAAAGTCCCTCCGGATGGCGCTAAGACGCACGAAATTGCGCCGCGACACCCGGGGCGGGACCTTGACTTGTTCATGCCCCATTCCATCCGGCTCCCAGATCGTCACCACGGCTTTGCCCGCCCACCCATCGAGGAGATGCTCATCGAGCGTCTCCGGCACCGGTTGATCGGCAGCGCGCGGTCGCGCGGCCTCGGTGCCTTCGAACTCCAGCCGCGACAAGCCCTCCGCAACCACGGCGTAGAGATGACGGCCGAATTTCAGCAGGACCGGAGGAGGTGTCGGGTTTTTAGCCACGGTTTTTAAGGCGCGAGCCAACGCTTAGAAGTTCGCGAGGTAGACATACACGGTTGTCGTCACGGCGTTACCTCGATAAATCACCGGACCCAAGGTTTGATTTTGATTATTAAACGCTCGGCCGTTCATCAGTGAAGGTGAATTTAGTTTTCGCGCTAAATCATAGGCAACTGTTAAGGGAACTCCTTCTAAAATCAGGAAAGCACATCGACCGGCTGGTAGCAAGTTCACCCCATCAAGCCGAAAGTTGATCCCACCAGCGGTGTTGACTGTTGTAGCGAGGTTGAATTCTGCTGCCGTGACGTTCGCACATTCTATGCGACTGCTGTCGCCGAAACCGTCCGTTTTAGTGTAGTTTCCGGCGGGGAGAATATCTACTTTATATTCTCCTGTTGCGACATCGTAACGCACAGGTGGCCTCACTCGGGTTTTCTCAATAGTTATTCCTAACGGACTTCGATAATAATCGTCCATACGCCTATCTTCATTTTTCATGCTCATAAACACGTTATCTAAACCTAAAAGGGCGTTTAAGTTACTTAGTCTTGCAGCATTATTGGCCCCACCCAAACGCCCATCTAAAAGTCCGTTTGATACTTGATTCATGTTGGTTATCCCCTCGGTCAGTGGCAAAGTGCCGCCCAGTTTAGACGCTGCATCGCCTGCAATATTGGACAAATTCCTGATATCTGCCGCCGCTGAATTTATCCGAGCGTTGGACAAAGCCTTGGAGGTTAATGGTACAAAGACCCCAACCAAGAGGGCGATGATCGTCACCACCACCAAGATTTCGATGAGCGTAAAGGCATGCTTTTTTTTGTTTCTAAATTTAGGTGTTTTCATGAATTGAGCTTTAATGGGAGGTGATTGATTTGAGTAAAGAACGTTGAAAAATAACTGGTTTTTGGTGTTAAAATACCGCTTACGAATTTAAATAAAGTAACGAAGGCTTTCTAAGACCGAGGGCCTTCGTCGGATAAACGAGTGGCTTAGATTACAGCGAGGAAGACGTACACCGTGTTCACACCACCCACGGGCGCGGTATAGATCACGCGACCACGGGTTTGAGCCACAGGGACGGAGGGGTCCACATCATCCATCAACGACATGCTGTTTAACTCAATGGCCAGTGAACGGGCGTCGTTAATAGGCGTTTTGGGGTAGACGACGAAGGCTACCCTGCCGGTGGGCAAGTTGGTGGTGCCGTCGAGCGGGAAGTTGATGCCGGCCACCGGACCGTTCGCCAAGACGAACGTGGTGTTCACCTTAGCACACTCCATACGGGTGCTGGTGGCTTGGCTTACAGTGGCGGTCCATTTAACAACGTTAACGGGCCTGGTAACTGACCAAGTGCCGGTGTTGGAGTCCCACGTGATGCGACCCGAGGTGGCTGGCCAAGGGAGGGTGGTGCCAGGAGCAAATTTTGAGGTGAATAAACCGTCCAGCACGGGCGGATTCATACTCAGTAACATCTGATCCAAGCGGGCACCACCATTAAAAATGGCCGCGTTTTCAGTTAGATTTCGATCGCCGGCTGTAGCGAAGTCCGTAGGATGCCAGCCGATATCGTCCGTGGCCCCCTCGGTCAGCGGCAAGGAGGCGCCATTGCGTGCGGCACCTTCGAGGACGGCGGTACGGGCGGAATTGATCTCCGCCACGGCGGAGTTGACACGGGCGCGGGACTGCGCTTTGGAAACGGCCGGGATCAGAATGGAGGTGAGGATACCGATGATGACGAGAACCGTCAGGCTTTCGATCAGCGTGAAAACTCGGGCGTTTTTTTGGTGTGTTTTCAAGTTTAGCGCCCTGGTGGGGAGAAAGTGTAAAAAGGGAAAGGCCGTGTGGCGGCGCGTTTAGACCTGAGCGAAGACTACGTACAGAGCCATAACTGCGCCATGGGGTGCACCCTAGTGGGCTGTAACATTTAAAGTGTCGGATAAAACCAACGCAGTTTAGCCGCGAAAGAACGCAAGGAGAGCAAAGAACAAGCACTTTTTTTCTATGCGTTCTTTGCGTTCTTTCGCGGCTAAAAGGGTTTGTTGAATGTTGTTGATTCTAAGAAGGCTCAGGATGCGACAAGTTAAATGTTAATGCCTACTAGTGGGCTGTAACATTTAAAGTGTCGGATAAAACCAACGCAGTTTAGCCGCGAAAGAACGCAAGGAGGGCAAAGAACAAGCCCTCTTTTTTCTCTGCGTTCTTTCTCGGCTAATTAGCGGTCATTAGTGGTTAAAAATCTGATTCCGTATCCAACACTTTGAATGTTACTGCCTACTAGATCACCCTCTGGCGACTCTCTTGGGTACGAGGCCTCCCAGCGCTTAATCGTCCACCGGAAGGCCCTCCAAGCCGGAGGGCCTTCGTCGGATAAACGAGTGGCTTAGAATACAGCGAGGAAGACGTACACCGTGGTCACACCACCGACGGGCGCGGCATAGATCACGCGACCACGGGTTTGAGCCACAGGGACGTTGGGGTTCACATCATCCATCAACGACGAGGAGTTCAAATCGTAGGCCAGAGAACGGGCGTCGTTAACAGGCGTTTTGGGATAGACGACGAAGGCGCACCTGCCGTTGGGAAGGGAGGTGGTGCCGTCGAGCAGGAAGTTGATGCCGTTCGCCGGACCGTTCGCCAAGACGAACGCTGCATCTACCACAGAACACTCCATACGGGTGGCGGTGGCTTGGCTTACGGTGGCAGCCCAGTTAGCCACGTTGGTGGGGTTGGTAGTTTGCCAAGTGCCCGAGATGGAGTTCCACGTGAGGCGACCAGCGGTAGCTGGCCAAGCATTGTTGGTGCCAGGAGCGAATTTTGAGGTGAATACACTATCCAGCACGGCCGGATTCATACTCAACAACATCTGATCCAAGCGGGCACCAGCATTAAAAGAGGCCGCATCGCCAGTCCTTGTTCTATCGGCGGCTGAAGAGAAGTCCGTAGCAGCATAGCCGATATCGTTCGTGGTAGCCTCGGTCAGCGGCAAGGTGCCCCCGTTGCGGGCGGCGGCTTCGACAACGGCGGTACGGGCGGAGTTGATCTCAGCCACGGCGGAGGTGACGCGGGCGCGGGACTGCGCCTTGGAAACGGCCGGGATCAAGATCGAGGTGAGGATACCAATGATGGCGAGGACAGTCAGGATCTCGATTAGAGTGAAACCCTGAGTAGTATTAGTTTTTTTAACGTATTTTTTCATGTTTTTTTTGCTCCTGTTTTGGAGAAATTGGAGAAATTGAATAAAGGGAAAGACTGTGAGGCGGGGCGTTTAGAACTGCGCGAGGAACACGTAAACATCCACAACTCCGCCATTGGATGCACCATAGATCACCTTACCGCGACTCTGCGCTGCGACGCCGCCCGGTGCCGTATCGTCCATCAAAAGATTCCCGTTTAGTTCGCGTGCCAGTGCATAGGCATCCCGTGTAGAGACTCTTTTGTAGACCACATAGGCGCAATTGAACGCTTCGGCAATAAAAGCACCGTTACCATCCAAGTCGAAATTGATGCCGTAGGAAGTGACGACATCGGAAAGGAGCGGGTTGGTGATGTCGAACAAAGTCCGTGAGACCATCCTAGCGCACTCGAGCCGGGATCTGTTGGATGAGTCGTCACCAGCATTTACCCCGACCACAGTGTATTGAGTTTGGTCAAGGACGGGCCCTCTTTTTTCGAAGCGCCGTAAATCGGGATTGTAGAAAAGTGCCGGCTGAATGAAGGGAGTCAGAGGGCGCCCCCCGCCAAATTTGGTTGTCCAAAGACCGTCCATTAGGCTTGGTTTTAAACTAGTCAACACAAGATCGAGCGTAAGTAGCCTACTCGCGTTCTGGCCGACTTGTCGGTTATGGGGGATAAGATCCTCCGGAGGTGGTTCAGTGTGACTAGCTGGAAAAAACTTGATTGTTCCTATGACATTGGGTGTGAACTGAAGGCCTTCTGTTAGCGGTAGCGTACCGCCGAGCTGAGTGGCCGCTTCGCTGACAATCAATGTGAGCGAACGAATTTCGGCCAACGTTGCCGTCAATCGAGTGCGCTCTTGTGCTTTCGACACTGCGGGGATGAGAATGGCGGTGAGAATGCCGATGATGGCGAGAACGGTGAGTATCTCGATGAGCGTAAAACCCCGCTGAAGGGGGCGGCGACGAAGTCGGGTGTGCATGGTGAAGAGGGTGGAGGTGAAAGTTATTCGATACTGGAGGCGGAAAAGACTTCTTCGGGCGTGGTCCAGCCCATGGCGGCCTTAAACATGCCGTCCATGAGCAAGGTGCGGTCGCTCAGACGACCCGCCAAAAATGAATCGACAAAGGTACGCTCGGCCGCCGCGAGGTCGAATTCGTGTTTCTCCTCACTGATGCGCTTGCGCAGGACGGAGTCGGGCTTGCGCAATTCGAGAATGGCCATGCGCCCGCGAAACCCGGTCTGGTTGCAAGCGGCGCAGCCCGGGCCGGCTTCAAAAAACCCGAGCGGACCGCGGATGACCTTGGCCGCCTTGGCGCGCTCCAGCGTCTCGCCATGTTCTTCCATCAGCTCGTCCTGGCGAGAATGCGTTTGGCGACAATGAATGCACACCCGACGTACCAGACGTTGCCCCAGTAGGAGTTGGATGGAGGCCGCCACCATGGCCGGCTCCACCGCCAGATCGATCAAGCGGATGATGCCGCCCAAGCCGGTGTTGGCGTGGGTGGTGGTGAGCAGGAGGTGGCCGGTGTTGGAAAGGGAAAGGCCCGACTTGGCCGTCTCGGGATCGCGCATTTCACCCAGAATGACGACGTTGGGGTTGTGGCGCATGAGCGCACGCAGCACTTCGGCAAAGCCCATGTCCGGGGAGATGTTGGCCTGGATCTGGGTGACGCCGCGCAGGCGGTACTCGACGGGATCCTCGATGGTGATCACCCGCTTGTTATGGATGTCGATGTACTGCACCGCCGCCGCCAAGGTGGTGCTCTTGCCGTGACCGGTGGGTCCGCAATTGATGATCAGGCCGTCGGCCTTGCGCACCGCTGCGCGGTAGAGCTCGACGTGGTCGGGCAACATGCCCAGCGAGGCGAGGTCGCCCACCTGCGCGTCTTGATCGAGAAAGCGCACCACCACCGATTCCCCATGCAGGGTCGGGATGAAGCTGTAGCGCAGGCCCATGCGCTTGGAGCCGTAGCGGCGCACGGCGCTGCCATCCTGCGGGCGGGTGCGGATGGCCACATCGATGCCGCCGAGGCGGTCTTTGAGCAGCGTGCGGCCGTCCTCGGCGCGGTTGGCGGACAACTTAAGCGCGGTGACGAGGCGGTCGCGGAACTCGCCGGCGACCGTGCGGCGAGCGACCAGTTTGCCGTCGATGCGGAACTTGATCTGCACGGTGTGCTCCTCGGGAACGACGTGCAAGTCAGAGGCACCCGGGGTAAGCGACATCTCCTTGAATTGCGCTTCGACAAAACTGGCCCACTCGTTCTCCGATTCAAGGCGGATGGTGGGGGCATCGAGCGCGTCCAAAACCGCGAGGATGTCGCTGCGCGGAGCGATCACGAAGCGGTGCGGGTGCTGCGTCAGCGCCTGGGTGACCTGGGCGAACTGGGACACCTCGGGGTCATAACACAGAATCACGACTTTTCCCGCCTCGCGGCGCACGGGCAGCACGCCACGCTGGCGGCACAAGGCACGGGAAAGGACCCGGGCGACATCGGCCTGCACGAGATAATCCTCGCTCGCCGCTAGAGGTAAGCCGTGAGCCTTGGAAAGCCAATCGGCGATTTCGCGTTCGGTGGCGAAGCCGTGCTCGATAAACATCTCGGACAAGGCGCGGCTGCCCTCTCGGCTGCGGTATTCTTCTAGCAGGTTGTCCACCTGTGCATTGGTCAGGCCGCGATCCCGCAGGCTCTTGCACAAGCAACGCCCGGCGTGGGTGAGCAGGTTTTCGGAGGAAGATGAGGCTGAAGTCTGAGGCATCATGGTTCGATATACTGGAGGTTATTGGGAGCGGGTGGTGCTGCGACCGGATCGGCGATCACATCCGACTTGCCGCCGGTGCCTGTACTGATCGGTTCATTCATGAGCTGTCGCATGCGCGGCGAAATGCTGTCGCCGGGGCCGGGCAACACGACGTTGCGCGGGCTGCTCGGGCGAAGATCCTGCGCCTCCACGGTGACCAGAATGACAAACTCACTGCGCTCGGAAATCGTGGCGTCCGTGCGGAAGAGCCTGCCAACATATGGGATGGAAGAAAGACCGGGTATACCGCGCATCTTGGACCCCTTGGTGTCGGAGATGTAGCCGCCCAAAACGGCGGTTTCCCCGTTGCGCAACACCACGGTGGAACGCTGGCGGCGCACCCCCACGTTCGCAGCGGTGGAAAAACCGTCGGGAGACTGCACTAGCCCCTTAAAATCGGTGAGTGACGGCGCGATGTTGAGCGTAGTCACCAAGTTGTCGTCGATCTGGGGGGTCATTTCCAAGATCGCACCAAAGGAGATATTGGTCTGCTGGTAAGTGCTTGAGCTGGTGGAGGAGCCCGAGGTGTTGCCGCCTGCGACGTTGCTGATAGTTGTCTCGGACGTGCGCGTGAAAAACGGCCGGTCATCGGAGACTTGAACCAACGTGGTCTGGTTGTTAAGCGACCAACCGATGGTGCGGTTTTCGACGGTGACGTTGCCCTGTTCCTTCAAGGCTGAAATCAGCGCCGATACTTTTCCCGAGGAAACGACTGCGCGCACGGTATCGCCCGGGAGTTGGGCCGGGCCGACTGATCCCGTAAAATTGGTGTCTGAGCCAAAACCGGAGAAACCGGCATCGCCTCGGAAAGGCTGGCCGATCTTCGGGGAATTGTTCCCTGAACCAATAGAGAAAGCGGTGACATCCCAATTCACGCCCTGTTTGTTCGAATCATTGAGGTCAACGCGCAACAGTCGCACTGTTATGGTGGCACTGCGGCGCACCCGCTTCATCACGGAATTGAGATAAGTTTCGATCTGGGCATGCGTCTCCGGGGTGGCGCGCACTTGAAGGACGCCTGCGAACTTGTTGACCACCACTATTTCGTCGGCCTTGATCAGTGCACGAGCATCCGTCTCAAAACGGGTCCAAAAATCGGTTTCCGTGCTTGATGACAGGGAAACGCTTGAACTGCCGGTGCCTCCGCCCGAGCTGGAGCCCGAGGAACCGGAAGAACCGGAAGAATCGGAAGAGCTGCCACCGCCACTGCTGGTACCACTCGAAACCGAGACACTGGCCGAGGAGGAGACCGTTTGCTGCAGCTGGATATAATCAACCGAGTAAATCCGGGTGATAAAGCGCCGGACGATAACGAACGTGTAATCAGCGCTGCCTTCGATGCTGTAATGCCAGCCATTCGAGCGGCACAGCGTATCGAGTACCCCACGCAAGGTGGTATCGTAGGTACGCACCGTGACCGAGCCCTGCACTTCGGCGTCCAAGACGATGGGAATGCGGTAGGTGCGCGAGAGGGTGTCGATCACCCCGGCGATAGGCTGAGCGTTGGAGACCACAAACTGGGTCACGGGTGCTTCGAGTGCCGTTTCCACTCTTTCGCGGGTTTGCGCAAACGACAGAGAAGTCGCGGCGAGAGCGAAGGTGACCAACAACCCGCGTTTTAAACAATTAAAGCGCATATTTTTTCTTTAGCTCGGCTTCTTCCCGTGTGTTCACCAAGTTCTTGGTCACCAGAACTCTAAGAGTTTCCTGGGGAACGGGAACGAATTTGAGAACTTCGGAAGGTGTGTAATCGCGCACGGCCACCAAGGCCGCCAAATGATCGTCAAACGACTGCATGCCGATGGAGCGACCCAGGCCCATCGCACTGGAAATTTGCACATAATCCTCCTGCCGTATCAGGTTGGCTATCGCAGTATTGCAGATAAGGAGTTCATAATTGCCCCTCAGCTTGCCGGAGCGCGTCGGAATGAGGCGCTGGGAGACGACCGCGATGAGCTGGGACGCTACTTTGGATTTCCAAAAAGCACTGTCGCCCATGTCGTTGGCCGAGACCAAGCGGCTGATGGCGGTGGCTGCGTCTCCGGTGTGCAACGTGGCGAGAACCAGGTGCCCGGTTTCCGCAACCTCGACCGCCATAGAGATAGAGGCTTTGTCGCGAAGCTCCCCAAACATCACCACATCTGGATCCTCACGCATGGCCGATTTCGCCGAATCCACAAAATCGCTCACGTGGGACGAGGCCAGATCGCCCACGTCGTGCTGCTGCACCAAGGCCTGGCGGTTATTAAAGATCACCTCAATGGGTGCCTCGTAGGTGACGATTTTTATCGGCTGGGTCTGGTTCAGCAGTTCAATCAATGCGGCCAACGTGGTGGATTTACCCGAACCGGTCTGACCCGTGACCAAAATAATCCCTGAGCCACGAGTGGTAACGAGATCCACCAGGGCGGCCGGCAATTGCAGCTGATCGACGGTCGCGGCGGTCTCCGCAATCAAGCGTAAATTAAAACTAAAACCAGTCTCGCAGCGTTTGGCATGGACGCGGAAACGGCGCGGCACCGGCATGGAGTCTAATTGAAAAGAAATCGTGCGATCGTCAGCACTTCGGGACCGGTCGCGCAACGGCACGCTACTCGCCTTTTCGAGACAAAGCGCTTGCCAGGCAGCCAAGACTTCCTGCTCCGACCAAAGCTCGCTCTCCGACCACACCACGCTCCCAAACACCCGCCAACACAGACGGCTACCGGCCGTGAAATGCCAGTCCGAGGCCTCCATTTGCAGGCCTTTCAGCAAGCAGTCTATAAGTCGTGGAGACATAGCACACACGAGCGGGATTTACGGCGTGGTTTACCCGACCAAGCGCCCCAGGCAGAAGTCTTCAGGAAACCAGCCAAGCCTGGGAAGAGGCTTAGCTGATTTCCCGAAGTAGTCGGCGTAAAATGAGGGGGGCTCATGAGGAGATGTGAAAGTTGAACCTCGCTTCGGCTTGCGACTACGGAAATGAGGGACAGGGACTTAAAAATTTTATGTTGGTGGTCGACATGAGGAGGGTAGGTGTTCACCCCATTGCCTTCGTTTTAAAAACCAACCAATGGTTTTTGTTACCCAGTACCAAGCTGTTTTATTGCAACATGACCAAATTGTGTTGCATGCAGAGGTGTTTAATTTTTCGATGTTGCATGAAGAAAACACTGTCGAAGTCGGCCTCCTCGAATACCCCTTCGGAAGTGGATGAGACGACCCTGCTCGATGAGATTATAGCTCTTAAACGCCAACTTCCGGGTGCAACGGCACTTCCATCGACCCGTGCGCTGGGCCTTAAATTTGGATGCGCCAGCACGACCATATTTCGCACCTTGATGAGGCTCGTCGCGGAGGGCGTTCTGTGGCAACATCCGGTCAACGGACGGTTTTATCCGATCTCGGCGCGGGCCTCATTGGAACGTCCTAAGCCGTTGGCGTGTCTTATCCGGCGAGTGGAGTTGCGTAGTGCGCTGTATCGTGAATTTCTGGAGGGAATCAGCACGGGTTGTGGCAAAGAACGCCGCACAATGTTGCTCTGGCACGACGAGTTACTGGTCAACCATCCTGATCTGAACTCGCCGCCGTCGTTTGCACTTCCCCCTGAGCAAAAGGCGATTTTAAAGCACTTTCTTAACCATCATGGCGAATCCTCGGGTGGGTATATTTTGGATCACATCTGGGACGATGAAGCGCTCAGGCAGGTATCGCGCAAACTGCAGCCGGCGGTGTTGCTCTATCGCCGGGCACCGGCCGACCTGCACATAAGAAATGTGTATGCCGATTTCCCTGCTGCCGCCATGCTGGCGATCACCCACTTGCTGGGAAAGGGGTTTAACCAAATCATTCCCGTGCAGCCGTTTGGAGGCGACCCAGCCGTAGAGGAGTTTCTCACGCAATTGGAGTCCATCGTCGATTTGCTGGGTTGCAGGGATAAGCTTACGCCCCGAGTTCCTGCAGACATGGGTGTGATCAGTAAAAGTCTCAAACGGAACACCCGTGCGGCCCTCATCGTGCCGGAGGATCACGTGGCGGTCCGGCTATGCGCGGAAATACGGGCAGAAGGTTGGAACCTTCCGGCCGACGCGGGCGTTCTCTGCGTGATGGGCACTTCGGTAAGCGACAACACCGGAATCAGCCGACTTCGCTTCGATTTCCGAGAGATGGGTGCCAAGGCGGTAGCATTACTTCGTCAAGGAACACCGCAGAGCATCTCGATGACCGGTATTTTGGAACCAGGCAACACCACCTGATCGGACGCAGTAAAGGGGAAGCAAAAGTTGTCTAAGCCTAAATCCGGCAATAGAAACTAGCCAAAAATCACGCAGGTGATTGTTTGGCTGTCATATGCCGCCGTTTTTACCGCCGGAAAAAGCTCACCCCGAGGGTGAGTCAGAAAACCCTGATCACAAGGCAACGCCAAGCGATGCCGCCGAGGTGTTGATTGTGGATACACCCGGAGGACGTTTTCGTGCGCAGTTCGCCCCAGAGTTGCCGGTGAGCCCCTTGGGGGCACTGGTGTTTTTCACGCAGTACTTGTGTGCGACAGGAGGCTTCGAGGCACTGGTTGCGGACACGCCGCTTTGTTACAGCAGCAACCGCGCACACCGCCCTCGCGACGTGATTGGAACCCTGCTTTTGGGGATGCTCTCCGGGCACTATCGCTACGCGCACCTCGCGGCCCTGCGCGGCGACGACATTGCCCCGAGCCTGCTCGGACTTAAGTCGATTGTCAGCGAGGATTGTGTGCGCCGGGCGCTGGCTCGCATCGGTGCCGAGCAGGGGCAGGACTGGTTGCGGCGTCACCTCGACCAAACCTGTCATGGGTTTTTGGATAACCAGTGGATCCTCGACATCGATGTCACCATCAAGCCCATCTATGGACGTCAGGAAGGTGCCAGCATCGGCTATAACCCGCAAAAGCCCGGACGCCCCAGCCACGCCTACCACACCTACTGGATCGCCACCTTGCGCCTGTGTCTGGACGTGGAGGTGCACCCCGGCGATCAATCCGCCGCCGGACATGGTTTTGCGGGGCTGTGGGCGCTCATCGACCGACTGCCAGCCGAGCGCCGGCCCCATCTTTTGCGCGGTGACTGCGCCTATGGCCAGGAGGCGCTGCTCAGTGAAGCTGAAGCGCGTAAACTCAACTATTTGTTCAAACTGCGCCGCACCGCCAAGGCCCGCGAGCTGGTGGCCGCGCTTGAACGCACCACCACCACCGCTTGGACCGACGCCGGACAAGGCTGGCAGGGCTGCGAAAGCTGCCTGCGCCTGCAAGGCTGGAACCGGGCCCGACGTGTGGTGGTCTTGCGCCGTCGCCTCAACGACCAACGCCACCCCCGGGCCCGCCGCCGCCTCGTGCGCGAGCAAGCCGACCACGCTTTGCTGCTGAACATCCCCGACGCGGCCGCCTGCGAGCCGATCATCTACGAACATCAGATCCTCGTTACGAGCCTGCCCTACGAGATCCTTACCCTTGCCACCCTGTATCGGGAACGTGGGGGCGCGGAAAACCCCTTCGACGAGCTCAAGAACCAGTGGAGCTGGTCGGGGTTTACCTCCCAGGAGCTAAACTCCTGTCAGCACGCCGCGCGTTTGGCCGCACTGGTTTACAACTGGTGGACGCTCTATCACCGCCTGCTTCAACCCGGTCAGCACCACGAGGCGGTGAGTACACGTCCCCGTCTGCTCTGCGGAGCGACCCGGCAGAGCGAACACTCCGGTCAACGCCGCCTGGACGTGCGCTTGAGCCATGCCGAGGCACCTCGCCTGAGTGAACTCATCACAAAGCTGGCCAGATGGTTACATGGTATCCTTCATAATGCGGAGCAATGGAGTGTCGCCCAGCGCTGGGGGCAAATCGTAGCGAGGATTTTACAGGAAAACTTCCCTGTACTCGGCCCTGAACCGCCTTTGGCCACCGCCCCAAGCTGATCGCGCTTCCGTTCAGCCTGCCGCAGCACTCTCCACCCTCATCTATCCGACGGGCAACGCCCGCCGGCCGCACTTTCTATTGCCGGATTTAGGCTGACTCCTTCGGCCCTTCGCTCTTCCTGGGTTTCCCCAAGCGTCTTCACTACTACGGCCTCTGCTGACTTCTCCAGCGCTCTCGCGCCAGAGATCTCCCCGGGTAAGGTGCGTGAACTTTCGACCCGTTCCGTCAGGTTCTACCCGATGCGTCTTTCGGTGACAGTTGGATTTTGCGTTTCCAAGCACGCTCATCGCCCGCATCAAGGCCTCGCTGCCTGTTCGTGTTCCTACGGCCGTGTCTTTGCCTCCACCTTCTTTCGTGCTGAGCCCCTCGCGAGGCCCGCCTTGGTCTTGGCTACTGTTGTTGTCACTTAGTCCGAACATTTCGTTTCATATGTTTAGTTCACGCCCATGCCGGGCACACTAGAGTTGGCCGTCCCCGGCCAAGGTTTTCCGCGCCGAGCTGGAGCTAGGCGCTCCGTTTGTCGCTGTTCGCCAAAAAAAACCGATCAAGAATCGGCCAAACCCCAGGCTCATTGCCTACGTGGAACCGGCCTGAACCGCGGGGCGATTCGCGCGGAACTCAGTCGGGGCGACCCCGTAGTGGTGTTTAAACGCCCGGCTGAAACTGAAAACCGAGGCGAAGCCGCATTGCTCGGCGATTTCGGAAACGCGAATCGTACTCATCTTCAGCAACCCGCTGGCGCGCTCTAGGCGCAGGGTGCGCATGTGTCGGCCCAGACTCACCCCGCAGGAAGCGCGGAAGCGCGTGCGCAGGTTGCTCTGACTCATCCCGAGGTCGCCCGCCAACTCGCGGATCGACGGGGCGGTCGGCCGGCGTTGCTGCGCGGCATGGTTAACCTTCAAGTCGAGCCGCGCCTTCGGCTTGGCCTCCGCGCCACTCCGCCCGGGCGGCGGGGTGAGTTCCGCCAGGAGCAGGGCCAGCCGCAGCTCCGGCATCCCCTGGTCGGCCAAATCGCGGTGGGCGCTGAGCAGCCCGGCCAGTTGCACCGCCAGCTCCGCGCTCACCGGAAACACCACCTGGCGGAGCGGCTCCATCGCCACGCCCTGGGCGTACTCGAATGTGATGAATAACCAGTGCAGGCGCCGGTCGGGCCGCAGGTAATGGTGATACTGGTAGGGTAAGATCACCAGTCCCTCGCCGGGCCCGAGTGGTAGCTCGACGTCTTCGGCGCAAACCACCGCCTGACCGCGCAAGGGCACGATCAGCACGTGACGATGGTGCATCGCCCGGCCTTTTTGCGGGTGGTTTAGCGCGTCCCCCGATCGGCGCTGAAAACAGATGATGTTCTCTGGCAAGGGCGGAGGCGTGCGCCGCACCCCGTGGAGCGGGCTGGCCGGGCTGGGCAAGCGCCGGGCAATCACCGCCAACCGGTCAAACGCCTGCTTTTTTAATTTTGTCATTTTTGTTAAACTTAGAGTCGGTTTGGCTATTCACGGAATGAACTCAAAAGTCTAAGGTGTGAAGCATCGAATCACCGGCCCGTCGGCCGCCACTTCCCCCCTCCCCTCCACCGCCAGCCTCTTATTTTTTATGACCACTCCCCTCACCGAATCCCAACAGCGCGAACACATCCGGACCGAGATCTTCCCCGCCGCCGACGCGGCCTCCTTGCAATTGGCCAACGAGATCGCCGCCCTCATCCGCCAACGCGCCGCCGCCGGCCAGGGCGTCGTCCTTGGTCTGGCCACCGGTTCGACCCCAGTGCGCCTCTACCGCCAGCTCATCCGCATGCACCGCGAGGAGGGCCTGTCCTTCAAAAACGTCACCACCTTCAACCTCGACGAATACTACGGGCTGACCCGCGACCACCCGGAGAGCTACTGGCGCTTCATGCACGAGCAGCTCTTTAACCACATCGATATTCCGGCAGCCAACATCAACCTGCCTGACGGCACCGTCGCCCGCGCCGACGTGTTCGCCTCCTGCCGCGCCTACGAAGAAAAAATCGTCGCCGCAGGCGGGCTCGACCTGCAGGTGCTCGGCATCGGCCGCACCGGCCACATCGGCTTCAACGAGCCCGGCTCGAGCCGCGATTCGCGCACCCGCCTAGTGACCCTCGACAGCCTCACGCGCCGCGACGCCGCCCGTGACTTCCTCGGTGAGGCCAACGTCCCGCGCCACGCCATCACCATGGGCGTTGGCACCATTCGCGATGCCCGCCGTATCGTGCTACTGGCCTGGGGTGAACCCAAAGCCGCCGTGCTCGCGCAGGCCGTCGAGGGCGCACCGGTGGACACGTTGCCCGCCAGCTTCCTGCAAGGCCACGCGAACGTGAGCTTTTACGTCGATCACTCCGCCGCCTCTGCCCTCACCCGCGAACGCCACCCGTGGTTGGTTGGCGCGGTCACGTGGACCCCGGAGCTTAGCCGCCGCGCCGTGGTGTGGTTGGCGCTCAAGGTCGGCCGCCCGGTGCTCAAGCTCATCGACGAAGATTACAGCGAGCATGGCATGGCCGATCTGCTCACCGAGCAGGGCTCGGCTTACGAGCTAAACATCCGCATTTTTAACCAACTCCAGCACACCATCACCGGTTGGCCGGGCGGCAAACCCGGTGCCGACGACACCCACCGGCCGGAGCGCGCCGAGCCGGCCAGCAAGCGCGTCATCGTGTTTAGCCCGGAGCCGTCTCACGACATGCTCGGCATGGGTGGCACGTTGCGCCGCTTGGTCGATCAGGGCCACCAGGTCACGGTGGTTTACCAAACCTCGGGCAACCTCGCGGTGCCCGACGCCGACGCGCTCATGGCCACCGATTTCGTCACCGACCTAGCCCGCAGTTTCACCGGCCAAACCGGCCCGGCGGAACACTTCGCCCAGGTCGTGAGTATGCAGATCAGCCAAAAGTCAGCCTTCTCCGGCGATTCCGCCCAAGTTCGCCGCCTCAAAGGCCTAATCCGCCGAGGCGAGGCGCGCGCCTCGCTCAAAACCTGCGGCGTGGGCGCGGTGCGTATCCGCTTCCTGGACCTGCCCTTTTACGAGCAGGGCCGCTACCGCCAATTCAAGCCCGCTGCCGCCGACTTGCAGGCGATCGCCGCGGTGCTCGCCGAGATTCAGCCGCACCAGATTTTTGTCACCGGCGAACGCGACGATCCGTCCTCGGTGACCGCGGTCTGTTTTGACCTGGTGCGCCAGGCCCTGGGGCAACTCGCCAGCGCAACCTGGCAGGCCGACTGCCGCGTCTGGCTGTACCGCGGTCTGGAAACGCCCTGGGGCGTGGCTGAGGTGGACATGGTGGTGCCGCTGAGCCCGCGCGAGCTCGGCCAAAAAACCCAGGCGATTTTCCCGCACCGCTCGCAGCGCAGCAGTTCGGCGCTGGCCTCCGGTCTGCGCGAGCCCTGGCAGCAGGCCGAGCAGCAGAACCGCGATCTTTCCCACAGCTACGACGCGCTCGGCCTGGCCGACTACGAGGCGATCGAGGGTTTCAGCCGCTGGACTCCCGCCCGCTAACCACCGCCGTCACCGCTCCCCAGCCCCGCTGCGTTGTTCGCAACTCCACACCCCCCATTTCCCTCATTCATTCCCATGTTAAAAACTTCTCCTCAGTTTATCCCAACGCTCAACACGGAATTTGTCCCGGCGGTGCTCTGGAACCGGGCCTATAAGTCAGTGGTCGCGGCCACGCCTGACCGCCGGGCACTCGCACTCGCCTTGGTCCGGGCCGACGGCGAAGCCTCGGTCTGGCAAGGCGAGGTGCTGCCAGCCAACCATCCCCAGGCCGCCCTCACCCTCCGGTACGTGGAGCGCCTGCTCAAGTTCCTGCTCTGGCAGCGCGGCGGATGCCGCGTGCGGTTGGCCGGGGCTGCGGAGGTCGCTGCTCATCTCAATGAGGTCTACTCGCCCACCGGCGCGCGGGCCTTTGATCACCGTTTCATGGGCGACGAAGTTTACGGCAAAACCTTCGCGGTGGAGGCCTGTGGTTGGGACGAGTTGCCCCAGGAAAAATCCACCGGGCTGCCGATCGGCCGCAACTTGGACGGCTGCCGCATCGGCTTCGATCTCGGTGGCAGCGACCGCAAGGTGGCCGCGCTGATCGACGGCAAAGTGGTGTTCTCCGAGGAGATCGGCTGGGACCCGTATTTCCAGGCCGACCCCACCTACCACATCGAGGGTGTGCAGGATTCCCTACTGCGCGCCGCAGCCCACTTGCCCCGGGTGGACGCAATTGGTGGCAGCTCGGCCGGCGTTTATGTGAACAACGAGGTCCGCGTCGCCTCGCTGTTCCGCGGCGTACCCCGCGACCGCTTCGAGGCGAACATCCGCCGGATGTTTTTCGACCTGCAGACGCGCTGGAACGGCATCCCGTTCGAGGTCGTCAACGACGGCGAAGTCACCGCCCTGGCCGGCTCGATGTCGCTGGGCGACAACGCGGTGCTCGGCGTGTCGATGGGCACCAGTATGGCGGGCGGTTACGTCACCCCCTCAGGAGGAATCACCCCCTGGTTAAACGAGCTGGCCTTTGCTCCGATCGATTACGCCGAGGAGGCGGCGGTGGACGAGTGGTCGGGGGACCGGGGCTGCGGCGTGCAATATTTCTCCCAGCAAGGCGTCAACCGCCTGGCCCAACGCGCCGGCATCGTCTTCTCGGAGGCCATGCCGCTGGCCGAGCGCTTGGTGGTGGTGCAGACCTCGATGGCGGCCGGCGACGACCGGGCGTTGGCCATTTACGAGAGCATCGGCGTCATGCTCGGTTATTCGATCGCCCACTACGCCGAGTTTTACGAGCTCCGCAACCTGCTCGTCCTTGGTCGCGTGACCACGGGCAGCGGAGGCGAAGTGATTTTGGAAAAAGCCGGCGAAGTCCTCCGCGCCGAGTTCCCGCAACTCGCCGCCGGGCTGCGCCTGACCATGCCCGACGAAAAAGATAAACGCCACGGCCAGGCGGTCGCCGCCGCCAGCCTGCCCGCCCTCACCCCCGTTTGCGCAGCCGCTAACCTTGCGTCCTGCTAAAACCTCCCAACTCCCAACTCAAAGCTCCCAGCTCCTAGCTCCCTTCCCGATGAACTTTTCCCATCCCAAAGCCGACGTCTATGTCCCCGGTGGCGCGCTGCCGCCCGCCGCCGCGCTCGCCAAGGTCACCCACCTGTGCATCGGCGCGCACCAGGACGACATCGAGATCATGGCCCACGCGGGCATCTGTGACTGCCTCGACACCCCAGGCAAGGCCTTCGGCGGGGTGGTCGTGACCAACGGCGCCGGCTCCTCCCGCACCGGTCCCTTTGCCGCCTACACCGACGAGCAGATGCAGGACATCCGCCGCCTCGAACAGCGCAAGGCCGCCGATCTCGGGAGCTACGCGATCCAGATTCAACTCGCCCACCCCAGCGCCGAGGTGAAGCGCCCCGGGCAACCCGGGGTCGCCGCCGACCTGCTGGCGATTTTCGCCGGCTGTCAGCCCGAGGTGGTTTATCTGCACCAACCCGCCGACAAACACGACACCCACATCGGCGTGCTGGCGCGGTGTTTGGAGGCGATTCGGGCGCTGCCCGTGGAGCGCCGCCCGCGCCGCGTGCTCGGTTGCGAAGTCTGGCGCGACCTCGACTGGATGATCGACACCGACAAGGTCGCGCTCGATTCCGGCCGCCGGCTCGAACTGGCCGCGGATTTGTTAAAGGTGTTCGATTCCCAGATCAGCGGCGGCAAACGCTACGACCTGGCCACGATCGGCCGACGCGCGGCCAACGCCACTTATCACACCTCGCACGCCTCCGACAAAACCGAGGGCATCACCTGGGCGATGGACCTGACGCCACTGGTGACCGCGCCGACGCTCGATCTGGCCGGCTACACGCAGGGCTATATCGACCGGTTACGCGCCGATGTAACCGGTCGCATCCAGCGGCTGGGCGGGTAACCGGAACGCCGAGCTCCAGCTCGGCTCGAGGCCTTTGGGCGGGGGCCCGCTCAGGCCGAGCTGAAGCTCGGCGCTCCGTGCGTTCAACAGAAGCTAGTCCATCCCTCCGACTCGAAACGACTCCGTCGTCCCGCTACGCCGTGCAGGCGGCCAGATTCTTGGCTCCGTGACGTAACGGGATCGCGAAGAGCTTTTGTTTTCAGCTCGGATTTAACCAAGCCGTACGCGGGACCACTCCTGCTGGCGGTGAAACGAAAGCTCCCGGTGCGGGGAAGATGAATAATTCTCAATCACCATGTGAGCGGCGGCGCGAACACCGTCTATTTCTGGCGGTTACAAAATCACCTGTCGTAAAAGCCGATGACCGGCCCCGCCAGGGGCCGGCTTTCGAGACTGGTCAGCTTGCGGGTTCGTCGGCCAGGCGGTCTTTCATGCGGTAGGATTTGCCCTCGATGACGACGGTCTGGGCCCGGTGCAGTAGGCGGTCCAGGATCGCCGCGGTGATGCCAGCGTCGTTGTTAAAGATCCCTGCCCAGTGTTTGTAGGCCTTGTTGGTGGTGACGATCAGCGAGCCGCGTTCGTAGCGTTGGCTGACGATCTGGAAGAGCAGGTCGGCCCCCGACTTGTCGAGCGGCAGGTAGCCGACCTCATCGAGCACGAGCACCGCAGGGGTCATGTAACGCTTCAACTCGGCTTGCAACCGGTGCAGGGACTGGGCGGTGACCAGGGCGTTGATCGCGTCCACCGCCGTCGTAAACAGCACCGTGTAACCCGCCTGGCAGGCCGCGTAGCCCAACGCGCTCGCGAGATGTGTCTTCCCAAGCCCCACACCACCGCAAAACACCACGTTGGTGCGCTCCTTCACAAAACCCAGTTCGAAGAGGTGCCGCACCTGCGCTTCGTTCAACTCCTTGGGCCAGTCCCACTGGAACTGGTCGACGGTTTTCTTGACCGGGAAGCGCGCTGCCTGGATGCGCCGCTCCAGCGCCCGGATCTGGCGGTCCTGGGTCTCGGCCTGCACCAGTCGGCGTAAAAATTCGGCGTGCGAACAGCGCGCCTTGGCCGCCTCGGCGGTCAGTTCGCCGTGGTGACGCAACAGGTAACCGAGTTTCAGATACTTGAGCTGGTCTTTTAATAAATCGGGTTTTTCGGGTTCTGTTTTCATTGGGTATAGGGGCTTAAATCCGGGGGACGCAGTTCGAGTTCCAGTGCGGCCAACGCGTCGGCGCGGGTGAGGTGGATCGGCCCGGCTTGCGGCAAGGCCCGCGCGCGTTGTTCGAGCAAGTTGAGGATGTAATCGCTGGAGTAGGCGCCGAGTTCATGGGCGCTTTCGATCGCCCGGCCGACTGCCTCCGTTCCATACAGGGCCACCAAACCCACGATAGTCGCCAGGTGGTGTCCCGCGTTGAGCCGGCGCTCCTCCAGCCCCCGTTGGTAGGCGGGTGCCGCCGGGCTCAGTTCCAAAAACCGTAGCCGCAGGCGCTGCCGCGCCCCCTGCCGTTTGCGCTCCTCGAGTTCGCGCACATGCTCGGGGTTTTCCACATCGGCGCGGCGGGCAAAACTGCGGGCATGCTCGGCCACCAGGGTGCGGTCCGCATAAAACCTCACCTGCGCCCCCTCGATCTGCGCGGTGAGTAGCGCCCCGGCAAACTTCGTGGGCACCGAGTAGCGGTTCGTTTCGATACTCACCCGGCACCGCCGCGACGCCCGCACGCTTAAGGTGCGCACCGCCGGACTGGCCACCGGGTTAAGCGGCAGGAGCGCAGCGCGCTCCTCGGGCAGCCGGTCCACCGGCCGGCCCTGGGTTTCAGCGTGAACGCGCACGTTGGCCACCGTTTCCAGCCACAAGCTGGCGGCCGGCCCCAGCTCGGTAAACCCGTTCATCTGCCGCCCGCCAAGGAAGCTTTTTTTCACGTAACCCACCGCGTTTTCCACCATGCCCTTGGACTGCGGATGCCCCGGCCCGCACGCTTTTATCGTAAACCCGTAGTGCCGGGCAAAGTCCAGGTACTGGGCGTTGTACACCGGGTCGGTCCCGGGCACATGCGAGAGGACGGCCGTCTTGCAGTTGTCCACCATCACCTCGCGCGGCACCCCGCCGAGTTTTTCAAAGGCGCGCCGGTGACAGCCCAGCCACCACTCCTGGCCCTGCCCGAGGGTAAATTCCACATGCAGGAACCGGCTGTACCCCAAAACCATGACGAAAAAACTTAAAGCCCGCCGGGTGCCGTCCACCTCCACCGCGCCAAAACTGCCCCAGTCCACCTGCGCGGTCTGGCCGGGGGCAAACTTGAGGGTAAGAAACGCCTCCAGGTTCCTCGGCCGCACCCGCCGCACGTAGTCTTTCAAAATTGAATACCCGCCCGTGTACCCCCGCTCGCGCACCTTTTGCCAGAGCTGCATGGCGGTGAACGGATGGGCCTCCAGCCAGCGCGCGATCGCCGGCTTGTGCACGTCGAGCTTGCTTGGCCTAGGCACCTGCGCGGCCTGGCTGCGCACGTACTTTTCCTGCGCCTGCCAGCGCCTCACCGTCTGCACGTGCAACTGGAGCGAGCGGGCGATTTGCGGCGCACTGTGACCGGCCGCCTCCGCCTGTTTTATCCGGCAATACAGTTCGTAATCGATCACGCGCCCACCTCCCGGCTCGGCGGCGGCGTTGCCGCCAGCGTGTGCGTTGGCCTGCCCCGGTCCAAGGAGAGCACCTGGTAAAGTGGCGCGGCGTAGGCGATCACCCCGGCCTCGATTAACTGCCGGCGCGCCTCGACCAGGCCGTCCTCGCTGAGCGTGAGCAGCCGGGCCAGGGTGCGCGTGGCGTAGTAACTCAGCCCGTCGGCGTCGCCCACGGTGACCAGGACCAGATAGAGGCCCCAGGCGGGGGCACTGGCCCGCCCCAGGTAATTGCCCCGCACCAGCCGGTGGTCCAGCCAGCTAAACTGGGCCGGCGTGCGCCGGAGTTGTTCGCGATCGATCGGTTGTTTTTGCATAATCGGGCGGCTGGACGTCGATGCCCAGGATCACCCGCCCCCGGGATTGCAGGTGTCGCAGCATGGGTTCGAGGTCCTCTTGTAACGTCACTCCGGCGAACTGCGCGATAAGCCCCACGAGCACAGGGTTTTGCGACTCCCATCTGTCTTGTAACGGCACGCAGGGATTCGGTAACGCCACCTCGGCGACCGGCTCGGCTTTAGGCTGGTGCACAACGGATTGCGTAGTTGGGATGTCTTGTAACGCCACCCGCCGTCGCGGCCCCCTCCGCCTTGAGTACCCCGGATTGGCCTTCCGCCACTCCTGCACCCGTTGGACATTTTCTGGGCCTTTCCAGTGGTCGAGGTTCTCCGGCTTCGCCAACCATTTGGCCTGACTGGCCGCCCGGCTCGCCCGTCGGCATCCCGGCTTCCCGCAGTAGCGCTGACGCTCGCGGTTATGCGCGTCGGGCAGAAAGAAATCGACACAGTGCAAACACTTGCGTGAACCGGTTGGATGCATCGCTGTGCATCCGCCAAGCGTCCCGCCGGTTCAATCTCCACCCATTCGCACCCCTCATATCCCCAGCCGGACAGGGAAGAAAACCCACCCACGGAAGAAGAGTATTACTCTTTTTAAGGGGAAGAAGATCCACCGAAGAAGAAGTGCATTCCTAACCGCCAGAAATAGACGCTTTCCCGCTCGCCGCTCACAATCACCAGACCGGTGGGAGTCCGCGTATAATCATAACGCGAAAAGGAAACCAGCCACTCGCTGCCCACCCGCACGGCTTCGTGCTCGCTCAACGGCCCCAGAGGAATCTGGGCGCAGACCGTCCATTGTTTATTCTTACGATTAATCGCCACCCCACTGGCGATCGGCAGATCCATAAAGGTAAAGGCGTGGACTTCCCCTTCCCTCACCCCGGCTTTATCCTGCGGGAAACGCACTTGATATTGCTGATTTCCCGGCGTGACGTGGAATTCATAATAAGCCTCCTGGCCCACCGGTTTGATAAAAACCTCAAACACATCGCCCACCAAATACGCTTCTTCATTAAAGGCGGTGGCGGGATTGAATATATCCTGATCCGGCAGGATGGCCTGGACCAATAAATCCCGGCCATACCAGGCAAACCGGACGGTACCGCCGTCATTTGATTCAGGGCCTTTCCACGCCTGGTGCAGAGTCAGCACCGGCTCGGCGACCGCCGGACGGTGCGCCCAGCTGAACAGGTAAATTGCGTCAAAGCACGGACAGTTGATCGTCATGGGTTCGATTGTGTAATAAGTAGAGCCTGTCCCAAATTTCCGGATTTTTAAAAAGTGCGCAGAGGTCCATTGGGATTGCGGGCGAACGAGGTGGCACGAATCACCCCAGCGACGTTAAACGGCGGCCCGAATCGATTTTTCCCGCCCCCAAGCGCGGTAGTAAGGTACGGCAAAGCCGGGGCGAGCCCCAGGGTTATTCACATTTTTGCCGGAAAATTGAATTAAGCGGCCAGCGGAAGTGTTATTTCCTCGGCAAGGATTCGTGACACCAGCCAGAGGTTGTGACCGAGTACACTCCAACCCACCGAACGGTAGCGGTTGGCAAACCCTTTACAGCGCAAGCGTCCGCCGAGGCGTTGTTTGAGGATCGCAATGCGCGCTTCGGTCGCCGAACGGCGCCGCTGCAATTGGGCGAAGCGTTTTTCGCTCAAACGCTCCTTGAGCGCGTGCGGATCACGCGGGCATACCGCATCGTAAACGTCTTGTTGCTTGAGCATTGCGGAAGTTTTTTTGGTGGCGAAGCCGCGGTCGGTGCCGACCGCGCTAATCGGCGCACTCAGGTCAAAGCGGTTCTGCCGCGCCAGGCTTTCCTCGAGTTGGCACCATTCTGCCGGAGCCGCGCCCTGGTAGAGTTGCCAGTCGGTGATTAAACCGGAGAGCGCCTCGCTCAACAGCAACGAGTTGCCAAACTCGACTTGGCTCCCTGCTTTGCCGCGAACCAGTACGTTCACATCAAGTTCATGCACGCTGAGGATCTTTTGGTCGTTGGGCACCGGGCGTCCGCCGATGATGCGCTCGTGGGCCTGCTTGATGACGGCGGGCAGTTGGCCGAGCATAGCGTCGATGCGGGTGGTTATCCGCTTGGTTTGGCGTTGGCTGTAATGGGTTTGGCTATACTTCTGCGCCAACAGGTCGCGGTGGCGGCGGGCATGTTCTCCGATCGTGCGTAACAGCGTCTTCATCTTGCGCAGGATCTGTTTACGCGCGCGCTTGGCGTCGTTGCGGCGGCCTGCGTGGGTCATTGACATGCACAACTTGTTCATCTGCTTGGCAAAGCACTCCGGCTCTTCAGGCATACGGTGGAGCAGTCCAGCGCGGCGGATTAAAATCATGGCCTTGAGCAAAGTCTTGGACACATCACGCAACAGCACCCAGTCCACCGGGAAGTGGATGTTGGTCTCCAAGCACGTGCCGTCGATGAGGCAAACATCCATGTCCAGCGGCGCGCTCAACCCGAGTTCAGTGGCGCGATCCTTCTCGCCGCACATCTCCACCAACACTTGCCCCATCCAGCGCACCTGTTCGGCGGTGAAAAACTTCGAGGCCCGCTCCAGCACACTTTTGGACGCCCCCTTGATTCCCTCAAGCGTGCGAACACCGCAAAAATCCGCCAGTAAATCACTTGAGGCAATGCTACGGGAAAGCTCGCGAAAGGATATGTTGCCCAAATGCACCCGCAACACTTCAAAGCGTAACGCTTTGAGCGCAAACTCCATACGCTGGCGTAGTTGTGCGACACTGGCTTGGCCTGCCCCCGCCTTGGCAAAGTCCATCGCCATCGTCTCCAAGTGGCTGCCACGCAACAACGCGTCGAGTCCTTCCAATTGCTGGCGAAACTCGGCGTAATCTTTATTGGCACCGACTGGCGTTAGCGCCGGACGCAACCAGCGTTGCAGGGCAATGGCCGAGGTGGCGGATACGGGTTTTGACTTCATGGCCGATTATAGCGGCTTTTTTTGGTTCTTCCCGTTTTGTTGTGGGTTCGGGCATAAAAGCAGCTAAAAAGTAAAGATGAGCATAAGCGCACATGAACATTACCGGCGGTTGCTGTTGCTGCCGGAACCGTGGGAAGTAACCAAAGTGGAGGAAGACATTCTCGGACTAAACGTGACGGTCTGGTTACGATGGCCAGACGGGGCCAAGGTGCCGTGCCCAGTGTGCGGTCAGTTGATGCCTATTTACGACCGAATGAAGGAGCGGAGTTGGCGTCACCGTGATGTGATGCAATATCGACTCGAACTGCGGTGCGCGGTGCCCCGCTGCGATTGCGAGGAGCATGGTGTTAAAACGATGCACGTGCCGTGGGCCGAACCAGGCTCGCGGTTCACCTCGCTTTTTGAAAGCTTTGCCGTGGCCGTGATCGCCTCTAGCCGATCGCTAAGCCAAGCCGCCGAGTTGCTGGGACTTCATTGGGATAGTGTACAACGTATAATCGATCAGGCTGTTGAGCGAGGCTTGGCGCGGCGAAACCTCGACGGCATCACCCGAGTTGGCTTAGACGAAAAGAGTTTTTTGCGCGGTCAAAGCTACGTTTCATTGATGACCGATCTCACCGGTCGGCGGGTACTGGACGTG
The DNA here is from genome assembly GCA_024998815.1 of Opitutus sp. Lineage (NCBI taxonomy): Bacteria > Pseudomonadati > Verrucomicrobiota > Opitutia > Opitutales > Opitutaceae > Opitutus > Opitutus sp. Next base: position 1,400,355 of record JACEUQ010000002.1, read on the forward strand.
GTTCCAGGCCGGGATACAGGGAGTGGGTTAAAGCTTTGGGCATCATTATCAAAGGAGCAAATTGACGGGATTGAAGCCGTCGCGATGGACATGGGTGCATCCTTCATCGCCGCCACCCACCAGGCCGCGCCCAACGCTGACATCGTTCACGACCGCTTTCATGTTTCAAAGCCTATGAACGAGGCGGTCGATCATACCCGCCGGGATGAGGCCGCTGAACTCGCTGCCAAAGGCGATGACATCTTAAAACGCACTCGCTTTCTTTGGCTGCATGGCATCGTTCCTGATGACCGCAAAGAGCACTTCGAGGCGCTGCTGGAGTCCAATCTTCGTACGGCCAAGGCATGGGCTTATAAAGAGCAGCTGGTCGAGTTTTGGGGACAACCCAACGCCGATGCGGGTAATACTTTCTTCCAGCTGTGGTATCGCTCGGTTATGAGTAGCCGCCTGCCCAGAGTCAAAAAAGTAGCAAAGTCACTAAAAGCCCATCTGGCCGGATTACTGACTTACTTTAAGCACCGTATTTCGAATGCACTCACCGAGGGTTTTAATTCAAAAATCCAAGCAATTAAAGCCGATGCTCGTGGCTTCCGTAAGTTCGAAAACTATCGCACCCGTATTCTTTTCTTTTGTGGTAAACTCGACCTCGAGCCTAATTTCCCCCCAGCCCTAACCCACAGTATTCCGTGAAGAACCCTTTTTTTGACCAAAACCAGGGAATTACCCCTCTTTAGGCATCATTAAACTTATGCTAATAGTTCACTGCTAGGTTTTTATGCTTTCGGGACAGGCTCTAAGTAGTAACATTCAAGATGTCGGATAAAACCCGATTGTCTCGCGAAGTATTCGAAGGGAGCGAAGGAACTGCCTGAGTTGCTTTGGGGTTGGTACTTCTTCCGGCTTCGCTCCCTTCGCGAGACAAAGGATTCGGGCTCGGGCATGTGCAGTACGGCGTTGGGGTTTAGCCCTAGTCTTAATATCAACTCAATGACTCGAACCCTTTAGCCGCAAAAAACGCAGAGTTCGCAGAGAACTACAGTGTAGGTTCTTTGCGTACTTTGCGTTCTTTTGCGGTTAAACCGCCTTGATTGGCTCCGACCGATAGAATGTTACTGCCGACTAAGTATTATTTCTTGCCGCGATGACGGGCGACGATCGCCTGCAACTCCTTGTCGGCCGCTTCAATCCGGGCCACCAGACGCAACTGGTTGCGGGCACGGTCGAGGTTATGGCCTGGGCGTTTGGTTTTGAAATAGACGTCGCCTTGTAAGTAATCGGTTAAGAAACGCAGACCGACCTCGTAGGTCATCAGCTTGCCCGCGAAAATCAGATTATCCCACTCAGCCGGAGTAAGAATATCGCCAGCACCGGCAATATAGCCTTCCACAATCGCATCCACCACGGGGAGTGAAACTTGGATTTTCTCCTGATCAATTTCGTCCTCGGCGGCGGTGTTGCCGGCGAAACGCACCAAATCACCGAAATCATAGAGCGACAGGCCGGGCATGACGGTATCTAGGTCGATCACGCAGATGCCTGCACCGGTGGCGTCATCGAGCATCACATTATTCAATTTAGTATCATTGTGGGTGACGCGCTCGGGAATTTTCCCCGCGGCGACCAGCGCGAGCAGGCGGCCGGCATCGGCCTCGCGAGCGAAAGCGAAATCGAGTTCGGCCTGCACTTCTTTTTTGCGCCCAGCGACGTCGGCCTCGGCGGCTTTACGCAACGCGGCGAAACGCGACACGGTGTTGTGGAAGTTGGGGATCGTCTCGTGGAGGCGAGTACCGGGCAGGTCGGCCAAGGCCTGCTGAAACAGACCGAAGGCGCGGGCGGCCTCACGGGCCTGGGCGGGTTTTTCTACCGCATCGTAGGTGCGGGCTTTTTCGATAAAAAGATAAACGCGCCAGAAATTACCGCAGGCAGTTTTATAAAACGGGGCGCCGTCGCGGGTGAGCACCAAGGTGAGTGCGGCCCGGCTGTCGCCACCGGCCGTTTTGGCGACTACGTGGGCGGTCACCCGGCTGATGTTTTCCATCAACTCGGGCACGTTTTTAAAGATATTATGATTTACCCGCTGAAAGATATAGCGAACGGGTGCGCCGGCTTGGTCAAAGCAGAGCGCGTAGGTGTCGTTGATATGACCGCTGCCGTAGCGGTCGAAACTCACCAGCTTGCCGTGAAGGGCAAACTGGGCGGCGATGGCGCGCATTTCGTCGAGAGAAAGAGTGGTAGCAGGGGACATGTGATTCAGGCGTAATGCTAATTCTTGATTAAAATATGACGGCAATTCGGCATTGGCCAGGGACGGCCAACCCTACAAAAAGCAAGCGGTGTAGCGTTGGCCGTCCTCGGCCAATTCAACTCATTTTGAGAACGGATTGAATGAGTGATTATTGTATATAAAAATTCCGAATGCGGTGCGGCCGTTAGGCCTGCGGCGAGGTCACCGCAGTGGCAGCCAGGGTGGCCTTGAGGCCGTTCATCACTCCGTGGGCGGGCTTCCAACCGGCGGCCATCAGTTTGGCCGGACTGGCTTGAGAGTGGCGGATGTCGCCGGTGCGTTCCGGCGCGTTTTTGATCTCCGAAACCGAACCGGACTCCGCGAGGATGATCCGGGCGAGTTCGGCAATGCTCATCGATTGACCATAACCGGCGTTATATACTCCGGTGACTCCGGGACTCTGCGCCAAAAAGGCGAGCGCGCCGACGATGTCTTTCACATAAATAAAATCCCGAGTCTGGCCGCCATCGCCAAAGATGGTGATCGGCTGACCGGCGAGGGCCTTCTGTATAAAAATCGGCACGGCGGCGGCGTAGGCGCCGGACGGATCTTGGCGCGGGCCAAAAACATTAAAGAAACGCAGAGCGGCGGTTTCGAGCCAGCCCTCGCGACTATACAGGGAACAATAATATTCACCGTCGAGTTTGGTGATCCCATACGGGCTGCGCGGGTCGGGCGTCATCGTCTCGACCTTGGGCTGCACCGGGTTTTCCCCATAAACGGCGGCCGAACTGGCGAAACAGAGTTTTTTCACCCCGTGCTTTTTGGCGGCAGCGAGCACGTTGAGCAGGCCCTGGACGTTGATCTCCACCGTCTCGGCGTGCAGCGACATCGACTCGGGCACGCTGACCAGCGCGGCCAGGTGGAAAACGTAGTCAACCCCCGCCATCACGCGGTCGAGCAAGGCCTTATCGAGAATAGAACCCTCGATCAGCTCGCACTTCAGGCCGGCGAGGTTTTTGCGATGGCCGGTGCGGAAGTTGTCCAACACCACGACCTCGGCCTGGTTTTGGTAATGCTCGACGAGGTGGCTGCCGATAAAACCGGAGCCGCCGGTGATGAGGATTTTCATGGGGTACTGTAACTACGGGTTATTGCGCGGACAGGGACGCGGGGTATTCGCCGGCGGCGACGAGCTTGGCGATCTCAGCGGTGACGAGGGGCTTGTCATCGCGGTAGGTGACGCCGAACCAGGAGCCGCTGCTGGTGAGCACTTTAACCTGGGCGGTGTTGGCCGCCATCATCCCGGCGACAGCCGAGGGGATATAATACTCGGCCTTGTCGTCGACGGCGGCGCGGGTGTTTAAAAACTCGATCAGGCCGGCCTCCAGCATGGAGAAAATCGCCGGGGTAAAACCAAAAAAGTTCATCGAGACGGTTTCCGCACCGGAGAAGTTCACCCATTCGCCGGCCGCATCTTTATAGCGGGCGCCGGCAGGGGCTTTTTCAATCCCGACGCATTCGATAATCGACTGCAAGTGGCCGGTGCTGTCGGTGGCGCAGACCCCGCGAGCGACGGTGCCGTGATCGGAGAGCGTGCGGTCGAGGCGGTATCCGACCATCGCGAAATTCTGCCGGCCAGCGGACGGGGCGGACTGGGCGAAGAAGTGGGCGAGCGAGCGGTAGGCGTCGGCCCCGTAAAAGTCGTCGGCGTTGATCGCGGCGAAGGGGGTTTTGACGGCATCGCGGGCGCACCAGATGGCGTGGCCGGTGCCGAGCGGCTTGGTGCGGGTGGCCGAAACGCTGCAACCGGCGGGCAGCGTGTCCAGGCCCTGATAGACGTAATCGACGTCGATGCGGTTTTCGTAGCGGCTGCCGATCTTGGCGCGGAACTCGGCGTCGAAATCGCGCCGGATGACAAAGACCACTCGGGTGAAACCGGCGCGAATCGCGTCGAAAATCGAGTAGTCAAGGAGGGTTTCCCCGGAGGGCCCGACGGAGTCGAGCTGCTTGAGGCCGCCGTAGCGGCTTCCCATACCGGCTGCCAAAATGAGCAAGGTGGTGGACATGGGTGGAGACAGACCAAGCCGATGGCAGAAAGCAACACTTTATTTTTGTTGCAAATAACAAAGGTTTGGTCCGCTTTGAGGTTATGCCGAAAAAACCCACCCTGCGGGCCCGCGAGGCCGAACTGACGCTGCTGCGGATGTTGGAAAACAAAAGCCTGGAAGTGTCCGCTCCGCTGCCGGCGGTACGCCAACTGGGGGACGAGCTGGGGTTGTCGTTTGCCACCGTGTCGCGGCTGCTCCAGCGCCTGGTGCGGGAGGGCAAGGCCTGGCAGCACCCGAATGGGCGGTTTTACCCGGTGCACGCCGGCTCGCAGGCGGCGGCGGGGCTGCCGATCGTGGTGCTCGGGCGCCAAATCCAGCGCTGGAGCCGGCTCTACCAGGAGATCATCGAGGGGGTGTCGGAGAGCTGCGCCCAACTGGGCTGCCCGCTGATGTTTTTGTCCTCGGAAAAACTGGTGGAGCACGCCACGCCGGCTCACCCGCCGGCGTTTGCCCCGGGAGCGGTGCAAGCGGAGGAGTTGCAACGCCTGGCCGACGCGGTGCCGCGGCTGTGTGCGGGGATTTTATTGGACCACCTTTGGGCGGAGACCTTGATCGCGACGACGCGCTTTCCGGCGGTGCCGCGCCTGCTGTTGGCGCGGGGTTCGCAATTGGGCGAACTCGATTCGCTTGCGCCGGATTTCGCGGCGGGGGCGCGGGTGCTGTTGGGGCAACTGCGCGCCGAGGGCTGCGAGCGGGTGTTTTTGGGGGTGCCGTTTGCGGGCGACCCGGCGGTGGATGCGGCCGGCGCAGCCTTGGGCGCGGAGGCCAAGGCTGAGGGTTGGCCCGCGGTGGAGTCGCTCGACTGCTCCACCCCGGAGGCCCGAGCGGCGTCGGTGGGCAAGTTGCGCGGGTTAACCGGCCGGTTTGGCCTGGTTTGCGCCGAGGACAACGTGACGGTGATGTTGGCCGAGGAATTGGCCCGGGGCGGGCGCGGGGCCAAGGGGAAGATCACATTGGCAGGCATGCAGGGCACCGGGGAAATCCGGGGGCAGGTGCTGCGGCTGCGTTATAATTATCGGCAGATGGGCCGGGAGGCGGTGGCTGCGGTGGTGGCTCGCCGCCAGGGCAGTCGGCTGATCGGCCCGAACGTCTAGGCGAGCGGAAGTGCGTCGGGGATTTAATTGGAAGCCACGAAAGTCGGCGGTCAATCCGTGTAGCCGTTTAACCATCGCTCAAAATAGCCTGCCCGAAGACCAAAGTAGCGGTCGAGCACGAGAGACAGGTCAATATCGGCGAAGCTATCGTCACTGCCACTAGCAAAATTGGCGACTTCTTTGGCGTAATTACGATTCGAATTATCTGCGCTCGGTGGAAGTGACTTTGCACTCTTTTCGGACAGGCCTGATAAGGTTAGCAATACCGCTTCCTAGAAGCGTCGCACGGACTGATTTCAGGGACTGTGTAAAGTCGTCGGGGTAAGTTCGGGTTTCGGTTGGCATGACTTCTGCCTCCCACCACACCCGAATTTACAGATGTAAATCGGTCGGCTCGAGTTCATCCATACGGACTCAATGGCTTCTTCCTGCCCATGCCTAAAAGACCCAGTTTGGTCGGGATGGCTTCGACCGTCTTACAATGGGTTAACCACCGCAATAATGCCCCAAATCGCCCCCACGAGGAATCACCAGGAAAATGTAGGTCTTTGAACAATGCTGCGTCCATTTAAGAAACACCGAAAATAGAATCCAATATTAAACAAATACTTAGAAACTAATAAAATAAAATTAATTAATGTATAAGTTAAAAAAAGTAATCCCTATAAAACACTTTACGCATACACACGAATGTCATGACGAGTGCGGTGCGGCCTAGAAAAGGCGCCCATTTACAGGGCTAAAGGAGCACCTCTCGCCCTTACGGCCCTCCTGCCGTAAACCTGAAACCCACTACCGTTTCGGCTCAGGCGTCACTCGCAATAGTGCCGTGGGCGCAACCGGTCACAGCCGACCAAAACCGTACCGCCTGCCCGGCATGGTCCAGCATTGCCCCGGCCGCCATGCGCCCGCGCAGGTCCCTGCCTATGTTGGCCAGCCCGACAGGGTCCGCCACCAAACCCACAGCGATACGCACGTACTCATCTTCGGATACAGCCACCCACTCGGGGTGCCCGCAGGCGGCCAGCAGAGAAACCCCGACCCGACTGCGGTGCTCTTCACCTGCCAGCGTGACGACCGGACGCCCCATCCACAGGGCCTCGCAGGTCGTCGTGGTGCCGTGATAGGGCACCGGGTCGAGCGCCACATCTACCCGGGCGTACAGCTCCAGATGCGCCTGCGACGAGCGCGTACGGTCGATCATCTCCACCCGGGCGGCATCCACTCCCACCGAGGAAAAACGGGCAGCCATACGATCCCGCATTGCTGCGCCATCGAACCCATGGCCCTTGAGCAACAAGCGCGAGCCGGGCACAGCCTGCAAAATCCGCGCCCATAACCGCAGCGTTTGCCCGCTCAGCTTCGCCGGATTGTTAAATGATCCAAGCGTCACCGGCGCCCCTCCCGCGCAGGGGGGCGGCGCAGGCACCGGCGCGTCAACCGGCGGTTGGTAAGCCCAGGCGCAGGGCGAATAACGCACCAGCTGCTCCGTATGCAAAGACTCGGTAAGTCCAACGGGGTCGGCAAAGGCGTCGGTCAGACGGTAATCCATCGCCGCCAGACCCGTGGTGTTGGGATAACCGAGGTAGGAAATTTGCACGGGCGCCACCCGCTTTGCGTACAGGGGCAGGCGGTTCAACCCCGTATGCCCGGCCAGATCGATCAACACATCGGGAGAGTCGGCGCGCAGCATCGCCTCCACGGCCCCGTTCGCCAGCCCGCCGATATGCCGCCACTGGGTCGCCAAGCCCTGCAGACGCCCACTGACCTCATCGACCACCGTGTGATCATGGTACAGCCACACCTCGATACCGGCGGGACGCGGATGCGCCAGAAGAGGTTCGAAAAACGACGCCACGGCATGCCGGCGAAAATCACCCGATAGCACCGCCACGCGCAGGGGGCGCCCGCCGGCCGAAACTTGTCCTCGAGGTGCCGGTCGCGTGGCCAGCCCGGCTATTTGCGCCCGCCCGTAGGCGAAATGAGCCTCGCGCAAAGCCTCGGCGCTAACTGTATCCAAATAATTTAAACACAGCAGGCGCGCGCTGCCCGCCTCGGGATGGGCGGGCTCGGCGCGCAGCACCGCCTCGTATTCGGCGACCGCCTCGGGAATGCTAAACGATTCCTGCAGCGCCAGCGCCCGCCCCAGCCGGGCGGCGGTAAACGTCGGCTCGATGGCCAGGGCGCGCTCCAGCGACACCAAGGCGGCCTCGGCCTCATGCAAACAGGCCTGCACGGTGCCCAAGTCCTTCCAGGTATCGGCCACCTTCGGCCAGCGCACGGTAGCCTCCTGATAAAGCGGCAGCGCAGTCATCAATCCCTGAATACGACCGACCAGCTGCGCCACACGGCTGAACGCCCCCTGCTCGTCGGGTTTAAGCCGTACTGCGGCACGGGCCGCCTCCAGCGCCTGGGGCAAACGCCCGGCTTGGTCGTGCACCACCGCTAGGTGCTCCCAAGCCTCCGGCAGTTTTGGATCCACCTCGGTTGCACGCCGCAGCACCTGCTCGGCCTGAACCAATTCGCCGCGCATCCGCCGGACCACTCCAAGTCGCATCAGGCACACCGCCGATTTCGGCATCAGTGTCAGGGCCCGAGTCAGCTGGCTGACGGCCTCATCGAGGCGCCCCAGTTGCATCGCGGCCAAGCCACCCAAATGCCAGCCGTCGAACATCGCCGGCCCCTGCCGCTGGATCTGTTGATAGATCGGATAAGCTGCGGCAAAACGGCCGGCTTGGTGATGGGCGATCGCTTGTTGCAGGGCATGCTGAAGGGGAGTCGGACGCATCGAAAAAGGGGTGGGGGTAAACGACTTGTTGAACCTGAAAAAAATACGGTTCGCGGAGAGATGCACAGGCTTAAAACATCGAATTCAAGGTCATGGCCCGAATCCAGGTACGACTTCTGATTTGAAGTCTTCGGTATTGGAATGAGAACGAGTAGGAGTAGGAGAACGAGAATGATTAGGCATTATGGGTTGGTACCAGTGTCCACTCCTGTGGGTTTCCCTCAATAGAATCGTTCTCGTTCTCCTACTCCTACTCGTTCTCGCTCCACCCGCCTCTGCCCTCCGCCTGCGGCCCCGCCGCATGGCGCCATCTCTTGAATTGGCAGCGGCCCCGCCCTCTGCCTGCCTGTGCCCATGACGCTCGAACGCCTCCTCAGCGAAGCCAACCGACTGCGCGACCAGGCTCGCCTGACCGAGGCGCTCGCCTGTCTGGAGCAAGCCGCCGCACTCGCCCCCAACGACCCTGGCACCGCCCTCACCTTGGGCGTTACCCTACTCGATTTACAACGCCCGCGCGAAGCCGTCGCTCCGCTTGAACGTCTCGTCGCCCTCGTCCCTCAATTCGCCGAAGCGCGCAACATCCTCGCCTCGGCCTTGCTCGCCGCCGGCCAAACCAGCGCCGCCCATCTACACGTTTCCGCCGCTCTACAACTGCGCCCCGGACACCCCGCCACCCTTGAAAACCTCGGCCGCTGCCTGCGCGCGCTGGGGCGCATGGACGAAGCCCTGCCAGCCTACGACGCCGCCGCGGCCAGTTCCCCGCTGCCTGCAACGCACAGCAACGCCGTGTTCGCCGCGCAGTATGTCGCCGGCCTTGGCCTCGCTGAACTCACCGCCCGCGCCTCGGCCTGGGCGCGCCGCCACACCTCGCCTTGGGCCTCCCGCCCGCGCCCGCCTCGCGCCAGCGGCAGCTTCCCCGCTCCCGGCGCACGCCTGCGCATCGGCTACGTCTCGGCGGATTTCCGCCAACACGCGATCGCCTTCTTTTTGGAACCGGTGCTCTGCGCCCACGACCCCGCCGCAGTCGAGACGTTCTGTTATGTGGGCAACCGCGAAGCCGACCCTGTCACCGCCCGCCTGCGCGCAGCCGCCCACCACTGGCGCGACATCACGCGCATGGATGACGAAGCGGCCGCCGCGTGTATCCGCGCCGATCATATCGACGTGCTCGTTGACCTGTCAGGCCACACCGCCGACCACCGCCTCGGCGTGTTTGCACGCCGCCCGGCCCCCTGCCAAATCACCTGGCTCGGCTACCCCGCCACCACGGGGTTAACCGCCATCGACTTCCGCGTCACCGACGACGCCTGCATCCCGCTCGACGCGGACGAGCGCCTGCACGGCACCGAGCGCCTGCTACGCCTACCGAACGTGTTTTGTTGTTATCGCCCGCCCGCCGACGCCCCTGCGGTCGGTCCCCTGCCCTGCCTCGACGGTGCGCCATTTACCTTCATCAGCTGCAACGCCCTCGCCAAACTCAGCTCAACCACGATCGCATTGTGGGCGGCGGTGCTGCGCGCTGTACCCGACTCGCGGTTACACCTGCACGCCCCCGGCGGCGAAGACGCCAGCGCTCAAACCGGTTTCGCCGAAAAATTCGTCGCTCATGGCATCGCGCCGGGTCGTGTCGCGCTCAGTGGCGAACCCCTGCCGGTGCGCGCCCACCTGGCCCGTTATCATGCGGCCGACGTGGCGCTTGATTCGACGCCCTACGCGGGCACCACGACCACCTGCGAAGCCCTCCTGATGGGCGTGCCGGTGATCACGCTGGCCGGCGAAACCCACGTTTCCCGTGTAGGGGTTAGCCTGTTACGTTCAGTGGGACTGCCTGACTTCGTTGCGCAAACCAGCGCTGAGTTTGTAGAAATCGCAGTGCGGTTGGCCCAAGACCGCAGCGCCCTGGCCCGATTGCGTGCGAGCCTGCGGGAGCGCCTGCTAAGCGGACCCTTGGGGCAAACCACCACCTTCACCCGCAACTGGGAAAACGCGCTGCGCACGACACACAATGAGGTGACCACGGCGGCTAGTTAAAACCATTTCTCATCCCAGCAGGAGCGCTGAGCTCCCTCAGCCGCCTCACCCGGCCCAGCACGCCCGGATCGCCTGCGCAAACGCCCTGCCCTGCCCCGCCGCGTCCATCAGCGGCGATGCCAACAGGCCCTCACGTAATCCCGCCGACCGCACCGCCAGCGCCGCGCGGTCCGCCACCAGCGCCCGTGCCCGCTCAATGAATTCGTCCTCCGTCGCCGCCACGCAATCGCCCTGACCCGCCGCCGTGAGCAGCGACGCGCCCACCCGGCTCACATGGCGGTCGCCTACCAGCGTGACCACAGGGCGCCCCATCCACAGCGCCTCGCACGTGGTGGTCGTTCCGTTGTAGGGCACCGTATCGAGTGCGACGTCCATCTGCGCGTAACACCCCAGGTGCGCGGCCTGCCCCACCACCACGGGGAGTAACGTCACCCGCGCCGGGTCCAAGCCCACCGCCCCAGCCTGCCGCGCGACCCAGTCAGGCGAGGGCTCCGTGCCTTTGAGCAACAAACGCGCCCCGGGCACCGCCGCCAACAGCCGCGCCCACAGCCGCCACGTGGACGGCGAAAGTTTGCCCAAATTGTTAAACGACCCAAACACGGGTGCTACCCCCGCACCCACTTCCGCACCTACATCCGCGCAACACGGTGGCGGCACCACTTCAGGCGCATCCGGCGTTGGCGAATAACACCACGCGGTTGACGCAAAACGCACCAACCGCTCCGTGTGCAACGCTTCGGCCGTCCCCACGGGATCCGCCAGCGCGTCGGTTAACCGGAAGTCCATGGTCGTTAACCCGGTGGTATCGGGATAGCCCAGGTAGGTGATCTGCACCGGGGCGAGCCGGCTCGCCAGCAGCCCTTGGCGGTTTTGCCCGGTGTGGCCGACCAGATCGACGAGGACATCCGGGGCGTCGGCCAAAATCTGCCGCGCCACTTCCACATCGGGAACACCGGTAAAATTGCGCCACAACGCCGCCCGACCGCGCAGGCGCGCACTGGTGGCGTCCTCGATCGCATGATCGTGGTAAAGCACCAGCTCGAAGCCGTCTGGGGTCAAGCCACCCAGCAGAGGCTCTAAAAAACACGCGACGGCATGGGTGCGCAGGTCGGGCGAGAGGAACGCCACACGCAGGCGTTTATCGGGGCCGCCCACCCGCGGCAGCACCCGCGCCGGCTGAAGTCCCGCCGCAAGCCGTCCGAACTCCCGATGCGCTTCAGCCACGTCAGCCGCAGAAAAATCATCGAGGTAGTGCAACACCAGCAGGCGCTGGCTGGCGGAGGTCACATCGAGAGGATCGATGCGCAGTGCAGCATCGAATGCCGCCAACGACTCGCGCATGCGGTGGCAGCCATGCAACGCCATCGCCCGGCCCCGATGGCCAATGGCTTCGTGGGGCGCGAGCGCGATGGCGCGCTCATGGACAACCAGCGCCTCGGTCGGGTGCCCCAGGGTGAGCAACGCCCCGCCCAGATTCAGCCAGCCGGCGGCGACCGTGGGGCGCAATTCAGCCCCGCGCCGCAGCGCTTCCAAACCGGCGGCCCCCTGTCCGATACGCACGAGGAAAATCCCGAGGTTGGTGGCGTTTTCACCATTGGCTGGCTCCAGCCGAACGGCTGCGCGCAAATGAACCTCGGCTGGCTCGTTCAGGCCTGATTGCGACTGGGCCAAGCCCAAACACATGTGCGTTGCTGCGGCATGGGGTAAAATGCGTAAGGCGGATTCCAACCAAGGGCAGGCCTCCACCGCCCGCCCGAGTTGCAACAGGGCTGTTCCACCCAGGTGCAACACCCGATAGTCACGCGGCGCAAGGGGCCGCAGGCGTTGATAGGCCGCCAAAGCCTCGACCAGGCGTCCGGCTTGGTGAAGCGCCGTGGCGGCAGTGAACTGCTTTTCGAACCCGGAATTGACGCGAAGGGGAGGCGGCACGTTCAGGCGGTCGAAAGGTGGAAGGCGGCCAAGGCATCGGCCAACACCGGCCCGACCGTTTCAGCTCGGTTAAAATGATCGTAAATGCGGCGCCTCTCACTGCCAGAGGTAGCCAGGGCCTCCTCGCAGGCGGCACGTAGCGCGGGCAAGTCGGCGTGGGCGTAGCGGCGGATTAATCCCGCATCGGCCAAGCCATCAAGGCGTCCACCTTGGGCCGAGTTTTCCGAAACCGGAACCAGCCCAAGACAGCCTGACCAGAACGGACGATCAGTATGCGTGCCCGCCATAGCTGGGGTGTTAAACTTGCGCCCTTCGGGGCAAAAACCCACCGCGTAGCGACTTAATCCCGCGCGATCACCGACGCTCAGGGAATGGTCGTGGTGGGCGATAAAGCGGTCCTTGAAGGTGGAGCGCAAAAAATCGATCTGCCGATGCCGATGCGGGGTGAGGCCCAGTTGAGAACCGAGAAACACGATTTTAGGCTCAGGGTTTTCGTTAAACGGGACAGCGAACGGCACGACGTTGGCCACCCAGCTGCGATGCCGCCTCAGGCAATCCGGGCGCAGTCGGGCGGCGGCGGGGCCAAGCGGGAATTCATCGTGAATCAACACATCCAGATGAGGCGCGAGTGCCGCAAAACACGGCATCGTGCGACTGGCCTCATCGTAGGCGTAAAAGGCGATGCGCACGCCCTGCTTTTTTAAAAATGAACAGAATGGCACTAGGGCAGGCCCGAGTTTCTCAGGATGCTGCCCCATAAACACCAGCCAACGGGTCGCTTCGGCGGGCTGAGAGCAAAATTGCGCCAACTCGGCCAAGCCGCTGGTGCCGGTTACCCAGGCGGTTTGAAAAGACATCTGGGAATGCACTAGGCACGCAAAGCACCGGGCACACTCGCCGTGCCAATCGCAGTCGAGTTGGGCCATTTTCCGCAACCGCTCGTCGGCCCCGGCAGAAACTCGGGGAGTGATGTCCCAGCTTGGCAAACGACTCAGGTAAGAATCGACCGTCTCCAGCCCATCGGCCCAGGGGTTAAAAAAGATGATAGTGGCAGTGCTCTGCATAGGATAATTGATCCAGAAAAAGATTAATGTGGTTCGCCTGCCTTCGACCTCGGGACCGCGCTCAAGGAGTTTTGTGCGACTACAGCACAGGCATCCGCGAGCGACCACTCACATGTAAAATCCAGCTCGGCCAGCGCTCGCCGCGGATCGCCCACAGAGCGGCGAATGTCCCCGGGCTTGGCCTCCTCGCGCCGAATCGCCCCCCTAAACCCCGTCACGCCAGCCAGTATCGAAAGAAGTTGATTAAGGGTGGTCTCGCGGCCCGAGCATATGTTGGCCACACCGCTACGAACTGCTGGCTGAGTTGCCGCCAACAGGTTGGCCCGGGCCACATCCTGCACGGAGATAAAATCGCGTGACTGATTTCCATCGCCGAAAGTGACAGGGTCTAGGCCCGCCCGCATCCGATTAAGAAAAACGGTGACAACCCCTGAATAAGGCGAGGCCGGATCCTGCCGCGGTCCGAAAACATTAAAATAACGCTGGCAGCGCACGATGAGCCCGTAGGTGTGGGAGTAGCTCAACAACAGGTGTTCGGATGCTGCCTTGGCCGCACCGTAGGGACTTAGCGGATGCGCGAGGGTCTCTTCAACCAGTGGAAGCCCCGGCGCATCACCATAGATCGCCGCTGAGGAGGCGAACACCAACCGCGGGACTGCATGTGACCGTGCGACCTCGGCGACGGTCTGGGTGAGTTCGAGATTTAGCGCGAAGTTCAGTCCGGGATCACGGATACTGGCCTGCACGCTCACAAGCCCCGCGAGATGAATGATAGCCGCCGGTTGCGTAGAACACACGAGCTCGGCAAACCGCCCGGGCATGCGCAGATCAAACTGTTCAAAAACAAAATTCGGGCGCTCCCGAGCCTCGGCCAAATTCACCAACCGACCACTGCTAAGGTCATCGACCGCCACCACACCGTGCCCAGCAGCCAACAAGCAGTCACAGGTGTGACTGCCGATAAAGCCGGCCGCTCCGGTTACAATGATGGTCGATTTCATGGGGCTATCCGCTTGGCGATTGTGGATATATCGTCCCAGCGCGCAAAAACTTAACCCATCAGCACTGAAAAAAGCGAATGACGAGGTGGTGGGACGGAGATCATGCAGCACAACCCAAACAGAACTCAGCTTTGAACGCCCCAATCCGTCGGGTCCGTGACGTCCCCGATGAAACCGATGATACCGTAATACCACCCCGCTAACCGCTTCTTTAATTCCCCCCCTTCAGCCAAACACTGAACGTGTCGATAAAACATAAAATCAAAATGCGCTGTTCGTAGATTTCAACGGTCTACTTTTAGGATTACAAGTTACCTTAAAATCATTAAACTCTCACAATAAACAAGTAGCGATTTAAATTTAAGTTTAATCCTTTTAAAACGTAAGCACGCTAAGTCGGTTAATTCCTATCCTATACATCAGTCCAGTCCCGGCCCAAAACCCATGAACCCTTTCCATACCTTCCTGAAAGACCTCGTCCCCATACTCGGGGGCTTTAAAGGAAAAGTGATCCTCGATGTCGGCTGTGAACTCAAAGGGGACCTGGTCCGCTGCCTGACTGAGGACTATCAAGCCCAAGCGGCAGTCGGCATCAACCCGATCGCCCCTCCGTTGACCATCAGCGATTGCTGCGAGGTCATCCCCGGGGACATTCGAAAAACTGAATTCGCGGACGCCACGTTCGATTTAATCATCTCCAGCTGCGCCTTTGAGCACATTCCCAATCTCGACCGCGCTTTGGTCGAAATGAACCGGATCCTCAAGCCGGGCGGCTTCATCTACTCCCATCACGGACCGATCTGGTCGACGCTCTACGGTCACCACATCTATCTGCCCGGAGGGAATACCTATTGGAAAATCATCCTGCCGCCGTGGTGCCACCTGCTCATGCTAGAGCCCGAACTGGCCGAGTGGTTGTCGAAGACCTACGATCCGCCCAGCGTGAAACTTATCCTGGATTGGGTCTACCGCGACCCGGGGCAAAATCGGCTCATGTATAGCGACCATGTGCGGATCTACCACAACAGCCCGCTCGAGGTGTGTTTTTGCTACGGCTACACCCACCCCGAACTCTCGGATCGATACCTGAGCCTGATGTCCTACGACCTGATCGAAAAACTCAAAAGCCGTTTCCCCAACCATGAGGGCTTTTTCTACGAGGGCATTAACCTAAATCCGGCAATAGAAACTAGCCAAAAATCACGCAGGTGATTGTTTGGCTGTCATATGCCGCCGTTTTTACCGCCGGAAAAAGCTCACCCCGAGGGTGAGTCAGAAAACCCTGATCACAAGGCAACGCCAAGCGATGCCGCCGAGGTGTTGATTGTGGATACACCCGGAGGACGTTTTCGTGCGCAGTTCGCCCCAGAGTTGCCGGTGAGCCCCTTGGGGGCACTGGTGTTTTTCACGCAGTACTTGTGTGCGACAGGAGGCTTCGAGGCACTGGTTGCGGACACGCCGCTTTGTTACAGCAGCAACCGCGCACACCGCCCTCGCGACGTGATTGGAACCCTGCTTTTGGGGATGCTCTCCGGGCACTATCGCTACGCGCACCTCGCGGCCCTGCGCGGCGACGACATTGCCCCGAGCCTGCTCGGACTTAAGTCGATTGTCAGCGAGGATTGTGTGCGCCGGGCGCTGGCTCGCATCGGTGCCGAGCAGGGGCAGGACTGGTTGCGGCGTCACCTCGACCAAACCTGTCATGGGTTTTTGGATAACCAGTGGATCCTCGACATCGATGTCACCATCAAGCCCATCTATGGACGTCAGGAAGGTGCCAGCATCGGCTATAACCCGCAAAAGCCCGGACGCCCCAGCCACGCCTACCACACCTACTGGATCGCCACCTTGCGCCTGTGTCTGGACGTGGAGGTGCACCCCGGCGATCAATCCGCCGCCGGACATGGTTTTGCGGGGCTGTGGGCGCTCATCGACCGACTGCCAGCCGAGCGCCGGCCCCATCTTTTGCGCGGTGACTGCGCCTATGGCCAGGAGGCGCTGCTCAGTGAAGCTGAAGCGCGTAAACTCAACTATTTGTTCAAACTGCGCCGCACCGCCAAGGCCCGCGAGCTGGTGGCCGCGCTTGAACGCACCACCACCACCGCTTGGACCGACGCCGGACAAGGCTGGCAGGGCTGCGAAAGCTGCCTGCGCCTGCAAGGCTGGAACCGGGCCCGACGTGTGGTGGTCTTGCGCCGTCGCCTCAACGACCAACGCCACCCCCGGGCCCGCCGCCGCCTCGTGCGCGAGCAAGCCGACCACGCTTTGCTGCTGAACATCCCCGACGCGGCCGCCTGCGAGCCGATCATCTACGAACATCAGATCCTCGTTACGAGCCTGCCCTACGAGATCCTTACCCTTGCCACCCTGTATCGGGAACGTGGGGGCGCGGAAAACCCCTTCGACGAGCTCAAGAACCAGTGGAGCTGGTCGGGGTTTACCTCCCAGGAGCTAAACTCCTGTCAGCACGCCGCGCGTTTGGCCGCACTGGTTTACAACTGGTGGACGCTCTATCACCGCCTGCTTCAACCCGGTCAGCACCACGAGGCGGTGAGTACACGTCCCCGTCTGCTCTGCGGAGCGACCCGGCAGAGCGAACACTCCGGTCAACGCCGCCTGGACGTGCGCTTGAGCCATGCCGAGGCACCTCGCCTGAGTGAACTCATCACAAAGCTGGCCAGATGGTTACATGGTATCCTTCATAATGCGGAGCAATGGAGTGTCGCCCAGCGCTGGGGGCAAATCGTAGCGAGGATTTTACAGGAAAACTTCCCTGTACTCGGCCCTGAACCGCCTTTGGCCACCGCCCCAAGCTGATCGCGCTTCCGTTCAGCCTGCCGCAGCACTCTCCACCCTCATCTATCCGACGGGCAACGCCCGCCGGCCGCACTTTCTATTGCCGGATTTAGGGTTACTACGCCACGCGCACCCTGGCCCGGCTGCTCACGCTCAGCGAGGACGGCCTGGTCGAGGCGCGTCGGCAGTTAATCGAGGCCGGGGTGATCGCCTACGCCGCGCCACTTTACCAGGTGCTTTCCTTGGACCGGGGCAGGCCATCGCACACGCTGGCGGTAACGCCGTCGCCGAGCCGGGAGGTGGGGGCGTGATCAATTACGAACTGTATTGCCGGATAAAACAGGCGGAGGCGGCCGGTCACAGTGCGCCGCAAATCGCCCGCTCGCTCCAGTTGCACGTGCAGACGGTGAGGCGCTGGCAGGCGCAGGAAAAGTACGTGCGCAGCCAGGCCGCGCAGGTGCCTAGGCCAAGCAAGCTCGACGTGCACAAGCCGGCGATCGCGCGGTGGCTGGAGGCCCATCCGTTCACCGCCATGCAGCTCTGGCAAAAGGTGCGCGAGCGGGGGTACACGGGCGGGTATTCAATTTTGAAAGACTACGTGCGGCGGGTGCGGCCGAGGAACCTGGAGGCGTTTCTTACCCTCAAGTTTGCCCCCGGCCAGACCGCGCAGGTGGACTGGGGCAGTTTTGGCGCGGTGGAGGTGGACGGCACCCGGCGGGCTTTAAGTTTTTTCGTCATGGTTTTGGGGTACAGCCGGTTCCTGCATGTGGAATTTACCCTCGGGCAGGGCCAGGAGTGGTGGCTGGGCTGTCACCGGCGCGCCTTTGAAAAACTCGGCGGGGTGCCGCGCGAGGTGATGGTGGACAACTGCAAGACGGCCGTCCTCTCGCATGTGCCCGGGACCGACCCGGTGTACAACGCCCAGTACCTGGACTTTGCCCGGCACTACGGGTTTACGATAAAAGCGTGCGGGCCGGGGCATCCGCAGTCCAAGGGCATGGTGGAAAACGCGGTGGGTTACGTGAAAAAAAGCTTCCTTGGCGGGAGGCAGATGAATGGGTTTACCGAGCTGGGGCCGGCCGCCAGCTTGTGGCTGGAAACGGTGGCCAACGTGCGCGTTCACGCTGAAACCCAGGGCCGGCCGGTGGACCGGCTGCCCGAGGAGCGCGCTGCGCTCCTGCCGCTTAACCCGGTGGCCAGTCCGGCGGTGCGCACCTTAAGCGTGCGGGCGTCGCGGCGGTGCCGGGTGAGTATCGAAACGAACCGCTACTCGGTGCCCACGAAGTTTGCCGGGGCGCTACTCACCGCGCAGATCGAGGGGGCGCAGGTGAGGTTTTATGCGGACCGCACCCTGGTGGCCGAGCACGCCCGCAGTTTTGCCCGCCGCGCCGATGTGGAAAACCCCGAGCACGTGCGCGAACTCGAAGAGCGCAAACGGCAGGGAGCGCGGCAGCGCCTGCGGCTACGGTTTTTGGAACTGAGCCCGGCGGCACCCGCCT
The DNA here is from genome assembly GCA_024998815.1 of Opitutus sp. NCBI lineage: Bacteria > Pseudomonadati > Verrucomicrobiota > Opitutia > Opitutales > Opitutaceae > Opitutus > Opitutus sp. Next base: position 1,418,892 of record JACEUQ010000002.1, read on the forward strand.
ACCAACGGGGGCTGGAGGAGCGCCGGCTCAACGCGGGACACCACCTGGCGACTATCGTGGGTTTGGTGGCCCTGTATGGAACGGAGGCAGTCGGCCGGGCGATCGAAAGCGCCCATGAACTCGGCGCCTACTCCAGCGATTACATCCTCAACTTGCTCGAACAACGCGCGCGGGCCTTGCCGCAAGCCGGGCCGATCCACCTCACCCGCGCCGACGCGGTGGCCGCGTTGGAACTCGAACTGTGTCCCCCGGATTTAAGCCCCTACACTCTATGAAAACAGAACCCGAAAAACCCGATTTATTAAAAGACCAGCTTAAGTATCTGAAACTCGGTTACCTGTTGCGTCACCACGGCGAACTGACCGCCGAGGCGGCCAAGGCGCGCTGTTCGCACGCCGAATTTTTACGCCGACTGGTGCAGGCCGAGACCCAGGACCGCCAGATCCGGGCGCTGGAGCGGCGCATCCAGGCAGCGCGCTTCCCGGTCAAGAAAACCGTCGACCAGTTCCAGTGGGACTGGCCCAAGGAGTTGAACGAAGCGCAGGTACGCCACCTCTTCGAACTGGGTTTTGTGAAGGAGCGCACCAACGTGGTGTTTTGCGGTGGTGTGGGGCTTGGGAAGACACATCTCGCGAGCGCGTTGGGCTACGCGGCCTGCCAGGCGGGTTACACGGTGCTGTTTACGACGGCGGTGGACGCGATCAACGCCCTGGTCACCGCCCAGTCCCTGCACCGGTTGCAAGCCGAGTTGAAGCGTTACATGACCCCTGCGGTGCTCGTGCTCGATGAGGTCGGCTACCTGCCGCTCGACAAGTCGGGGGCCGACCTGCTCTTCCAGATCGTCAGCCAACGCTACGAACGCGGCTCGCTGATCGTCACCACCAACAAGGCCTACAAACACTGGGCAGGGATCTTTAACAACGACGCTGGCATCACCGCGGCGATCCTGGACCGCCTGCTGCACCGCGCTCAGACCGTCGTCATCGAGGGCAAATCCTACCGCATGAAAGACCGCCTAGCCGACGAACCTGCAAGCTGACCGGGCCTGATGATCGGCCCCTGGCGGGGCCGGTCATCGGCTTTTACGACAGGTGATTTTGTAACCGCCAGAAATAGACGGTGTTCGCGCCGCCGCTCACATTTCCGCGCCCCCACGTTCCCGATACAGGGTGGCAAGGGTAAGGATCTCGTAGGGCAGGCTCGTAACGAGGATCTGATGTTCGTAGATGATCGGCTCGCAGGCGGCCGCGTCGGGGATGTTCAGCAGCAAAGCGTGGTCGGCTTGCTCGCGCACGAGGCGGCGGCGGGCCCGGGGGTGGCGTTGGTCGTTGAGGCGACGGCGCAAGACCACCACACGTCGGGCCCGGTTCCAGCCTTGCAGGCGCAGGCAGCTTTCGCAGCCCTGCCAGCCTTGTCCGGCGTCGGTCCAAGCGGTGGTGGTGGTGCGTTCAAGCGCGGCCACCAGCTCGCGGGCCTTGGCGGTGCGGCGCAGTTTGAACAAATAGTTGAGTTTACGCGCTTCAGCTTCACTGAGCAGCGCCTCCTGGCCATAGGCGCAGTCACCGCGCAAAAGATGGGGCCGGCGCTCGGCTGGCAGTCGGTCGATGAGCGCCCACAGCCCCGCAAAACCATGTCCGGCGGCGGATTGATCGCCGGGGTGCACCTCCACGTCCAGACACAGGCGCAAGGTGGCGATCCAGTAGGTGTGGTAGGCGTGGCTGGGGCGTCCGGGCTTTTGCGGGTTATAGCCGATGCTGGCACCTTCCTGACGTCCATAGATGGGCTTGATGGTGACATCGATGTCGAGGATCCACTGGTTATCCAAAAACCCATGACAGGTTTGGTCGAGGTGACGCCGCAACCAGTCCTGCCCCTGCTCGGCACCGATGCGAGCCAGCGCCCGGCGCACACAATCCTCGCTGACAATCGACTTAAGTCCGAGCAGGCTCGGGGCAATGTCGTCGCCGCGCAGGGCCGCGAGGTGCGCGTAGCGATAGTGCCCGGAGAGCATCCCCAAAAGCAGGGTTCCAATCACGTCGCGAGGGCGGTGTGCGCGGTTGCTGCTGTAACAAAGCGGCGTGTCCGCAACCAGTGCCTCGAAGCCTCCTGTCGCACACAAGTACTGCGTGAAAAACACCAGTGCCCCCAAGGGGCTCACCGGCAACTCTGGGGCGAACTGCGCACGAAAACGTCCTCCGGGTGTATCCACAATCAACACCTCGGCGGCATCGCTTGGCGTTGCCTTGTGATCAGGGTTTTCTGACTCACCCTCGGGGTGAGCTTTTTCCGGCGGTAAAAACGGCGGCATATGACAGCCAAACAATCACCTGCGTGATTTTTGGCTAGTTTCTATTGCCGGATTTAGGTTTATTGGAAGGGCCACCCCCTCCGGGGCAGGCGCGCTGGGATGGTCCAGCGGTGGCCCGTGTGCTCGGCGGCTCGGTGCACGCGGTCTGGCGAGTGCTGCGCAAGGAGGGCATTTGCCTGCAGCGCCAGCGCTCGTGGTGCGTGAGCACTGACAAGCAGTTCGCAGCCAAGGCAGCCGATATCGTCGGGCTCTACCTGAGCCCACCGGAAAAGGCATTGGTGATAAGTGTGGATGAAAAGCCTGGCATCCAAGCCCTAGAGCGCGCCACCGGTTACGTGGAGACCGACAATGGTAAAATCGTCCAGGGACTCAAAAGCACCTACAAGCGCCACGGTACACTCAACTTGTTCGCTGCCCTTGATGTGGCCACGGGCTTGATCAAGACGCAGAAAACCACCCTTAAGCGCCGGGAGGAGTTCCTGCTGTTCATGGACCAAGTGGTGGCGGATCACCCGCCCGAGAGAGAACTCCACGTGATTTTGGATAATTATTGCACCCACAAAAAGTGCGACGCTTGGCTCGCTCGGCACCCCAATGTCCACTTCCACTTTACCCCAACCTCGGCGAGTTGGCTCAATCAAGTTGAAATCTGGTTCGGCATACTAACAAGGAAGGCGCTACGGGGCGCGAACTTCAGAAGCGTCGCCGAACTTAGTCAGGCCATTGACGCTTTCGTCGCCGCCTACCTGCCCAATGCCAAGCCGTTCAAGTGGCGCAAGCGCGAGGTCAAGGGAAGCCAACTCAGAAATACTATCATTAATCTACGCAATTAAGCACTAGATGTGCGAACGCGCAACCAACCGGCGGTGGCGGTGGTCCGCAAGGTCAACCAAATCACTCGCGGTTGGGCGACGGCGTTTCATTACGGCAACAGCACGCACGTGTTTAGTAACCAGCAGGCTTTTGTGCGCAACCGGTTGCGGCGGTGGCTGTGGCGAAAGTATAGCCGCACCCACGGACTCTTCGAGTTCTTCACCGACGACCGTTTGCATGGTCAATACAAACTATGGCACTGGCCGCTTACGGCGGCTTGGAAGCAATGAACTCCGCTGAAACCAAACCGAAAGAATGGGGACTCGGTAAGCCGTGTGCGGGAAAACCGCTTGCACGGTTTGACGAGGGGGAGGGTCGCGCTGACGGGTTACCGACGCGCGGCTCTCTCTACTCTACTAAACGGCCAAACTCCAGACCTTGAGCTCACGCTCAAGGCCACAAGGAGTGTGTTCGCGAATCATGTGGCCTGGAGCGTGAGCTCAAGGATTCGGCTGATCTGCGTTCGACTAGTCAGGGGCCAAACTCCAGGCCCTGAGCGTGAGCTCAGGGTCTGGATGCGCAAATACCGCGTAATCCCTGAGCTCACGCTCAGGGCCACAGGTCTTGCTGTCCAGAAACTGGGGTGCGTCAGCAACTGACGGTACACGCGCCTTCGGTCTTGCCACGGACAAGACGGGCGCGGCACTGTGGCGGCTCTCGCAGCAACGCCCGGGTGGTGGAATGGCAGACACGAAGGTCTTAGAAGCCTTTATCGTAAGATGTGCAGGTTCGACTCCTGTCCCGGGCACCAGCAGTGACTTACGGAAGTGGGGTGAGGTCGGAATTGACTCATACCTAACCCGGCCACCTAACCCTTGGGCATGAAAGTCATTTCCACCGCCACGCAAAACCTCGTTAAGGACGGCGACACGGGCGTCTATTACGCTCGGCTCAAGATCCAGGGGTTAAACAAATATCGGTCGCTGGACACCAAGGTCTCCACGACCGCTAAGCTGCGGCTCCAAGATAAGCTGAATGAAATCCGCGAGAGTGTTCCCACCGGAACTGTCGCCTCCGGCATGAACTTGAAGTCGACGTTCGAGGAGGTGGCGTTGATTTATACGCAGCAGGTGCAGGCCGACCCCAAACTGCGACCCGCGTCCAAAAAAGTTCGCCTGCGCCCCATTGCGACTCTTCGCCGCACGTGGCCGGAGTTGTTCGGCATGGAGGTCCGCCGCGTAACGGCGGCATCCATTGCTGGGTATATCGCCGACTTTGAACGGGGGAAATGGCCCTTTCTCCATTTTCTCGCAAAAACCAAGACCGTCGCAGGCAACTCCGCCTCCACCTTTAACAAGCTCGTCACCTGTCTTCGCGACACCTTCGAACTCGCGGTAAAGGCGCATGTCATCGCGAAGAATCCCGCCGCAGATTTAACCTATCAGCCTAAATCCGGCAATAGAAAGTGCGGCCGGCGGGCGTTGCCCGTCGGATAGATGAGGGTGGAGAGTGCTGCGGCAGGCTGAACGGAAGCGCGATCAGCTTGGGGCGGTGGCCAAAGGCGGTTCAGGGCCGAGTACAGGGAAGTTTTCCTGTAAAATCCTCGCTACGATTTGCCCCCAGCGCTGGGCGACACTCCATTGCTCCGCATTATGAAGGATACCATGTAACCATCTGGCCAGCTTTGTGATGAGTTCACTCAGGCGAGGTGCCTCGGCATGGCTCAAGCGCACGTCCAGGCGGCGTTGACCGGAGTGTTCGCTCTGCCGGGTCGCTCCGCAGAGCAGACGGGGACGTGTACTCACCGCCTCGTGGTGCTGACCGGGTTGAAGCAGGCGGTGATAGAGCGTCCACCAGTTGTAAACCAGTGCGGCCAAACGCGCGGCGTGCTGACAGGAGTTTAGCTCCTGGGAGGTAAACCCCGACCAGCTCCACTGGTTCTTGAGCTCGTCGAAGGGGTTTTCCGCGCCCCCACGTTCCCGATACAGGGTGGCAAGGGTAAGGATCTCGTAGGGCAGGCTCGTAACGAGGATCTGATGTTCGTAGATGATCGGCTCGCAGGCGGCCGCGTCGGGGATGTTCAGCAGCAAAGCGTGGTCGGCTTGCTCGCGCACGAGGCGGCGGCGGGCCCGGGGGTGGCGTTGGTCGTTGAGGCGACGGCGCAAGACCACCACACGTCGGGCCCGGTTCCAGCCTTGCAGGCGCAGGCAGCTTTCGCAGCCCTGCCAGCCTTGTCCGGCGTCGGTCCAAGCGGTGGTGGTGGTGCGTTCAAGCGCGGCCACCAGCTCGCGGGCCTTGGCGGTGCGGCGCAGTTTGAACAAATAGTTGAGTTTACGCGCTTCAGCTTCACTGAGCAGCGCCTCCTGGCCATAGGCGCAGTCACCGCGCAAAAGATGGGGCCGGCGCTCGGCTGGCAGTCGGTCGATGAGCGCCCACAGCCCCGCAAAACCATGTCCGGCGGCGGATTGATCGCCGGGGTGCACCTCCACGTCCAGACACAGGCGCAAGGTGGCGATCCAGTAGGTGTGGTAGGCGTGGCTGGGGCGTCCGGGCTTTTGCGGGTTATAGCCGATGCTGGCACCTTCCTGACGTCCATAGATGGGCTTGATGGTGACATCGATGTCGAGGATCCACTGGTTATCCAAAAACCCATGACAGGTTTGGTCGAGGTGACGCCGCAACCAGTCCTGCCCCTGCTCGGCACCGATGCGAGCCAGCGCCCGGCGCACACAATCCTCGCTGACAATCGACTTAAGTCCGAGCAGGCTCGGGGCAATGTCGTCGCCGCGCAGGGCCGCGAGGTGCGCGTAGCGATAGTGCCCGGAGAGCATCCCCAAAAGCAGGGTTCCAATCACGTCGCGAGGGCGGTGTGCGCGGTTGCTGCTGTAACAAAGCGGCGTGTCCGCAACCAGTGCCTCGAAGCCTCCTGTCGCACACAAGTACTGCGTGAAAAACACCAGTGCCCCCAAGGGGCTCACCGGCAACTCTGGGGCGAACTGCGCACGAAAACGTCCTCCGGGTGTATCCACAATCAACACCTCGGCGGCATCGCTTGGCGTTGCCTTGTGATCAGGGTTTTCTGACTCACCCTCGGGGTGAGCTTTTTCCGGCGGTAAAAACGGCGGCATATGACAGCCAAACAATCACCTGCGTGATTTTTGGCTAGTTTCTATTGCCGGATTTAGGTTTATGGATACGCCCCAGCATTTGAAACTTCGCCGGCGCCAATCCTGTGGCGGCAGTGAAGTGTTTGCGAAACGAGTCATAGCTCACGTAGAGGCTGCGCGCCACTGCAACCGCCGATTCGCCGGTCGCCAGTTTGCTCCGTGCCAGTTCCAGCCAATCCGGGTGTTTGGCCATACCCAGGTCGCGAATTTCCTGTTGGGAGGCTAAGTCTGCGAGGAGTGCGACAAGACGCCCGGCGGCCGCTAGCGCCGCCAGCTCCCCTATGGGTAGCTCGGGCGGTATCACTTCACAGATTCGACGTTGCCAGCGCGCCACGGGATCTGCGCGCCAGATAGGGCGATCCGGGGATATCAATCCTGTTTCACTCCATTGATCAAACATGCTGCCGGTAAACACCAGGTAGAGCTCCTCCCAGCGATCTCCAGCGCCGGGGCCATAGGCATGGCCCTGACCCGGAAAAACCCAAATCAAGTCGCCGGCGGTGACTCTCGTCGCGAAACCACTGGCGTTTCGGTAGTGCCCAGCCCCCGAAAGCAGGAGGATAATCGCATAGTCCCCCAGTATTCTAAGCCCTTGCCCAAACTCGAGCCCGGGGTCGCGTTTGCTCAAGCGCCCCGCGCGGGTAACGGCCCCCAGGCGCACTCGTTCTCCCGAACCTAGCAAAAGATCGGAAGCCGACTGGTTCTGTTCACGTCGCGCCAAAAGAGACAAAGATGTTCCCATTCGGGACATGGTTAGTATTGGCGATTTAGTTTACAAGTAGCGGATGACATCCAAAAATGACAATTCAACGCCTCCGCGCCACGTTCTAGGCGTGCTGGGGCTCGGTGAAGGTCGTAGCATCATTTCCGCCGCGCTGAGCAGCCAGCACTGGAAAATCGGGAATGTCTGCGACATGAACGAAGAACTCTGTCGCGAGCGGCAAAACGAGTTTGCTCTGCCGCGTTACACGACCCGCTACGAGGAATTGCTGGCCGATCCTGATATTGACACCATCGCCATTTACACGCCCGACCAGTTCCATGCCAGGCACTGCATCGAGGCCTTCCGTTCTGGAAAGCATGTGATCTGCACGAAGCCGTTGTTCGACACGCTCTCCGAGGCTGCCGCCGTGCGACAAGCCGCATCGAAGGCCCACCGCCGGCTTTTTGTCGGTCAAAGCTCGCGATTCTTCGGACCCATGCTGCGGCAACGCGCCGATTTTGAGGCTAGGAAAATGGGAGATGTTTACTCCGTGGAGGCCCACTACCACGCCAATCACGACTACTATTTCGCGAAACACAAAAACCTCGCCGCCTACAAGCCGCTCTACGGCGGCTTGAGCCACCCGGTGGATTTGGTGCGCTGGTATCTCGGGCCGATCGAGGAGGTGTTCGGCTATGCGATCCTTTCTCCCCGGGGAGCTTCCCTGGGCTTGCAGCATCCGGATGCGATGCACTTTGTTCTGAAATCAAAGGACGGGCGAATTGGCCGCGCCAGTGGTTGCTACAGCACGCCGACGCCCGCTGGCCTTCGCGACAGCCATGTGACTTGCGTGTTGCGCGGAGTCCAGGGCGGCAGCCAGGCCGATTATCCCGAACTTCGCTACTCGACCAATTTTCCGGGTGAGGGCGGCATCATCCACAGACTCGATCACGAAGCCAGTTTCTACTTTCGTTTCCCGAATCGTTCGCACCACGCCGGTGAGTTCCAAAACTACATCGATTACTTTGCCCGTTGCCTCGATACGGGCGTGTCCGCCGAGCCGGATTTGGAGGAGGGCATCGAGACCATCGCCATCATGCAGGCCATGGAGCTGAGCGTGGAGCGTGGACTGCCGGTCAAAATATCCGACGTGCTTGCATCCTATGGTCTCGCACCGGCGGTGCCCACTTCCTCATGAAAACCGGCATCAATCTCATGCTTTTTGGGGCGTCCCCGGCTTCATGGCCCAAGGACTTGATTCCTCGACTGCATGGGGCCGGAGCCGAATGGATCGAGGTGCCTGTCTTTGAGCCAAGGCCCGCTGTATTTAAGGAAATCGCCAGACAAATACGCGACCTCGGACTGGGTGTTTCGGTTTCCAGTGCCCTGCCGCCGCAGGCTTCTGCGGTGAGTGACCAAACGTCGGCTGATCATTGGCAGGAGTTCCTAGCGCGTTTGGCATGCACATCGGAAACATTGGGGGCCGAACTCATCGTCGGTCCGCTCTATCACCCGGTCGGCGGGTTCGCCGCGGGGAGTCAGAGTGATTTACAGCAACGTCTAGCGCAGCGTCTTTCAAAATGGAAACCCGAGGCCGCGGTGCGCCTGGCGATTGAGCCGCTCAATCGTTTTGAAACCAACGTGCTCAACCTCTGTGTAGACGGCGCACGTGTCGTGGACGCCGCCGCCAATCCTGCGGTGGGACTCATGGCCGATACGTTCCATATGCACATCGAGGAACGCGATCCCGCCGCCGCTCTCCGAGGCCTTGGCCCACGATGCATTCACCTGCATGCCAGCGAGAATGATCGCGGCCCCATCGGCGGGGGACAGGTTGACTGGGAACCCTGGCTCCCAGCCGCCAGAACCACCGGTGCTGCCAGCGTCGTTGCCGAGTGCTTCGCGGGAGGTCTTGCCGAACTTTCCGCTGCCACCCGCATCTGGCGCGACATCACCGGCGACCCTACCGACTGCGCTGCTCGATCACTTCAGTTTCTCTGCGACCTTCTTTCCCGCCGTTCACTCCACCACTAACCCAAATTACCTCTATGAAAATTGGATTCCACACCGACGCGTTTAACAGTGCCTTCGTCTCATTTCGCCACAGCGTGGACTGGGCCTCGAAACACAAGATCCCCAACATCGAATGCGGGATGCTAGATGGAGTCAGCTGGATTCACGGCCTCGGTTACCAGCCCCACGTGGGCCTCCACGAAGACCCGCTCGAACTGCGCGAATACATGGATGCGCGCCATGTCACCTTCTCCCAGGTGGACGCCGCCTATCCGCTTTCCGGCTTCGACGGGCTGACTCGCGGCGTGGCCTACATCGAAAAAACCATTCCGTGGGCCGCCCATGTCGGCTGCCCCTTTGTTGATACCACGGACGGCCTGCACAAGCCGGATGGCGTGGACGAGGAGGAATCCATGAAGTGGATGGCGCTTTCCTACCGCCGCGTCGTTTCGGTCGCGGCCCGATACGATATCGGTATCAATATTGAGCCTCACGGATATTTCACGACCAAGCCGAAGTATGTCGAACGCATGCTCGATTTCGTGGACAGCCCTTTGCTCGGCTTAAACATGGACACCGGCAACACCTTCATCGCCGGCCAAGACCCCGTCGCATACCTGAAGAAATTCATCACCCGCGTGAAACATGTCCATGTGAAGGATGTGTCCGCCTCGCTCGCCGCCGCTGTGCGGGGTGGCCAGACGGGGATCGCCCTGAGCCATTGCGCGCTCGGCGACGGCGTGAATGCCGACAACATCCGCGAGTGCCTCCGACTCTTGCACGCCCACGGCTACGATGGCGCCCTCAGTATCGAGTGCGAAGGTCAGTCCGGCCCGATGCTGGAAACTTCCCTCAACTGGCTGCGCAAGACGCTCAAGGAACTCGGAATCCCCGAGTAAAGGTTGGCACGCCTCCTCGCCCGATGCTTCCTGACCACCACATAAGAATCCGGCACTCACAAGTCAGGTTGCCTTGAGTTTGAATTTCTCAACCTGCCTGAGGGCCATCCAGTCGCAGATAGCGCCAAGGTCAGCGACTGGGACATTGGTGTGCGGTAGGGTGTGCAGGTAAGGTGGCGGGCCAAATTCTGGAGTCAGGGTGGAAGTCGCCAAGCCTCGGGCAGCCTGCGATTGCCAGACGAGTTCCCACCAGCTCTCGTGCGCTTTCAGGTGCGGTGCATATTCCGGTGCCGAGGGATCGGGGACTTGAGGCCCTTCCTCATACCCGACCCGTGCATGGAGATGGTGGCACTGGCTTGCAGCGAGCGCGATGGTGTCGGCCATGTCGGGCAGCAGTCGCTCGCAGACGCAGACCCAATGACTGAAATCGCAGGTCACGCGCAGGTCGGGAAACTGCTTCAGAATCTGCCGTGTCTGCCATGGCGTTCCGAAGTAGCGGAGTCGGTGGGTTTCGTGCGAAATGGGAATCCCCACCTCCTTTTCCAGAGCCAAGACCTGCCCGTAGAAATCCTCAGCCTCGGCGGGGCACCAGTTGTCGTAGCCGGAGTGGGCATTGAAAAACAGCGGTTCGTGTTCAAGGCACTCCTCGATCTGGACGCGCAGCGAATCCAGATGTTCGCGCACGGTTCCCCCGGCGATGAAGTCGTTGCTGAAGATTTGAGGCACCCATCCGAAGTTGGTTTCCTTGATAAAGCGTAGAAATATATCCCGGTCTGGCACGAACCGGATTGAAACTTCGAGGGCATCGTAGCCCACCTCCCGCCAATGCGGGAGATAGTGGTTCAGGCCGTGACTGAGATCAACGCCCCATAGGTGTCGGACAAGTTTAAGGTTCATGGAAGGTTTCAAAGGTGCGATGCGCAGTCCTTAAAATTCGTCGTAGGCGATTTGGTTGGCTGGGACGCCGAGGTCGGTGAGGACTTTGACGCAGGCCTTGATCATCTGGGGCGGGCCGCAGAGGTAGTATTCGACGGCCTTGGGGTTGGCGTGCGCGCGTAGGTGTTTTTCTAGGACAACGTCGTGGATGAAGCCGGTGTGGCCGGTCCAGGCGTCCTCGGGCAGCGGGGAACTGAGCGCGAGGTGGAAGGCAAAGTTTGGATGCTTGGTGGCAAGGGCGGCGAAGTAGTCGTCGTAGAAAATTTCCTGTTTGGAGCGGGCGCCATACCAGAAGGACACGCGGCGGGCGGTGTGCTCGGTCTCGAAGAGCTGCGAGAGGTGGGCGCGGAGCGGGGCCATGCCGGCGCCCCCGCCGATGTAAACCATCTCGCGCTGGGTGGGCTTGGGGTGGAAATCGCCGAAGGGGCCGATGGCGGTGACGGTGTCGCCCGGCCTTAGGCTGAAGACGTAGGCGGAGCCGACGCCGGGGGCGCAGGCCTGGCCGGGGGGCGGGGTGGCGATGCGGACGTTGAAGCGCAGGACTCGCTCAGTCTGTTGGTTGCTGGCGAGGGAGTAGTTGTTGCGGCGACCAGCCTCCGGATTCCGCGCGACGAGGTCGAAGACGTGCTGGGTGCGCCAGACAGAGGCGTAGGGCTCGGGGATATCGAAGTCGGCAAAGCGAAGTTCTGCTTAGGCGGGGATGTCGAGCTGGAGGTAGTCGCCGGGTGTGAAGGCGATCTGCTCGGCGGCGTCGATGGGCTCGAGGACGAACTCCTTGATGAAAGTGGCGACGTTGCGGTTGGAGACGACGCGGAGGCGGTAGGTTTTTTGCGGACGGGCGCCGACGCCGCCGGCCTGGACGACGTTGAGATGGAGACGGCCGCCGCGCTCCTCGATCTGGTAGGTGGCGAGGCCGCGGCAGATGGGGGCGCGGGCCGGGGAGCCGTCGGCGAGGTTAAAGCGACCGTTGTGCTTGGGGCACTCGATGATTTTGCCTTTAACAAGGCCGTCGGCGAGGTGGGTGTTGCCATGGGTGCAGATGCCGTCGGTGGCGTAGAGTTTGCCCTCGGCGTCACGATAGAGCGCGTAGGTCTTTTTGCCGTGGTCGAAGCGGATGACGTCGGCGGGGCCGAGGTCGGCGGCGGCGCAGACCTCGATCCAGCCGCGGGCGTCGGGCTTGGCGTCGGCGTGGCGTCCGGCGGCGGAATCGGCGACGCGGGACTTGGGGGTGGGGAGCACGCGTTTGACGTGGAAGGCGGGGTCTTTGACCTGGCGGAAGACGGAGGGAACGATCTCGCGCCAGGCGGCGAGCAGGCTCGGGTAGGGGGTGGGGCAGTCGTCCTTCACGGCGGCGTGGAGCTTCGGCAGGGCGTGGTAGGGAACGAGCGGGAACATGTGGTGCTCCACGTGGTAGTTCATATTCCAATACAGGTAGCGGTGGATGAAGTTCATGTAGACCGTCCGGCAGTTGAGGCGGTGGTCGAGGACGTTCTCGGCGAGGCCGGAGTGCTGGGTGAGGCCGTAGACGACCATGAGCCAGGAGCCGAAGAGGTTGGCGAGGCCGACGAAGAGCAGCGGGAGGATGCTCTGGGTGGCGATGGCGGTGGCGATGACGGCGGCGTAGATGGCGACGGAGATGCGGGCCTTGCGGTAGATTTTGGGGAACTCGGTCTCGGGAATGAAGGTCTTCTCGTCGGCGGACATGCGGCCGAAGGAGTGGCGGAGGAGTTTGCCGAAATAGACCGGATACACGCCGAGGTTGAAGAAGCCCATGACGATGGCTTTGACGTCGGGCGGGCGGGGGACGGCGATCTCGGGATCGCGGCCGACGATGATGGTGTCGGAGTGGTGGCGGGTGTGGGACCAGCGCCAGAGGGTGGACTCACGCATGACCATGAACGAGGCGATCTCGTAGAGGGCGTTGTTCATCCAGTCGGTCTTGAAGGCGGTGCCGTGGCTGGACTCGTGCCAGCGGGAGTCGGAGGTGGAGGCGTAAAGCACGGCGTAGAAGGCGTAGGGGATGAGGGCCCACCAAGTGCCCCAAAGGGCGTAGGTGGCGTAGGCGGTGCCGAGGAGGAGGGCGAACCAGATGAAGGTGTCACGGAGGGCGGGACCGTCGCGGCGCTCGAGGAGCTTGCGCATGGTGGCGCGGGGGACGGGGCATTGATACCACTCGGCCTCGGCGAGTCCGCGCTCGATGGCACGGGTGGCATTTTCACCCGTAAGACTGTAGTCAAGGTGGGGCGTAGGTTTGGAGAGAATAGTGGTATCTGTGCTCATGGGGCTAGGGAGCTGTTGTAGGGTGTTTTGTGCGGAACCGATGACCGAGGCATTAGCCGGTTGAGGTGTCATTCGTGGTGAAGACTTCGTCCATATTTGCCCACCACTCGCCCTCGGCACGGTCGTCGAGAGGGATATGGCAAGGCTTGCAAAGATCCCACCATTCCTGAGTTCTCGGGTCGGCTGCCATGCGGGCGGAGTCGGCGGCGATGTCCGCGCCGATGTATTCAAAGTAACTGAAGAGATAGTGATTCCCGTCGGGGAGCTTGCGGAGGAAGATCGAGTAGTTGCGGATGTTGCAGTCCTTTATCTTCTCAAGGATCTCCGGCCAGACCGCCTCGTGAACTCGTGCTTAATTGCGTAGATTAATGATAGTATTTCTGAGTTGGCTACCCTTGACCTCGCGCTTGCGCCACTTGAACGGCTTGGCATTGGGCAGGTAGGCGGCGACGAAAGCGTCAATGGCCTGACTAAGTTCGGCGACGCTTCTGAAGTTCGCGCCCCGTAGAGCCTTCCTTGTTAGTATGCCGAACCAGATTTCCACTTGATTGAGCCAACTCGCCGAGGTTGGGGTAAAGTGGAAGTGGACATTGGGGTGCCGAGCGAGCCAAGCGTCGCACTTTTTGTGGGTGCAATAATTATCCAAAATCACGTGGAGTTCCCTCTCGGGCGGGTGATCCGCCACCACTTGGTCCATGAACAGCAGGAACTCCTCCCGGCGCTTAAGGGTGGTTTTCTGCGTCTTGATCAAGCCCGTGGCCACATCAAGTGCAGCGAACAAGTTGAGTGTACCGTGGCGCTTGTAGGTGCTTTTGAGTCCCTGGACGATTTTACCATTGTCGGTCTCCACGTAACCGGTGGCGCGCTCTAGGGCTTGGATGCCAGGCTTTTCATCCACACTTATCACCAATGCCTTTTCCGGTGGGCTCAGGTAGAGCCCGACGATATCGGCTGCCTTGGCCGCGAACTGCTTGTCAGTGCTCACGCACCACGAGCGCTGGCGCTGCAGGCAAATGCCCTCCTTGCGCAGCACTCGCCAGACCGCGTGCACCGAGCCGTCGAGCGCACGGGCCACCGCTGGACCATCCCAGCGCGCCTGCCCCGGAGGGGGTGGCCCTTCCAATAAAGCCAGCACCCGATCTCGAAAGTCCTCACCGTAGGTGCGCTTCGCGCCCGGCCGTGCCGCATCATCCAGCCCCTTCATGCCAAGCAGCACAAAGCGATCCCTCCACTTTATTACGGTGTTCGGCCTAGTGTTGCAGCGGCGCGCCACCTCTTGCACCTGCTCGCCACTCACGCACCCAAGGATCATCCGGGCGCGCTCAACTCGCTGCCTCGACTCAATCCGGCTGGTGGCCCGTTTTTCTAGGGATTGCTGATCCCCCTCGCTACAAGTGATTCGCACGGCTTTTCGTCCCATCTACAAAGCGGATACAATATCACTTATTATTGCAAGTAAGCACTAGATGCGATTGAACCCTTGGAGGCACTGGCTCAAGCATAATGCACACGAAGCCTAACCTGCCTGTAAAGGCGTCTGTTCAGGTTTTTTATCGATAACGTGTCCAGGGCGAAATCGGCGAAACTTATTTTTTCCCGCCACTTTTACGCCCACTCGATTTGGGTGGACTGGTTTTCCTTACATGTGAGCGGCGAGCGGGAAAGCGTCTATTTCTGGCGGTTAGGAATGCACTTCTTCTTCGGTGGATCTTCTTCCCCTTAAAAAGAGTAATACTCTTCTTCCGTGGGTGGGTTTTCTTCCCTGTCCGGCCGGAACCGCTAATATCGCTTCTGAACCTATCGTCTCTGACGACGGTTCGGTCTCGGTGTAGGTTCTCGGCTAAATCCTACAGCCTTCAGGCTGTGGAACTTTAATGAACGACTTTGGCGCTCCGTAAAATATGAGGAAGTCTACCTCCATGCTTACGTCAACCTAGTCGAGGCCGAACGCCAACTACGCGCCTACTTAAGCTTCTACAACGACCGCCGTCCGCACAGTTCGCACGATGGCCAAACGCCTTCGGAAGTCTACCACCTGAAAACCAAACCCCAGAAGGCCGCCTGACGGAGGCCAGACAATGCGGGGAGGGAGCAAGCTCCCTCCCCTGGAGTTTGGCCCCAAAACGAATTGAGATCCGCCCCCCCCCCAGCTAAGGTAGAATCGTACCGCAGGTAGCAACGGCATGGGTTTCGATGAGTTCGTTGACGTGAGGGTGGCTGTTGCGAAGTCTGCGAAACTCTCCGGAGTGATCAGCTCAGATCGCCATACATGATGCGCAGCACCTGTATGGTTCTTGGCACGAGTTAAGTAGAGTAGAGAGAGCCGCGCGTCGGTAACCCGTCAGCGCGACCCTCCTCCTCGTCAAACCGTGCAAGCGGTTTTCCCGCACACGGCTTACCGAGTCCCCATTCTTTCGGTTTGGTTTCAGCGGAGTTCATTGCTTCCAAGCCGCCGTAAGCGGCCAGTGCCATAGTTTGTATTGACCATGCAAACGGTCGTCGGTGAAGAACTCGAAGAGTCCGTGGGTGCGGCTATACTTTCGCCACAGCCACCGCCGCAACCGGTTGCGCACAAAAGCCTGCTGGTTACTAAACACGTGCGTGCTGTTGCCGTAATGAAACGCCGTCGCCCAACCGCGAGTGATTTGGTTGACCTTGCGGACCACCGCCACCGCCGGTTGGTTGCGCGTTCGCACATCTAGCTCCATCCGCACTTTGTCGCGTAACTTGGCCAGACTTTTCGCACTGGGTTCCACGTGCGGATACCTTCGTTTGCTCTTCATGCCTTGCCGCCATGCGACGGAAAAACCGAGGAACTCAAAGCCTTCCTTTCGTGTATCCACCAGTCGGGTTTTCTCTTCGTTGAGCTTTAACTTACGTGCCTCCAGCCACCGTTTCAGTCGCGTTTGCAGCCCCGCCCCTTGACCCGGTTTGCACAGGATCAGGAGGTCGTCGGCGTAACGCACCATCGTCGGCTTTTGTTCGCACTTCTCATTCACCGCATGATCGAGGTCGTTGAGGTAGAGGTTCGCCAGCAGAGGCGATATAACTCCGCCTTGTGGCGTGCCACACCGGTTCGCGCTCACCTTGCGGCACCCCGTGTCCCGGTCCTCTTCCACGATGGGTGCGCGCAGCCACGTTTTTATTAAACGCAACACGCTCCCATCGCTCACCCGTTTGGCCACCAATTGCAGGAGTTCGCGGTGCGGGATCATATCGAAGTAGCTCGATAAATCCGCGTCCACCACCTCCACCTTTCCGCTCAGCAGGGCCTCTTTAACTTTGTCCATCGCCTGATGGGTCCGACGTTTCGGCCGGTAGGCGTAGGAATGGTCATGGAAGTCCGCCTCTAGGATTGGCTGCAACACGATCACCGCCGCGCTTTGCACCACCCGGTCTTTCACCGTAGGGATGCCCAGCGCACGACGTTTGGTCCTGGCCTGATCCTTCCATATATAGACGCGCAGGACCGGACTGGGTCGGTAGGTTTTCGTTCGCATTTCCTCCGCCAGCGCAAGCAGCCATGCCGCCCGATAGGCTTCGTTCTTTGCGAGCGTTTCCACCTCGAACCCGTCCACTCCCGGCACGCCGTCATTGGCGATCACCTGATCGAGCGCATCCGACAGAATGTCCTGCCGATACAGCTCTCCATACAAACTATAGAACCGCCAATGCGGCTCCGCTTTTGCTTTCCGATATAGCACACGTTGCAGCTTCCGAACCTTCGGTGACGTTTTTATCCAGAGTTCATCACCCCAGCCATCGTCGGGTCCTTTGCCGCTCTGTGATGCGTGGGAACAAGTGCCCTCCCTTCGCTCCCCGGCGGTTTTAATGTCCGCTAGATCATCACTACTATGGAGGTCTCCGACTCCTGCCACGGCCCGTCCGGCCTTACGAGGTTTTGCCGCGCTTGTGCCGGTGGTTGAGGCATCGCAAGACGCCCCACCGCCGCAGGTCTCACCACTTAACCTAACGACCTTTCCCACCCCGCCGCCCCCGCTGACTCCGCCGACGTGTTGATCGGAAATCAACGATTTAGGTCCTACGTCTTTGCGAGACTGCCTTTTCCGATCCTTGCAGTCTTCACCGTTCAGGTAGCGGCTGGACTCGTCGGTTGTTTCGGTAACGGAGCTCATTGGATGGGGTTCACCTTCGTTGCGGCTGACTGGTTCGGGCACACGGTCGTGCTTTCCGGCGAGGCCTCGCGGCCTGCATCCGTGACCGGGCCCTTCGACCGCGAATCATTAAATTCGGCCGAACAGACTTTCACTGTTATGGTTGTTAGTTTCATGGTCGCACACCCGAACGCCGAAGTTTTAACCACGGAATTCACAGATGAGCACAGATAACAGAGTGTTACTGAATTTGAAGACAGGATGAAAAAAAGGGGATCAAGCTGAGTCCGTTTACCTCCTAAGGGATTGTATCTGTGCAATCTGTGTAATCTGTGGTTGGTTTGAACTTCGGAATTCAGGTTAAACGGGAAAGGGCACCTGTAGTGAAACACCCTTGCCCACGACGGGCGAGGGGCCTTGCCTCACTGCTATGAACGCGTCCAACGACCCTTTGCATGGCATCACATTGGAGACGATTATAACCGAGCTTGTCGCCCTGTATGGTTGGGATGGCCTAGCAAGCAGGATCGACGTGCGCTGCTTCACCCACGATCCAAGCGTCAAATCGAGCCTTACTTTTTTGCGTAAAACCCCTTGGGCACGCAAAAAGGTGGAAGATCTTTTTGTACGCAGCCGACGTTAATTAACTCTCAGCGCTCAGGCGGTTTTAACAGCAGAACGCTCCCGCTATCCAGAGTCATCCAGAAAAGCAACTCAGGCCGGGCGCCCCAGTTTTTGAATAGTGAGCTGCTTTTAGCTGGAAAAACGGGTCCTAGTGTAGCGTGGGTTCTTGCTCAGCGAACCGGTGCGTGGCCCTGAGCGTGAGCTCAGGGTTCTGGATGCGCAAATACTGCGTAATCCCTGAGCTCACGCTCAGGGCCACAGGTCTCGCTGTCCAAAACGCCCCCTAAGGCCCCTAGTCGTGACTGGTGTGTTGGTTGCAGACCCGAAGCCTGTGCTACGTAGGACACGGACGCTTTCTTAAAAGGCACGTCCAAGGCCGAAACCGTGCCTAGCTAAAATTTGCGATGCTGGCGCTCGCGGGGTCAGGCAGCGAAGCCAAATCGGTTCTTGATGTCTGAAGCGTCCACCTGTATGGACTCAGCTAACAATTGGGAAACGATGCGTTCGGCGGCAATTTTAAGCATCCGGTCGAACTGGTGTTGAGTCAGCATGCCGCCTTCGTGGCGGATGGCCGTAATCCTGGCGTGAAGCAACAGGAGGCTCATCAGGAACTCCTCCGCCTCAATTGGATCTTCGGCAAAGTGGGTTCTAACGGTTGAATTGTGCTGAGGGAAAATAACGTAATCGATGGTGAATTTGCTGAGCATAAACGGGTTCCTTTCGGGGGGGGGGGGGGGGGGGAACGGGGGGGGGGTTAATAAGAGAGGTTGAGGTGTGGATGGCGGTAAACTTTGTGTTTGATCGCCTGCAGCTCGGCTTCGGCCTCGAGCCAGATGCCGAGGTCACAGTTAAGCGGGCGCCCCTGTTCCCGCCACAGCTCTTGAGCGCGGCGGGCGATTTCTTCATGGGTGACCGCGTGTTCCTCGGCCATCTCTTCGGCCAAGGTGGGGAGTAGGGTTGTCATTTGCATGGGGTATGCGGTGATTCTGGAGTCTTTTATTCGTAGGGACATGAATCGTAACGGGTTCCAATTAAGAGACGGCGCGAACGATCACGGAAAAGCCGAAATCGAGGCAGGCATTCAGTTGATTGGCCAAAAACCAGCGCGATTCAGCGTCGGGTAACCTACGCCAAATGGGTTTAAAAGCTAGGCGAGCTGCTCGATTTTCACCTTAAAGTCTGCCACCGCATTCAGCGAAAATGTTGCGCGTGCCTGGGTTCTATGAGGCGGGACAAAAAAACGGGGGCATGCGCCGATTTCACAACAGTTTTCAGCAAATGTGCCGATTGATATGGGCAGGTGATTCTAAAACCATGAACGCGCCCAACATAATTCCTGCGGCAAAGGTCTCAGTCGCGACCGTCGCTCAGTCGTTACATTTCCCTCCCTCAGCACCGCGGGTTTTACCGCTTTTAAAGCGCCAACTGACTGATATTAATGTCGATATCCAGCAGATCATCGACCTTGTGCGGCTCGACCCAGGGATTTCCGCCCGGGTGCTGCACGCAGCCAATAGCCTGGTGTTCTCCCGCGGCGTGCGCTGCCACTCGGTCGCCGTTGCGGTGAATCGGATCGGATTTAACCCGATTTTTGAAATCGTGACGAACGCGGTCGCGGAGCAGGTTTTGGTGCAGTCGCTCGTCTCCTATTCGATGGAGGCAGATGAATTTTGGCGTCGATCGGTGGTTTGCGGCATGGCTGCGGAACGGCTTGCGAGCATGCGCGACGAGGATGACAACGTAGCCTATACCATTGGGTTACTGCATGGCGTGGGTATGGTGGCGGTCGACCAGTGGTTGCAGCGGCATATGCCGACGCTGGGCTTTTTCGGGCGCGGTTTTCCCAATGATTTTTCGGATGGCGAACGTGTTTTGCTAGGGTTTACCAGTGCCGAAGTGGGGGCGGCGGTGCTGCGCGGATGGGAATTCCCGCCAGAGATGTCCGAACCGATTCGTTGGCAGCATGCGCCACAAGGCGCTGTAGCGCATAAGCAGCTTAATTGCCTTCTATATGCCGCAAAATGGCTCACCGATCGGGTCTGCGCAGGATCGAATTACAAGGGGGCAACTCCCGACTCCCGCATGCTCGCGCCGATTCAGTTAACTGCAGCCTCGCTGGCGTTTGAAGTGGATGAAATCAAGGAGCGGTTTGACACTGTCCTGCGTAAACTTGAGGTCGAGGGGCCCGTAGCGGCTGCGTCGTAACCCGAGCGCCGCTAACGGCGAAGCGTTCCACCCGCTCGCCACCGCCCGATTTACCGGCGTGATATACCCGCCGAGTGAAAGCCACAGGCGTTTCCCTTTGCGTCGGGAGCGCGGGGCGGTTTGCGTGGCGGGCTCATGTACGAATTCCCTCTCACTGCCGCACAAAAAACCTTCCTCCGCGGTGCCGGACAGACGCTCGAATCCTCAGTCAAAGTAGGCAAAAGCGGCCTCACTCCCGAGTTCTTCATCGAGCTGCAAAAGCACCTCAACGCCCGCGAGCTGATCAAGGTCCGCTTTGTCGCCGCCGAGCGCGACGACCGCGCCGCCCTGGCCCAACAGATCGCCGATGGCGGTCGCTGCGTTTTTGTAAGTTCCGTGGGTGCCACCGCCTTGTTTTTCCGCCAAAACCCCGATCCCTCACGCCGCGTTGTCACGTTGGCCTGATTTAACGATTCCGGTTCATGGCTTCCGCCATTAACGCTTTTGGCTGGGACGACGCTTGGGCGGTCGCCTTTACTCCGCACGTTCAGGCAGGGCTGGAGCCCGCTCGCGTGGTAGTCGAGTTGCGCCGCCATTATTACGCGGTGCAGACCGCCGGTGGTGAATTATTAGGTGAACTCACCGGCAAGTTCCATCACGCCGCCGACCGCGATGCCCAAGCGTATCCGGCCGTCGGTGACTGGGTGGTGGTTCAAGTCGGCACCGATGGGCGTCGCGCGCAAATTCATGCGCTGCTGCCGCGCCGGACGCGTTTTTCGCGCCAGGCCGCCGGCGAGGCGCAGGTCGAGCAGATCGTCGCCGCCAACATCGACACGGTTTTTTTGGTCAGCGGACTGGATGCCAACTACAACGCGAAGCGCATCCAGCGCTTCTTCGTCGCCGCCCGCGACAGCGGTGCGCAGCCGGTCATCATTTTAAATAAATCGGATCTTTGCGACGACCCCGATGCGGTACGTACCGAGATCGAGCTGCTCGTGCCGGGCGCGCCCGTGGCGATCACGAGCACCTACACGCGCAAGGGCCTCAAGGCGCTGACGGAGACCTACGCTCTGCCCGGCCGCACACTCGCCTTTGTCGGATCTTCGGGTGCGGGGAAATCGACGCTGATTAACCGCCTGCTCAAGGACGCCGAGGCGATGCCCACGGCTGCAGTGCGCGAAAAGGACGGCAAGGGCCGCCACACCACGACACGCCGCGAGTTGATGCAGACGCCCACCGGCGCACTGGTGATCGACACACCCGGCATGCGGGAATTCCAACTCTGGGACGCCAAGGAGGCGGTAGAGGACGCCTATCCGGACATTATCGACTTGGCCGTGCGCTGCCGTTTCACCAGCTGCAAACACCACGAGGAGCCCGGTTGTGCGGTGCGGGTGGCGCTGGAAAGCGGCGTGTTGCCCGCTTCGCGATTGGAGAGTTACCGTAAACTCAAAGCCGAGCAGGTGGCCAAAGCGCCCAAACAGCTCAAGCCGGGGGCGCACGCCAGCGCGCCAGGCTGGCGGAAAAAGGCCGAGGCCGCCAGTGTACGGACCTACCGCGATCGGCAGCACCGCGAAGACGAGTGACGGCCCGCTCTTCCCCGCCCCGCCCTACCTGCCATCCGGTTTACCGGGAAGCCCCTCAACGGGTTCGAATTTAAGTGCAAAAAAAAGACGCGACCCCCGATGGGGCCGCGTCTTTTTTTGCGCGCTACCAGAACAGGACGGTTGGCCGTCGCGTGGCTCAGTTATTAAAACGGAACAATGCGACGTCGCCGTCCTGAAAGACATATTCCTTACCTTCGAGACGGTATTTACCGGCATCACGCGCCGCAGCGGTGCTGCCCAAGCGGGTAAGATCGTCATAGCTGACGATTTCCGCTTTGATGAAACCCTTCTCGAAATCGGTATGGATGACACCCGCGGCCTGCGGGGCCTTGAAACCCTTTTTGATCGTCCAGCAGCGCACCTCTTTTTCACCGGCGGTGAAATAGGTCTGCAGGCCGAGCAGGGTGTAGGTACCCTTGATGAGCATGGAAACGCCTGAGTCGCTTACGCCGAGATCCTTGAGGAACTCCTTGGCTTCGTCGGCGGACAGGTCGATCAATTCGGCCTCAATACGAGCGCTGATCGGCACGTAGGCGGCGTCGTGATGCGCCTTTACGAACTCGGCGACTTTTTTCACGAAGGGATTGGCTTCGGCGGTGGCGAGATCGCCCTCGGCGACGTTGCAGGCGTAGATCACTGGCTTGGCGCTGAGCAACTGGAAGAACTGAAGCAGCTTTTTCTCGTCGTCGGTGGCCTCAAGAACGTTGGCAGGTTTACCCTCGTTGAGGTGGGGCACGAGGCGCTCCAGCAGGGCGAATTCCGCCACTGCATCCTTGTCGCCGGCCTTGGCGAGTTTCTGGGTCTTGTTCATGCGCTTCTCGACGGCGTCGAGGTCGGCAAGGACCAGCTCGGTGGTAATCACCTCGATGTCACGCACCGGATCGACCGAACCCATGGTATGAAGGATGTCATCATCCTCGAAGCAGCGAACGACGTGCACAATGGCATCGGTCTCGCGGATGTTGGCGAGGAACTGATTGCCGAGGCCTTCACCCTTGCTGGCACCGGCTACCAAGCCGGCGATGTCGACGAACTCGATGGCGGCCGGCACGACCACGTTGGTCTTGGCAATAGCCTTGAGCACATAGGCGCGTTCATCGGGAACCACCACCATGCCCACATTGGGATCGATGGTGCAGAACGGGTAATTAGCCGCCTCCGCCTTGCGGGAGCGGGTGAGTGCGTTGAAGAGAGTGGACTTGCCTACATTGGGTAGGCCGACGATGCCTGCTTTGAGCATAAGAGTCGCACGTTCGGTCCGCGCGCAGGTGTGGTCAAGGTCCGTCTTTCTTTGCGCGGCGATTATCGTATGAAATGGCAGCTTGACATCAATTGTCCCGTTCGGTGGATTCCTCAACTTTTCAATTCAAGCACCTGTCCGAAAGCATACTCTCATGGCCCTTAAAATCCGTCTCTCCCGCATCGGTTCCACGCACAACCCGATCTATCACGTAGTCGTCGCCGAAGCCCGTTCGCGTCGCGATGGTGCTGCTGTCGAAACCCTCGGCACCCACAACCCCCGCATCAAGAACGACATCATCAAGCTCGATGTCGCCCGTTGCGACTACTGGATCAGCAAGGGTGCTACCCCGACCGACACCGCCAACTCGCTCATCAAGCGCGCCCGCAAGGCCTTGGTGGTTGCCGCCGCCTAAGCTTTCGACCTAGAAAGCGCCTTTAATCGCCCAGCCTCACGGCTCGGGCGATTTTTTTTGCCTACTTCCTTTACACAATGCCACTCCACGTCGATGTGCTCACGCTTTTCCCTCGGATGCTCGAAGGCTTCCTTGCTGAAAGCATTTTGGGCAAGGGCATCGAAAGTGGCCTGTTGACCGTGAAGGTCCACGACGTGCGCGACTGGGCGACGAGCAAACACAAGAATGCCGACGACCGCCCCTTCGGCGGTGGCGCCGGCATGGTGATGAAGCCTGAACCCGTGTTCGCCGCCATCGAGCAACTGCAGACGCCTGGCTGCCGGCGCATTTATCTGACCCCCGACGGCACGCCTTACTCGGAAAAACTCGCCCGCGAGCTGGCTCAGGAGACGCACCTCGTGTTGCTCAGCGGCCACTACGAAGGCATCGACCAACGCATTCGCGACAAGGTCATCGATCAGGAAATCAGCATCGGTGACTACGTGCTCACCAACGGCACCCTGCCGGCAGCCGTGGTCATCGATGCACTCGCGCGTTTTATCCCCGGAGTTCTTGGCGAAGAAAAGTCATTGACGCACGAATCCTTCACAGGCAAGTTGCTCGACTTTCCTCAATACACACGTCCAGCCGAGTTCCGCGGCATGTCCGTTCCAGAAGTCCTCTTATCTGGAGACCATGCTAAAATAGAACAGTGGCGAAACGCCCGTCGTATCGAGAAAACCAGACAAGTCCGACCCGATTTACTCAAATAACTTTCCAATCAACCGTCATGAGCAACCCGATCATCAGAGAAATTACCGCCAGCCAGGTCAAAAAAGACCTCCCTCCCTTCAAGGTCGGCGACGGCGTGCGCGTTCACACCAAAGTACGCGAGGGTGACAAAGAGCGTATCCAGATTTTCTCTGGCATTGTCATCGCCATCAAGGGCAGCGGCATCCACGAGACCTTCACCGTTCGCCGTATCAGCTACGGTGAGGGCGTGGAGCGCGTGTTCCCCATCAGCTCCCCGAACATCGACAAAATCGAGATCGAGCAGGTCTCCGAGCCGATGCGCGCCCGCCTTTACTACCTGCGTGACCGCCTCGGCAAGGCCGCCGTTGCCGTCAAGGTGGCCAAGCGCGAAGTCGCTGCCAAGTAAGCCGCCGTTACGATTCAGCCATGAAACAAGCGAGTCTACCCGACTCGCTTTTTTCATGCCCTTTGGCCTTCCCCAACGCGCGGAAAAGCACTTACTCCTGAACGTTCATTTTCATCGCATTCCCATTTCTACCCATGCCACTCCAAACCCTTATTTTATCCAACGCTGCTAATCAGGCCCGCGGCCTCGCCATCGACGCCGTGCACAAGTGCTCCTCCGGCCACCTCGGCCTGCCGCTCGGTGCCGCCGAGATCGGCGCCGTGCTTTTTGGCAGCGCGCTTTCCTACAACCCCGACGCCCCGCGTTGGCTCAACCGCGACCGTTTCGTGCTCTCCGCCGGCCACGGCTCCATGTTCATCTACAGCTGGCTGCACCTGGCCGGCTACGATCTGCCCATCGAAGAGGTGAAGAACTTCCGCGTCCTTCACAGCAAGACCCCCGGCCACCCCGAGTTCCACGAGACCCCCGGTGTTGAATGCACCACCGGCCCCCTCGGCCAGGGCGTCGCCAACGCCACCGGTCTGGCCCTGTCGATTCAAGCCGCCGCCGCGCGTTTCAACACCGCCGAGCACACCCTGTTCGACAGCCACGTGATCGCCCTCGCCGGTGACGGCTGCTTGCAGGAAGGCGTCGCGCTGGAGGCCATCGCCTTCGCCGCCCACCAGAAGCTCGACAACCTGATCCTCATCTACGACTCCAACGACGTCACCCTCGACGCCATGGCCAACAAGTCGCAGAGCGGCGACGACGTGAAGCGCTTCAAGGCCATCGGCTGGGACGTGCAACTCATCGACGGCCACGACTTGCTCGCCATCGCCAAGGCGATCGCCAAGGCCAAGAAGGCCACCGGCAAGCCCCAGCTCATCATCGCCAAGACGATCATCGGCAAGGGCATTCCTGAAGTCGCCGGCACCTCCAAGGGCCACGGCGAAGGCGGCGCCAAGTTCTCCGATTCCGCCCGTGCCGGTCTCGGCCTGCCCGCCGACCAGCACTTCTTCGTCAGCGACGAGGTCCGCACCTACTTTGCCGGCCACAAAAAGAAGCAGATCCGCGCCTACAAAAAGTGGGGTAAAACCTACGAGGCCTGGAAGATCGCCAACCCCGAAAAGGCCGCACTTCTCTCCAGCCGTGGCACCGCTCCAGTGGCAGCCAAATTATTGGAAAACACGCCGCTGTTCCCCGCCGACGCCAAGCTCGCCACCCGCGCAGCCGGCCAGCAGGTCCTGCAGGCGGTTGCCGCTCAGCTCCCGCTGCTGATCGGTGGCAGCGCCGACCTCTACGGCTCCACGCTCAACTACATCGCCGCTGACAAAGACTTCGACGAGACCAACCGCGCCGGCCGCAACATCCGCTTCGGCATTCGCGAGCACGCCATGGCCGCCATCGCCAACGGTGTTGCCTACGACGGTATCTTCCGTCCCTCGGTCGCGACGTTCCTGGTGTTCGCCGACTACTCGCGTCCCGCCATGCGCCTTGCCGCGCTGGCCAAGCTCCCCGTCATCTACATCTACACCCACGACTCCGTTGGCGTGGGCGAAGACGGCCCGACGCACCAGCCCGTTGAGACCGTTTCCGGCCTGCGCGTGATCCCCGGTTTCGACGTGATCCGCCCCGGCGATCCCGAGGAAACCGCTGGTGCCTACGCCGCCGCGCTTGAGCGCATCGACGGCCCCACCCTGCTCTCGCTCAGCCGCCAGGCGATTCCCTTGCTCAACGACATTCCCGTCGCCACCCGCCGTGAAGGCGTGGCCAAGGGCGCGTACATTGCAGTCAAAGAATCCGCCGAGCTCACCCACATCCTCCTGGCGAGCGGCAGCGAGCTGCAATACGCCGTCAACGCCGCCAAGATCCTGGGTGCCGGTGTGCGCGTGGTATCGGTACCCTGCTTCGAGCGCTTCAACCGCCAGAGCTGCAACTATCGCGAAAGCGTGCTGCCGATCGCCGTGCGCAAGCGCGTCGCCATCGAGGCGGGCGTGACCGGCCTCTGGTACCAGTACGTCGGCCTCGACGGTAAAGTCATTGGTATCGACCGTTTCGGTATCAGCGCTCCTGGTGCGACCGTCTTCAAGGAGCTCGGTATCACCACCGAAGCGGTGGTCCAGGCCGCCCAGTCGCTCTAAGCACTCGGGATCTTGAGAAAATCGGCTGGGGCAACCGCCCCAGCCACAGAAAAGGCGGGCCATTTTGTGGCCCGCCTTTTTTGTGCGCCTCTCAGGCGAGGCTGAGACCCGCGCCCCAAACGCGCCCGATCAGGCCACGCGTGCCGCAGCCCCCGCCTCGTAGCGCGCCACCCAGGCGCGGTGCCAGGTGCCGTAATCGCCGGCCTCAATGTGGGCTCGGGCCTGCGCCATCAGATCGAGGTAGAAATGGAGGTTGTGCAACGTGCAGAGCGTACAGGCCAAAATCTCGCCCGCCACCGTCAGGTGCCGCAGGTAGGCTCGCGAGAACTGGGTCGTGTAATTCACCACCTCGTCGCTAATCGGACGCGGGTCCGTACGGAACTTTTCGTTACGCAGATTGAGCGGGCCGTCGGGGGTGAAAACCAGGCCGTTGCGGGCGACGCGGGAGGGCAACACGCAGTCGAACATGTCCACCCCGAGGGCGACCATTTTTAACAACTGCGGAGGCGTGCCCAGCCCCATGGTGTAGCGGGGCTTATCCGCCGGCATAAACGGCGTGGTCGCGCCCACTTGTTTGAGCATCTCAGGCTCGGGCTCGCCCACGCTGACCCCGCCCACTGCGTAGCCGGGGAAATCCAGCGCAGCCAGCGACTCGGCAGCCTCGCGGCGCAGGTCGTCGTAGGTCGAGCCCTGCACGATGGCGAACAGGTGGTGGCCCGCCGCGAGCCAACCGGTGTCGGTGGCGATCTGTTTACACTGCGCAGCCCAGCGCAGAGAACGCGCGCAGGCCTCGGCAGTGGCGTCCCGTTCGCATGGCCACGGCGGGCACTCGTCGATCACCATCGCGATGTCGCTGCCGAGATTTTGCTGGATCGACATCACCTCGCGCGGACCGAGGAAAAGTTTTTTGCCGTCGAGATGGGACTGAAACTCCACGCCGTCGTCGTGCATCTTGCGCAGCTTGGCCAAGGAAAACACCTGGAAGCCGCCGCTGTCGGTGAGGATCGGGCCGTCCCAGCCCATGAATTTGTGCAGTCCACCGAGGTCACGAATAAGCTCGCTGGTGGGGCGCAGGTTCAGGTGGTAGGTGTTGCCCAAAATGATCTGCGAGCCGATCTCGCGCAGGTGGGAGGGCGTGAGGGATTTGACCGTGCCCTGAGTACCCACCGGCATAAAAATGGGCGTCTCGACCATCCCGTGACGGGTGCGCAGCCGGCCGCGACGGGCCGCCGTGAGGGTGTCGGTTTTGAGCAGTTGAAAATGGTCGGGCATCGCCCCCAACCTACCGCCACGCTTGACCCTTGTGTCAACCCGCGAGGATACTGCGAAAAAATAACACCGTGCTGCTCGTCATCGACAACTACGATTCGTTCACCTTCAACCTCGTCCAATACTTCGGTCAGTTGGGCGTAACGCAGCGGGTATTTCGCAACAACGAGATCACCGTCGCCGAGGCCCTCGCGCTCAATCCCGACCGCGTGCTCATCTCGCCCGGGCCCTGCTCGCCCGCAGAGGCCGGTGTATCGCTCGACATGATCAGTGCCTTCGCCGGCAAAAAACCCATCTTCGGAGTGTGCCTCGGCCACCAGTCGATCGGCCATTACTTCGGTGGCCGAGTCATCCGTGCCGATCGCCTCATGCACGGCAAAACCTCGCCGATCCTGCACAAGGACACCGACCTATTTAAAGGCATGCCGCAGGGCTTCGCGGCGACGCGCTACCACTCGCTGCTGGTCGAACGCTCCACCCTGCCCGACTGCTTGGAGATCACCGCCGACACCGCCGAAGGCGAGATCATGGGCCTGCGCCACAAAGCCCTGCCGATCTGGGGCGTGCAATTCCACCCCGAGTCCATCGCCACCGAAGGCGGCATGAAGATCCTGGAAAACTTTCTCACGCTCAACTGAGCCGTCCGCCTCCATCCGCATGCGTTGCCCCAAGTGCACTTCCATCGACGACAAGGTCATCGATTCCCGCATCAGCAAAGAGGGCAGCTCCATTCGCCGCCGCCGCGAATGCCTTGAGTGCGGACACCGCTTCAGCACCACCGAATTCATCGTTCGTGAGGGCATCGTGGTGATCAAACGCGACGGTCGCCGCGAGGATTTTGACCGCGAAAAGGTCATCCGCGCCTTGCGTGCCGCTTGCCAAAAACGCCCCGTCAACGACGAGCAAATCGGCATGTTGGTAGAGGATGTGGTGGACGCCCTCGAAGCCCACCACGACACGGACATTCCCTCGCGCACCATCGGCGATGCCGTGATGAGCCGCCTGCGCAAAATCGACGAGGTCGCCTACGTGCGCTTCGCCAGCGTGTATAAAGAATTCCGCGACGTCTCCGAGTTCATGCTCGAAATCAGCTCGCTGGACAAAAAGCCGGATTCGACTGCCTGATGCCCCCTCCCGACCGCGACGCCCTGCGCCGCCTGCACTTTATCAACGCGCTGTTCGCGCATGTTACCGGGCACGATCTCTATCTGGCCGAGCAGATCAAGGGAGCCATTACCTTCAGCTTGGCGGAGCTTGAAGCGCAAACGGACGAACACCCCGAGTTTGCCGCCACCTACGACGCCGCCTTCAACGCCTCGGCCGCGAGGTTACTGGAATCGCTTTTTGCCGGCCAACCACGCCACGGTTTTTTCCACTGGGATGCCCTGAGTACGATTACCTCGGCGACTCCGCTGTTTGCCCGCGCCGAATTGATGACTGGGCTTAAACGCCTCGCGCCCTACCGCGAATCCACGCTTTTGATCACCAACCTGCGCCCCGCCCTGCTGCCGCCGGAAAAGCGTGCCACCCCCCGCCGCGAGCGCGAGTACGCCGACGCCCTCGCCTACATCCGCGACCTCGCCGCCGCGCGCACCGCCCCGAGCGCCGACCTGCGCCTGCTGCTGCTCTGAGCGGCGCGTGCGTTTCGAACCAGCATTACAGCTAAAACGCCAAACGTAGCGCAGACTTCCAGTCTGCTCTGGAGTTTGGCCCCTGACTAGTCGAACGCAGATCAGCCGAATCCTTGAGCGTGAGCTCAAGGTCTGGAGTTTGGCCGTTTAACTCGTGCCAAGAACCATACAGGTGCTGCGCATCATGTATGGCGATCTGAGCTGATCACTCCGGAGAGTTTCGCAGACTTCGCAACAGCCACCCTCACGTCAACGAACTCATCGAAACCCATGCCGTTGCTACCTGCGGTACGATTCTACCTTAGCTGGGGGGGGGGGCGGATCTCAACTCGTTTTGGGGCCAAACTCCAGCGCAGACTTCCAGTCTGCTTTGAATCAATTCCCCTCGACTTGGGGTTGCGGCCCTAGCGCGGAGCAGACTGGAAGCCTGCGCTACTCTCCGGCACGGGTGAGCACGGGGCTGGCATATAAAATGCAAGCGGTCTTGTGCTGCCCCCTCCCGCCGCCTAAATCCCTCGCATGCGTTTTCCTGCCCTCCTTCTCGCCCTCACCCTCGGTTGTGCCTCGGTTTCGGCCAGCGGCGTTCAAGTCGTTCGAATCCTGCCCGAATACATGCCCGCCGATTCATTCGTCCGGATTTCCGAGTATTTCAACGGCAAGGAAAATACCCGCGGTGCCACCATCCTGCGCACCCAGCCAAAATCGCGTGACGGCTTTTATTTTAACCTGCGCACCCAGACCGACGCGCCCATCGAATTGGCTTGGGTGGTACTGGAAATCATCACGCCGGCCTCCGCCGAAACCCGCGTAGAGAGTTTTGCTGTTTCTCTACCTAAGGGCAGCCACCTCATTCGCTTAGGTCTGACCGGCAAGGACTGGCCGAATGCGAAAGATCGTCCCGCTGCATGGAAACTTCGCATCCTCGGGGTAAACGGCGCGGAACTTGCAACGGAGCAAAGCTACCTTTGGTCCAAACCCGACTCACCCACTCCTGTTAAACCCGCTGATCCCTCCGCCGCAAAGGTGGACTGACCACCTCCCCGCCCACTTCCCATGGCTGATCTTTTCGCTCAATACGAACACGGTAAATTTTACGACGAGATGTTTGCCTCCCCTGGGCAAACCCACCCGCACTACCAGCGGCTGCAGGAAAGATTCAGCCAGATGGCGAATATGGCGGAGCTGATGGATCGCCAGCGTACCGCCGACCAGACGTTCATCGACCGCGGCGTCACCTTCACGGTCTATTCCGACAACGCTGGCACGGAGAAAATTTTCCCCTTCGACCTGCTCCCGCGCATCATCCCCGCCCACGAATGGGCCCACCTGGAGCGCGGCCTGATCCAGCGCATGCAGGCGCTCAACCTGTTCCTCGCCGACATCTACGGCGCGCAGCGCATCCTCACCGAGGGCATTATGCCGCGCGAGATGGTCGAGACCTCGAAAAACTTCCGCAAGGAACTGGTTGGCTGCAAAATCGCCCGCGACCTTTACGTCCACATTAACGGCTCGGACATGATCCGCGACGAAGCCGGTTTGTACTCGGTTCTTGAGGACAACCTGCGCACGCCCTCGGGCGTGAGCTATGTGCTCGAAAACCGCCAGGTGATGAAGCGGGTGTTCCCCAATCTGCTGCGCGACTACCGCGTGCGCCCGGTGGAAAACTACACCAACGACCTGCTCAACCTGCTTGTCCACCTGGCCCCGGAGCACGTGCCCGAGCCCACGGTGGTGTTGCTCACCCCCGGCGTTTTTAACTCCGCCTATTTCGAGCACAGCTTCCTCGCCCGCCAGATGGGCATCGAAATCGTCGAAGGCAATGACCTGGTGGTGGTAGACGACAAGGTGTACATGCGCCGCACCCACGGGCTGTCGCCCGTGCACGTCATTTACCGCCGTATCGACGACGATTTCCTCGACCCCACCGTGTTCCGCAAGGACTCGCTGCTCGGCGTGCCGGGGTTGTTCGAAGCCTATCGCAAAGGCAACGTCGCCCTCTGTAACCCCATCGGCACCGGGGTGGCCGACGACAAGGCCGTGTATTACTACGTGCCGCAGATGATCAAATTTTACCTCGGCGAGGACCCCATCCTGCCGAACATCGAGACCTTTCTCTCCGGCAACGAAAAGGAGCTCGGCTACATCCTCGCCAATTTACCCAAGCTCGTGGTCAAGAGCGTCAACGAAGCCGGTGGCTACGGCATGTTGGTCGGCCCTCACAGCACGCAGACGCAAATCGAGGAGTTTAGAGCCAAGATCATCGCCCATCCGCGCAACTTCATCGCGCAGCCGACCATCGGATTGTCGCGCTGCCCCAGTGTGTGCGAAGGCGGCACCATCGAAGGCCGGCACATCGATTTCCGGCCCTACATTCTCAACGGCGAGACGATCAAGATCATGCCCGGCGGCCTCACCCGCGTGGCGCTGCGCAAAGGCAGCTTGGTGGTCAATTCATCCCAAGGCGGCGGCTCGAAGGACACCTGGGTGCTCAGCGACGACAACGCTTCCACGCCCGTGCCCGCTCCCGAAAAAATCATCGTGTAAGCAATACCCGGAGCTACACGAAATGACCAAGGACCAATTACCAAGGACCAATGTCCAAGGCCCAATTACCCATGAAGGCGAATCCAGCACTCACCACTTCTTTTGACTTGGAAGAACGTACAGCTGCCTTCGGCGAAAAAGTCACCGAATTTTGCCGGTTGATCCCCCTTGGCCCCACTGCTTCGCCGCTGATCACTCAATTCGTAAAGTCGGGCACCAGTATGGGTGCCAACTACTGCGAAGCCGATGAGGCTGAATCGAAGCCAGATTTCAGACACAAAATCGCGATCTGCCGCAAAGAAGCCAAAGAAACCAAAGAAACCAAATACTGGTGTCGCATGATGGCGACCGCCTGCCCGACGCAAACCGAAAGCCTGCGTGGCATTTGGCAAGAAGCCCACGAGCTTCACCTCATTTTCTGTAAAATAATTCGCACCACCGACGCCAACCTACAAAGCGAACGGTTACTTAAAAAACGCCTTTAACTTCCCTCCTCCACCTTAGACCTCGGCCATTGGTCCTTGGTCATTGGTCATTGGTCATTGGTCCTTCCTCCCCTCCTCCTCTCCCACCATGCTTTCCCGCGTTGCAAATCTCGTTTACTGGATGGCCCGCTACCTTGAGCGCGCCGAAAACACCGCTCGCATCGTTGATGTGAACGCCCAGCTCGTGCTCGACCTCCAGTCGCGCCAGGCCGCCGATGACCCCAAGTCCTGGGAGCCGTTGGTCTACGTCACCGGCGATGAGGACAAGTTCTTTGAACTCTACGGTGACGCCGTGACCGAGCGTGCTGTCATCGAGTTCATGCTCTTCGACAAGCGCAATCCCAGCTCGTTGATCTCCTGCATCGCCTTCGCCCGCGAAAACGCGCGCTGCATCCGCGACCAGCTTTCCGGCGACGTTTGGGAGACGCTCAACACCTTTTACCTCAAACTCAAAAGCGACGACTTCGGTCGCTACGCTCAACTGGGCTCCGCCGAGTACCTGAATCGGGTTAAAACCCAGATCCAACTCCTCTTCGGCGTGGCCGACTCGATGATCCCCCGCACCAACCTGTGGTGGTTCTTCCAACTCGGCCGGCACCTCGAACGCGCCGACAATACCTCGCGCATCCTCGATGTTAAATACTACATGCTGCTGCCCGACGTGCACACGGTAGGCTCGGCTCTCGACATGGTTCAGTGGGCCTCGGTGCTGCGCTCGTGCTCCGCCTTTGAGGCTTTCCGCCGCTCCCGCCGCGGCCAGCTCAACCTGGAACGCGTAGTCGACTATCTGCTACGTGACGCGGTTTTCCCCCGCAGCATCTTGTTTTCCATTGCCGAAGCCGAGCAATCCCTCGCCCAGATCACCGCAGAAGGCAGCCAACTGGACGACTCACCTCCCTCCCGACTACTCCGCTCGCTACGTGTCGAGCTCGAGCAAATCGATGTCACCATGGTCATAGCCGACGGCCTACATGAGTTCCTCGATGACGTGCAAATGAAGATCTCCGAAATCCACTCCGCGATCCAGGAGACCTTCGTCGATTACCCCACCAGTGGTGCGCAGGTGGTAGCCTGAGCGCGGCGGCGTGGACGACACGGAGGTCGTCCCCCCCATTCATAAGAACAAAAAAGCCCGGCCGAATCGGCCGGGCTTTTTGTTGAATTCGCCGACCCTGCTTAACGCAGATTGATCGGGGTAAAATTACGCTGCGGTGCGCCGACGTAGATCTGGCGTGGACGATAGATCTTCAGTTTTGGATTGGCGGCCACTTCGCGCCACTGGGCGATCCAGCCGGGCATACGACCGATCGCGAACATCACCGTGAACATGTTCAACGGAATTCCGAGGGCGCGCATGATCAAACCCGAGTAGAAATCGACGTTCGGATAGAGTTTACGCGCAATGAAATACTCGTCGTTAAGCGCGCACTCTTCGAGGCGCATCGCGATATCGAGCAACGGGTCATCCTTGATGTTGAGTGAGGCGAGCGCCTTGTAGAAGGAACCCTTGATGATCTTAGCGCGCGGGTCGTGGTTACGATAAACGCGGTGGCCGAAGCCCATCAGGCGGTCGCCCTTACCGGACTTGGCGGCGGCAATGAACTTGGTGCCGTCATCGCCGTCGTTGTGGATGTTCTGGAGCATTTCCAAAACGGCCATGTTGGCACCACCGTGCAGCGGGCCCCAAAGCGCGTTAACGCCGGCGGAAACCGAGGCGAACAGGTTGGCGCCAGCCGAAGCGACCATGCGTACGGTCGAGGTGGAGCAGTTCTGCTCGTGGTCAGCATGCAGCAGCAGGAACAGATTTAATGCCGAGGCGACCTCCGGGGTCGGCACGAACTCGTTATACGGTTCGGAGAACATCAAATGCAGGAAGTTCTCACAGTAGCCCAACGTGGGACGCGGATAGTTAAGCGGCAGACCGTTGCTCACGCGGAAGGTGTGCGCAGCGATGGTGCGCACCTTGGAAATGGCGATGGCAGCCGCTTCATCGAAATGCTCCAAATCACGCTGGTGATTGTTGCTGGCTAGGTGCGGGTAATAAGCGCCCAGCGCGTTGATCGAAGCCGAAAGAACTGCCATCGGATGCGCATCACGCGGAAAGCTCTGAATAAAGCGAACCATGCCCTCGCGCAGTGGCGCGTGCTGAGTCAGCATACGTGAAAACTTAGCGCGCTGATCACTGGTCGGCAGCTCGCCTTGGGTAACGAGGTAAGCCGTCTCCACAAAATTGGACTTTTCGGCCAGTTGCTCGATCGGGTAACCGCGGTAGCGGAGAATACCTGCTTCACCATCGATGTAGGTGATTTTACTGGTGCATGAACCCGTGTTGCCGAATCCATCATCATAGGTGATGTAACCCGTCTCAGCCCGCAGCTTGGAAATATCCAGTGCTTTCTCACCTTCGGAACCGACGAAGATCGGCAAATTCAACTCTTTGTCATCCAGCTTCAGGGTAGCAATATTCGACATATTGGCTCAACAGAGCAAAATCCGCACCGGATGCAAAACAAAGTCACCCGATCCCCTCCGCATAGCTGCGACATAAGCGAGAGCGCCGGTTCACGTTAGCAAAAGTGTTACCCCTTATAAGCCTCCGGTCTCAATCGGCCGCCGGAGATGGGCGCAGCGAGGCGCGCGTTCGAACGTTTTTGCGCGAAAAACACACGCCTCTTTTGGCCTAACCCGAAAATGCAGACTGGAAGTCTGCGCTACTTCTATCCGGCCTCAGATGAACTTAGAACGCAGCTAGCGAGCAGCACCGGCCAGAGCGGCGAAGTTGCGATAAATCTGAAGTCCCTTGGCCTGACTTTTTTCCGGGTGAAACTGCGTGGCAAAACAACGTCCGCGGGCGATCGCCGCAGTGAATCCCGCGCCGTAGTCGCATTCGGCAAGCACCAGCTTCGGATCGGCCGGCACGCAGTGAAAACTGTGCACGAAATAGAAGGACTCGCCGTCATCATTCAACCCGGCCTGCAATGGCGTTCCCTGCTGCACGAAACGCACCGTATTCCAACCCATGTGCGGAATCTTATACTCGGCCGGGAGGCGTAAGCGCACCACTTTACCTGGGAAAATGCCGAGCCCAGCCGTGTCGCCTTCTTCCGAATACTCGAAGAGCGCCTGCATCCCCAAGCAAACCCCCAGGAACGGCCGATCGGCGGCGATCCATTCGCGCACGGTGTCGGCTAGCCCGCTGGCCTTGAGTGAAGCGACGCAGTCAGTGAGGGCTCCCACACCCGGCAATACCAAGCCATCGGCGCCGCAAGCAGCGACCTCCGCCGGCGTACGCACGACTTTTACCGTGGCACCGACGACCTCAAAGGCCTTGGTGACGCTGCCGAGGTTGCAAAGACCGTTATCAATGACGGCGATGATAGACATGGATAGATCGAAAGTGGCACGGGCGTCTCGCCCGTGGTTTTTAAGACTTGGCCCTTAATTACGCCCCGGCGCACCGGAGACCTGAATTAGATTTTCCCCTTAGTCGAAGGCAACTGGCCAGCCGTGCGCGGATCGATCTGCGTAGCGGCGTCCATCGCCCGGGCCAGGCCCTTGAAAATCGCCTCGGCGACGTGGTGCGGCTCTTCGCCGTATTCGAGCGTGATGTGCAAGTTGCAACCGAGTGCGTTGCTGAACGCGCGGGCAAATTCCTTCACGAGGATGATGTTGAAATCGCGCACATACTGCGTCGG
This sequence comes from Opitutus sp., assembly GCA_024998815.1. Classification (NCBI taxonomy): domain Bacteria; kingdom Pseudomonadati; phylum Verrucomicrobiota; class Opitutia; order Opitutales; family Opitutaceae; genus Opitutus; species Opitutus sp. Next base: position 1,455,078 of record JACEUQ010000002.1, read on the forward strand.
CGCCTCAACCTGGTAAACCAAGTGCGGGCGGCCGCCGATATCCACCGCAACGCGCGCCAGGGACTCGTCCATGGGCAACAGGAAGAATCCGTAACGCTTGATGCCGAGTTTGTCGCCGAGCGCCTGCTTAAAGGCGTCGCCGAGCACGAGGCCGACGTCCTCGACCGTGTGGTGATAATCGACGGCGACGTCGCCGATGCATTTCACGTCGAGGTCGAACAGGCCATGCTTTGCGAACAGCGTGAGCATGTGGTCGAAAAACGGGACGCCGGTGTCGATTTTGGACACACCAGCGCCGTCAACGGCGAGGGTGAGCGCGATGTCAGTTTCGGCGGTCTTACGGGAGAGAGTTACGTTGCGAGCCATGCTTCAAATGCGGTGTTAACGGCGAACATTTCGTCGTCGCTGCCGACGCTGATGCGCAGGAATGGCGCGGTCAAGGCGTGGCTGGGAAAGGCGCGAACGAGGATTTTACGGGAAAGCAGAAAGTCGTAGAGTGACTTCGCGATCGCAGGCCCGGTCTCACCACGGGAGTTTTTCGGCTCGGCGAAAATGAAGTTGGTCTGCGTAGGATAGATAAACCAGCCGAACTTCCCCGCCCACTCACCCAGCCAGAAATCGCGCGTCTGAATAATTTTCCCGATGATTGCGTCGTAATAACCGCCGTCACTCAGCGCGGCGAGCGCGGCAGCCTGGGAGAGGCGGTTGACGTTGTAGCTGTCGCGCACGCGGTCGAGCAGCTCGATGATGGCGGTGCTGGCGAGCGCGTAGCCGACGCGGATTCCGGCAAGCGCGTGGGCCTTGGAGAGCGTGCGGGTGATGACGAGGTTGGGATAACGCGCGAGCAGCGGCACGGCGTTTTCTTCGGCGAACGGGGCGTATGCCTCGTCGACGACCAAGACACCGGGGAATTTATCCAAAACGGCGGCGAGTTCGGCGTTGGTGAATGCGACGCCGGTGGGCGCGTTGGGCGAGGTCAGGAAAAATGCCCGAGCGCCGGAAGCGGCGATTTTGTCCACCGGCAGTTTCATCGACCGGTCGAATTCGATCACGGTGGTCGCGCCGTCATTAATGGCAACGAGCACCGGATAGAGCGAGTAGCTCGGCAGCATGAAGCCGGTGGCCGCGGCGGGCCCGCCGAAGACGCGTACGAGCAGATTGAGTACGTCGTCAGAGCCGTTGCCGATGAGCACATTGTCCTCGCGCAGGCCGTGGCCGTTGATCTTGGCAACGAGTTGGCGCAGCGGAGTGGCTTTGGGGTTGGGGTAAAGGCGCAGGCGCTCTCCATCGTCGGCCAGCTCCTCGCGAACCGCAGCGGCCACACGCGGGCTGGGCGGATACGGGCACTCGTTGGTGTTAAGCTTCACCCAGCCCGACTCGGTCGGTTGCAGGCCGGGAGTGTAGGCGTGCAGTTTCTGGATGTGCGGGAGGACGAGGGAGGCGAGGTCAGACATGATCAGAAATATCGTTCTCGTTCTCTTACTCCTACTCGTTCTCGCCCCGGAGAAATATCCTGAGAGCGAGTACGCAAAAGGACTTGGGAACGACGTTAATTCAAAGAGCGCGGATCTTCACCGAGCGGCCGTGGGCGTCGAGTTTCTCCATGGCGGCGAAGGCCGAAACCACGGGTTCGGCTTTTTTGACGGAGGCCTTGTTGTAGCAAACCACGCTGGTGCGGCGCATGAAGTCGGCCACGCGCAGTCCGCTGAAGAAGCGTCCTGCACGAGCCGTGGGCAGGACATGGCTCGGTCCGGCGGTGAAATCGCCGAGAGCCGTCGCCGTGAAGTTGCCCAACATAATGGCACCCGCCGTGGTGATGTCGCGCAACAGGGTCTTTTGCGCCGAATCCTTAACGAGCAGTTCGAGGTGCTCGGGGGCGACATAGTTGGCGATCTTGACCGCCTCGGTCAGGTTTTTCACCTCGATCGCCAAAAAGCCCTGACTGAGCACGCGCTGGGTTTTCTCGGAGCGCGAGATCTGTTTGAGCTGCACCTTCACCTCTTCGCCAATGGCGGCAATAATCGCGGCGGAGGTTGCAACGAGGTAGATTTTCTCGCGGCCGGAACCGTGCTCGGCCTGGGCCAGCAAATCGGCGGCGGCGAAAGCGACATTGGCCGTTTCGTCGGCGATGATCATGACCTCGCTGGGACCGGGGAGCGAATCGACACCGACAGTGCCGAACACCTGGCGCTTGGCCTCACACACGTAGGCGTTGCCGGGCCCGAAGACTTTATCGACGGCCGGCACGGTGAGCGTGCCGAAAGCAGCCGCACCGATCGCCTGAACGCCACCGACGCGGTAGATCTCGTCGATGCCGACTAAGTCCAGCGCGGCGAGCACGCCATCGGCGATTTTGCCCTGGGAATTCGAGGGCGTGAACACGGCGATCTCGGGGCAACCGGCGATCTTGGCCAGCGTGGCCGTCATCAGGACCGTGGAGACCAGCGGCACTTCGCCACCCGGCACATAGAGACCGACGCGGCGGATCGGGTGGTTAACCTCACCGACATCGGCGCCGTGTTTATTTTTGCCCATCCAGTCCTTGGGCAAACTCTGTTTGTTAAAGGCGACGATGTTTTCGTGAGCGGCGACCAGCGCCTTGCGCTCAGCGGCGGGCAAGCGTTTGACGGCTGCGGCGATCTCGGCCGGCTTAACGCGGAAATCGCGGGCGCGGAGCTTGGCGCCATCGAACTTGGCGGCGTAGTAACACACGGCTTCGTCCCCGCGTTGCTGGATGTCGGCGAGGATCGAGGTGACCGCGTCGCGGATGTCCTTGGGCACGGCAGCGCCGCGACAAAATTCAGCCAGATCAGAATCGAAGGTTTTGGAGGAGGACTGAAGTAGGCGCACGGTGGTAAAATGAGTCGGCAAGCACTAGGCACCCGCCCCCTCCGGCGCGAGTAGGAAAACTCTCCGCAGTGAAAAGAGCCTTGAGGACACAAAAAAGCCCGCCGTGATCACTCGCGACGGGCTCAGCATGAAAGACATCCGCAAGCGTAAGGCTAATTCGCTTTCACGTTGAGACGGCATCCTTGAGCTCACGCTCAAGGCCACACACCCCGGGAACACCCCTCCGGCATCCTTGAGCTCACGCTCAAGGCCACACGCCTCGAGAACACTCCCCGTGGCCTTGAGCGTGAGCTCAAGGTGTTTGCCCAAAGGGTAAGCCGCTCCCGCACAAACCCATTTCGTTAAAGCTCATCTTGAACGCGAAGTGGGTTAAGGCTAATGCCTGTAAGGCATGGCCCGGATAAATCTCGGGATAAGCAAGTTGCGCTATAATATTAATATACGGACAAAGGAATCGAGTACACCGAACCGAAACGCCCCCGAGTCCCTGACGAAAGAGAACGAGTAAGAGAACGAGAACGATTCAATCCCCGTCCACCGATCGGCACGTCAGCGGCACCGCTGAATTCCGTATCGTCCTCGTTCTCTTAATCTTACTCGTTCTCGATCCGACGCCGATTGCTCGAGGTAGAGCATGCCTTAACGGCATTGGGGTTAAGGCGGCCGGCAGGGATTACTCCCACTCGATGGTCGCCGGTGGCTTGGAGCTGATGTCGAGCACGACACGGCTCACGCCGCGCACCTCGTTGGTGATGCGCGAGGAGATTTTCTGCAGCAGGTCGTAGGGCAAACGCGTCCAGTCGGCAGTCATCGCATCGATGCTCTCCACGATGCGCAGGCCGATCACGTAGGAGTAGTTACGCTCATCGCCGACCACGCCGACCGTTTTGACGGGAATAAACACGGCAAAGGACTGCCAGACCTTCCAGTACCAGCCATTGGACATCATCTCCTCCTGGAGAATGAAGTCGGCGTTGCGCAAGATTTCGAGACGCTCCTTGGTGATTTCACCGACGACACGCACGCCGAGACCCGGGCCGGGGAACGGCTGACGCCAGACGACCTCGCGGGGCAGCCCGCAGGCTTCACCCACCGCGCGCACCTCGTCCTTGAAGAGCTCACGCAGGGGCTCGAGCAGCTTGAGCTTCATGCGCTCGGGCAGGCCGCCGACGTTGTGGTGCGATTTGATGAGCGCGGCTGGGTTGCCGGCAATCGCCACGCTCTCGATCACGTCAGGGTAAAGCGTGCCTTGGGCGAGGAAGTCGGCGCCGCCGATGGATTTGAGGGATTTCTCAAACACTTCGACAAAGGTGCGGCCGATGATTTTGCGCTTTTGCTCGGGATCGGTGATCCCCTTCAGGCGGCGCAGGAACAGCGCGGAGGCATCGACGACACGCACGTCGATTTTGAAATTACGCGCGTACAGCGACTCGACGACCTCACGCTCGCCTTTGCGCAGGAGGCCGTTGTCGACAAACACACAGGTTAACTGCTTGCCGATGGCCTTGTGAATAAGCGCGGCAGCAACCGAGGAGTCGACGCCGCCAGACAGGCCGAGGAGCACGCGGGATTTCTTGCCGACGGTGGCCTTGATCGAGGCGACAGACTGGTTAATGAAATCAGCGGTGGTCCAGTCTTGGGACGCTTTGCAAACGCCGACCAAGAAGTTGCGGATCACATCGGTGCCGCGCTCGCTGTGAGAAACCTCGGGGTGAAACTGAATGCCGTAAAAGTTGCGCTTGGCGTCCTCGATGACTGCGTACTCGGAATTGTCGGTGGTGCCGATGGCCGTGAAGCCGGGCGGCAGCTTGATGAGGCGGTCGCCGTGGGAGTTCCAAACGTTTAGCTTTTTGGGCAGCTTGGAAAAAAGGCGCCCCGATTTTTGAATCGTGAGGGTGCCGTGGCCGTATTCGCGGTGGTCGCTCTTGGACACCTCGCCGCCGAGCAGATGCCCCATGAGCTGAATGCCGTAGCAGATGCCGAGAATGGGCACGCCCATGTCGAACAGCGCCTTGTCAGGGATCGGGGCCTTTTTGGAAAACACCGAGCTGGGACCACCCGAAAGAATGATGCCCACCACGCCGTCCTTGCGCAGCTCTTCTGCGGTCACCGTGTAGTGATAAAGTTTGGAGTACACCTGGCACTCGCGGATACGGCGGGCGATGATCTGCGTGTACTGGGAACCGAAATCAATGACTGCGATGGTCTGTGGCATGTAGGAAAAAAAGCGAAAAGGCGTGAGGGATAGGTAAAATGAAGCGGCAACCGTGGGCGAACGGGGCGCACCGTGTCAATGCGTCGGCGGCAGTGAGGGCAGGTTAAAAGCGAAGGCGGTCATTGTCCTGCTTGCAATTGGGACAGGCGCCGGAGTCGACCTCACCGCGGACGAAATAAAGGTGGCTGCAGCGGACGCAGCAAAACGAAGTACGCCGGCGTTCGCCCTCAAAGCGGGCATGATCGCGGCGATCGTAGTAGAGCCAAAGGCCAAGAAACACGGCTGCGACCAACGAACAGTAGATGAATGACGCGATTTGCAGGCCCATGAAAACCGTAATGAAGGCAACACCGGCGCAAGAGCGCCAGCAGGGAATCACGCCGCGATCCAATCCCACCTGCATAAGTTAAAACCGGATAATTTAGCCGCAAAAATGCGCAGAAGTCGCAAATGGCAACCCCTCTGCAATCATCCGTTTTTTGCGCCGCTTGCGCCTCTTTGCGGCCACTCTCCGTTTTTTGGGCGCGGTGGATTGATGCCCATCCGCAGGTCTGACGATCTTTGCGTTAAACCTGATTTCCGAAGCTCAAACCAACCACAGATTACACAGATTACACAGATACAATCCATTATGAGGTAAACGGACTCACCTTGCCCCCCTTTTTTTCATCCTGTCTTCAAATTCAGTAACACTCTGTTATCTGTGCTCATCTGTGCATTCCGTGGTTAAAACTTCGGAGTTCGGGTTAAAAATCGCCTCTCTCTCTGCCTCCCCGCCCCGGCCCAAGTGAGGGGCGTTTTTTCAGCGGCATGTGCCAAAAGTTTTTGAGCACCCCATAGCCTAGCAGGCCGATGGCAACGCCGAGTACGACGGCCCCCAGGTACAGCGAGAAGAGCGAATCCCCGGTGAACACCCCGAGGGGCGAGTGGGTGACTTTATGCCAAACCTCGGAGGGCCGGTTTCCGCGCACTACCTCGCCGACAAAATAACACGCGGGCAGGTGCACCGGCGCGGTCAGGGGCGTCGAAAGAAACTGCAGGACAATGCACAGCAGCAGGTTTCCGCGAAAGAAGATCGCGGCAATGCAGGCCAGCACCGACTGAAGCGGAAGAAACGGAATTATGGTAATGGGGAAGCCCACCAACCAGGCGCGCGCCAGAGATTCGCGCGTGGGTTTCCACAGGGTTTTGTCTAGCAAGCGGTCGCCCAAGCGCGTGTGCAGCCAGGTTCCACGCAACCGGCTGCGGGAAAGCCGACTACGATGCAACAAGCGCAATATCCAGTAGGGAAAACGCATGCTTTAGGCGGACTTGGGCCCCGGTAAACTCGCCGCTCCCGGGGGCAACGGGATTTTGGCGAGCAGCACCTTGTCCACACGGTTTCGGTCCATGTCCACCACCTCGAAGCGCCAACCATGGCAGGTGAAATGCTCGCCGGGACGCGGGATGTAGCCCATGCGATCGAGAACAAAACCGCCAAGGGTCTCAAAATCCTCGTCCTCCTCGCCGGGCAGCGTCGGCAGCTCGAAACGGCGGCGCAGTTCGCCCACCTCCAGGCTGCCATCGACCAGCCAGGAGCCGTCGTCGCGTTGCACGGCGTCGGGCGAGACCCGGTCGCCGGGCTCGGGCAGGTCGCCGACAATCGCCTCCATCACGTCGATGAGCGTCACCAGGCCTTGCACACTGCCGAATTCATCGGTGACGAGGGCGAGGTGTTTACCGGATTTCTTAAACCCGTCGAGCAGCTGCACCACATGCACGGTCTGCGGCACCACGAGCGGCTGAGTGAGGTGATTGCGGATGTCATTGGCGACCCCAGCGGCAGCGTTGGCCCAAAGGGATTTAACCGAGACCATGCCGATGACGTGATCGCGCGTGCCCTCGTAAACCGGGAAATGCGAATGCCCGCTGGTGACGATTTTGCGCCAGTTGACCTCCTCGGTGTCAGCGACGTTCAGCCAGACGATCTTGGTGCGGCGCGTCATGATTTCGGTCACGCAGCGCTCATCGAGCCGGAGCACACCCTCGACCATGGCCCGCTCGGCCCGGTGAAAAACTCCTGCGGTGGTGCCCTGCTCAATGAGGTTGGAAATTTCTTCCTCTGAGGGCGGTGCCTCCACGTCCTTGCCTAGGCCGAAAACTTTGAGAACGAGGTTAGTGGAGATCGTGAGAAACCAGACGGCGGGCGCGGCTAGGACGGCGAGGCCGGTCATCGGTTTGGCGATGAGCATGGCTCGCCCCTCGGGATTGCTGAGCGCAACGCGCTTGGGCACAAGTCCACCGATGATCAGTGAAAAGTAGGTGATCGCACCGACAACCACTAGGATGCTGATCCATTCAGCGTAAGGTGCCAGCGCCGGCAGGGTCTCAAGCCAGACCCTGAGTTGTTCGGAGAGCGTGGCACCGCCGAAGGTGCCGGCGAGGATGCCGACCAGCGTGATGCCGATCTGAACGGTGGAGAGAAAATTGGAGGGCTGCTGGGCAAGCGAGAGCGCGGCGCGCGCCTTCACGTTGCCCTCGTCGGCCAGGCTTTTGAGGCGGGCTTTGCGTGAGGACACGACGGCGATCTCCGACATGGCAAAAACGCCATTGGCCAAAAGCAGAATGAAAATGATGAGGATTTCGCCGAAGAGAGTCATAAGTCGCAGCCCGCCCGGTAAACCGTGGACAGGTGAGCGTCGGCCAAGTGGGGCGTGATGCCAGCGGAAGACGAGGGAAAAACCGCGGGGAAAGGCCCGTTCGGTTTAAGCCGTTTTGCGTAGCGGGAATTGAAGATGAACCTCAAGTAACCCTCCGTGTCGTCCGAGCTCGGCTCCGTAAAGTAGCGCAGACTTCCAGTCTGCAGCAGCTTCTTGCGAGTGAGGAGCAGACTGGGAAGTCTGCGCTACTTTTCCCGAAACCGGCCCACACGGAGGGACGACCTCCGTGTCGTCCGCTGGTGTCAACAAAGCCCCGAGGCGCACGATTTAAACGCGTCGGGGCCACCAACCGCGCTTACTGCGCGGCGGGCGTAGTGATGAACTCGGCGATGTTGTCGCTCTCGACGTCGATATCGGCGAACAACCACGAGGACAGGTAACGCTCGGTCGACGACGGGATGATCACGACGATCTTCTTGCCCTTGTTCTCGGGGCGCTTGGCCAACTCCAGCGCGGCGAAAATCGCGGCACCCGAGCTGATGCCCACCGGAATACCGTCGAGCTTGATCGTCTCTTTGGAGACGGGGCCGGACTGGTCTTCCTTCACCTGGATGATCTCGTCGATGATCTTGGTGTTGAGCACGGCCGGGATGAAGCCGGCACCGATGCCTTGCAGCTTGTGCGGGCCAGGCGAACCACCAGAGAGCACCGGCGAACCAGCGGGCTCGACCGCCACGATCTTGATCGCGGGATTCTTGGCTTTGAGCACTTCGCCCACACCGGTGATGGTGCCACCGGTGCCGACGCCGGCGACGAGGATGTCGACCAAACCGTCGGTGTCGTTCCAGATTTCCAAGGCGGTGGTCGCGCGGTGGATGGCGGGATTATCGGGGTTAGCGAACTGCTGAAGGATGACGCTGTTGGCGATCTGCTTGTTGAGCTCTTCGGCTTTGGCGATGGCACCCTTCATGCCCTTGGGCCCTTCGGTCAGAACCAGCTTGGCGCCGAGGATCTTGAGCAGCTTGCGGCGCTCCAAAGACATCGTCTCGGGCATGGTCAGGATCAGCTTGAGGCCCTTGGCGGCGGCGGCGAAGGCCAGCGCGATGCCGGTGTTGCCGGAGGTCGGCTCGATCAGAATCGTGTTCTGGTTGATGCGGCCGGACTTGAGCGCCTCCTCGATCATGTGGTTGCCGATACGGTCTTTAACCGAGGACAACGGGTTGAAAAACTCCAGCTTGAGGAGGATTTCGGCCTGGGCACCGTGAGCGGCGGCGGTGCGGTTGAGGCGAACCAACGGGGTGTTGCCGATGGTGTCGGTGATGTTGTTGTAGATACGAGCCATGGTGGTGGTGGGTTTAGGTGAAAAAAGGTGAAAAAGGCGGAAAGGGGATGGAGAAAGGAAACGTACGGACAGGGAAATTCGTTTGGGAAATAGTCAGGGCAACGGGGCGAGGGTTGCTTAAATTGCGTAGTCTTCGGTGAACAGCCGGCTGCGGCGCACGCGCAGCAGAACGGGGTCACGCGGCTGAAGGGCCAGTTCTTCGAGCAACGCCCGGCCCAGCTCGATGTCGATCAACTCGTTGGATCCGCGCCGGGCGGTCACCCGCGCCACCGAACCGGCGGAGTGGATCGTCTCGACCACGGCAACCTCACCCTCGACGCCGACGCGGTAGCGCAAAATCTCCAGCTCGTGCGGGCGCACGTAGGCGATCTTGGTGTCGGTAAACGGCCCGCCGGCCCCCTCGGGGGCGAGTCCGCGCCAGGGCAACTGGAGGCGGTTCACGTTGCCCAAAAAGTTGTAAACAAAGGGCGAGGCCGGGTGATCGTAGACGTCTTGGGGCGTGCCGATTTGCTCCACCTTGGCGTTGTTCATAACGACCACCTCGTCGGCGATTTCCAGCGCCTCCTCCTGGTCGTGGGTAACGAACAGGGTGGTCAGGTTGATCTCTTCGTGGAACTGGCGCAGCCAGCGGCGCAGCTCTTTGCGGACCTTGGCGTCAAGCGCCCCAAACGGCTCGTCGAGCAACAAGACCTTGGGCTCGACCGCGAGGGCGCGGGCCAGGGCGACGCGCTGGCGCTGGCCGCCGGAGAGCTGCGAGGGGAAACGCTGGCCGAGGTTGTCGAGCTGGACGAGCTTGAGCAGCTTGTTCACCCGGTCGGCGATCTCGCTTTTGGCGGGGCGATCGGCGCGTTTGCGCACATCCAGGCCGAAGGCGATGTTCTCGGCGACGGTCATGTGGCGGAACAGCGCGTAGTGTTGAAACACAAAGCCGACGCCGCGCTTGCCGGCGGGCACTTGGGTGACGTCCTCGCCGTGAAAGCCGATCTGGCCGCTGCCCTCGTCGGCAAACTCCAGCCCGGCGATGATGCGCAGCAGCGTGGTCTTGCCGGAGCCGGACGGGCCGAGCAGCGCCACCAGCTTGCCCGCGGGCACGTTCAGGTTGACGCCGTCGAGCGCTTTGTAGGCCCCGAAGGTTTTTTTGATGTTTTTGGCAGTGATGCTCATGCGGGATCGGGCGAAAGTCGGAGATCTGAGATGTCTGATGTCTGATGTCTGATGTCTGATGTCTGATGTCTGATGTCTGATGTCTGATGTCTGATGTCTGATGTCTGATGTCTGATGTCTGATGTCTGATGTCTGATGTCTGATGTCTGATGTCTGATGTCTGATGTCTGATGTCTGATGTCTGATGTCCGGCTCAAGCCCGGCTGTTACGCCACTCGATGACGGATTTCAAAACCAGGGTGACGATGGCCAGCAGCGCCAGTAAAGAGGCGACGGCGAAGGCGGCGGAAAAATGGTATTCGTTGTACAAAATTTCGACGTGCAGCGGCATGGTGTTGGTCTCGCCGCGGATGTGGCCTGAAACCACCGACACAGCACCGAACTCGCCCATGGCACGGGCGTTGCACAGTACCACGCCGTAGAAAAGCCCCCACTTGATGTTGGGTAACGTGACGCGCCAAAAGGTCTGCCAGCCGCTGGCACCGAGGGTGACGGCGGCGTATTCTTCGTCGGTGCCCTGGGCCTGCATCAGCGGAATGAGCTCACGGGCGACAAACGGGAAGGTGATAAAAATGGTGGCTAGGATGATGCCGGGCGTGGCGTAGATGATCTGGAAATCCTGCCGATAAAGCCACTGCTGGAGCCAGGGAAACCAGACGTTTTCAGCGTTCAAATACTGGCCCAACCAGCCCTGGAGCCCAAACAGGAGCACAAAGATCATGCCGGCGATCACCGGCGAGACCGCGAAGGGCAGGTCGATGAGGGTGATGAGCACGCTTTTGCCGGGAAAACTAAACTTGGTGATGCACCAAGCCGCCGCCACGCCGAAGACGACGTTGGAGGGCACGGCGATGACGGCGGTGAGCAAGGTGAGTTTGATGGCCGCCAGCGCATCGGAATCCACCAGCGCCTGGAAAAACAAAACCACGCCCTTGCGCAACCCTTCGGCAAACACCGCGGTAAGCGGCAGCAGCACAAAGCCAAACAGGAACAGCAGCGCCACCGTGGTGAGCGACCAACGCACCCACGGGGCATCCTGCGTCACCCGCGAGGCGTGGCCGTGCGAGGAACCGGGTTTATGGAGGTGAGTGACGATGGAGGCCATGCGGGAGGAGGAGGCGGAGGGCGGAAAATCCAATGCTCAATGACCAAGGCCCAATTACCAATGACCAATTACCAATGACCAATGCTCAATGGCCAATGACCAATCCGTAGTGCGGAGGGGGCGGCTGGTTGAAGTTGGGCGTTTCATTATTGGTTATTGGTCATCGAGTCTTAGTCATTGGTCATTTCTCATTGGTCCTTGGTCATTAGTCATTTCTCATTGGTCCTTGGTCCTTGGGCATTGGGCATTGGTCCTTGCTCATTTCTCTGCCGCCTCGCCTAGATCTTGTGGTAGCGACGGCTCCACTTCTGCAACAGGTTAATGAGCAACAATAAAACGAAGGAAGATACGAGCATTACGGTGGCAATGGCGGTGGCGCCCTTGTAGTCGTATTGCTCCAGTTTTTCGATGATCACGTGCGGCACGATCTGGGTTTTCATGGGCAAATTCGCCCCGATAAAAACCACCGAACCGTATTCGCCCAGGGACCGGGCAAACGCCATGGCGGTGCCGGCGATGAGCGCCGGCACCAGTTGCGGAATGATCACCTTAAACACGGTCTGAAAGCGGCTGGCGCCGAGGGTGGCCGAGGCTTCCTCCAACTCCGGCTCCAGCTCCTCAATGACCGGCTGGAGCGTGCGCACCACGAAGGGTAAACCGATAAAGGTCAGCGCTACAAAAACACCCAAGGGCGTGTAGGCGATCTGGATGTCGTGGGGGGCCAACCAGCGGCCGATCCAGCCGGTCGGCCCATAAATCGTGGTCAACGCGATGCCCGCCACCGCCGTGGGCAGCGCGAAGGGCAGATCCACCAGCGCATCCACCACCCGCTTGCCGGGGAACGTATAACGCACCAGCACCCACGCCACAATCAGCCCAAAAAACGAGTTAACCAGCGAGGCCGCCAACGAGGCGAAAAAGGTGACCTTGTAGGCCGACACCACTAGGGGCGAACTCACCGACGCCCAAAACTCCGCCACCGTCATGCCCGAGGTTTTAATGAAAACGGCCGACAGCGGCAGCAGCACGATCAGGCTCAGGTAGGCGACCGTGAAGCCGAGCGAGAGGCCGAAGCCGGGCAGGATGGAACGTGAGGAACGGCTGGACATCAAAGGTTGACGGAGTGGCGATATGGACGCGGTGGGCGCGAGGACAGGGGATGCTTTCGAGCTCGCGCCGGATGGCAAGGGTTTCGGCAAGGATTACTGGCGCAGGTAGATCTGGTCGAAAGTGCCGTTGTCGGCGAAGTGGGTGGCGGCGGCCTTGGCCCAGCCCCCGAAGGCCGCATCGATGGTGAACAGCTCCAGGTTGGCGAAGACATTCGCGTACTTAGCTTTGGCCTTTTCTGAGGTTGGCCGGTAGTAGTGCTTGCCGATGATGTCCTGGGCCTCGTCGGAGTAGAGGTACTCCAAATAAGCCTTGGCGACTGCCTCGGTGCCCTTCCGTTTCACCACTCGGTCCACAATGCTCACCGAAGGCTGGGCGAGGATGCTCACGGAGGGCACGACGATCTCGAACTTGTCGGGGCCAAACTCTTTGACCGCCAGGAACGCCTCGTTTTCCCACGAGATGAACACGTCGCCGATGCCGCGCTGCGCGAAGGTGGTGGTGGCGCCCCGGGCACCGGAATCAAGTACGGGCACGTTTTTGTAGATCTTGGCGACGAACTCCTTGGCCTTTTCATCGCTGCCATAGGTGCGACGGCCGTATTCCCAGGCGGCCAGGTAGTTCCACTGCGCGCCGCCGGAGGTCTTCGGATTGGGCGTGATCACGGCGACGCCGGGCTGGGCCAAGTCAGCCCAGTCCTTGATTTTGCCATAGAACGGCGAGCTCTTGCGGACCAGGAAAACGATGGTGCTGGTGTAGGGCGCGGAGTCGTGCGGCAGGCGCTGCTGCCAGTTGGCCGGGACGAGGTTGCCGTTTTTATGGAGCGCGTTGACGTCGTTGGCCAAGGCCAGCGTAACGACGTCGGCACGCAGGCCGTCGATGACCGAGCGGGCCTGTTTGCCGGAGCCGCCGTGGGATTGCTTTATTGTGACGGTGTCGCCGGTCTTGACCTTCCAGTGTTTGGCAAAAGCGGCGTTGTAATCGACGTAAAGCTCGCGGGTGGGGTCGTAGGAGACGTTGAGCAGCTCGATGTTTTTGGCGAGGGCCGTGCCGGCGAGGGCGACGGCGGCGAGAAGGGAGAGCAGAAATTTGAGTTTCATGATGCTGGAATGAAGCAGGCGTGAAAGGGGGCGAGTGGAAGGATTAAACGATGGTCGGCGCGGGAACGGAGGGAGGGAGACGGGAGACCTGCCGCACCGCGCTATGTTTCAATTAATAAGGCTAGCGGGTCTTTTCGCTACGCTCGCTCTGGCGGACGATGGCGAGCCCAACGGGCAATGTGGATTTAGCGGAATGGGAGGTGGGGGCGCTCATGATGCGGACGATCGCCGTTAAATACTATAATCAGGAAAGAGTTGAGAAAGTAGGCCGGCGACGGGCTTGAGGTCGGGATGGTCCGGGCAGCGAGCCGAGACTTTGCAGGCGGCGCGACCTGGGACCAGCGCTTCGGAAAACGGCAGGGGCACTTCGTCGCGCCGCATCTTGCGCAGCGTCACCTCAACGACGTCGGCCAGCGAATAGCGGTCGAGGATGCCGGCGATGGCGTTGCGCACATCGAGCATCAACATTCGCAAGCCGCAGTGCACCTCGTCGGGGCAACTGCACTTTTCGTACGCCGAGTGGCTCACGCAGCCGATCGGGGCCAGCGGGCCGTCGATCACCCGCACCACGCTGCCCACTGTGATCTTGGCGGCCGGCCCCGCCAACCGGTAGCCGCCAAACTTGCCCCGCCGACTTTCCACAAAACCCTCCTCCTTAAGGAGCTGCATGATCTGCTCGAGGAACTTCACCGGGATCTGCTCCTTTTCGGCGAGTTCCGACACCTGCACGAGCGGCCGGCCCACCTCGGCAGCGATGCCGAGATCGATCAGGGCCCGGAGGGCGTATTCACCTTTTTTGGAGAGCTTCATGTGCGTTAAACTTAAACCACAGTGAATAGGTAGGGTTTGAGCTCAAGCACAATCCTAGGTTAAGTCATGAACTCAGTTTAATTAATACATTAAACACTTAAATAAAATGGGTAACGTAATTATTTAAAGCTCATGAGGAAGGCGATCCATCCCTACTCGGCAGTACGGCATCGGCCGATGTTGCCCACGAAACACACCAAATGACACGAAAGACGGCCAGCTTCCCCACATGCCGCGACGGCCCGCGAAGTGGCGTGAATTAGTACGCAAAACATTGTTAATCAATTCCATTTACCCACTTCGTTACTTGTTCGCGCGGTTCTGCCGATCCCGTGGCCTTGAGCGTGAGCTCAAGGTCGGCCGTATGCCGGCCTTCGAGCCTCCTCGAGCTCACGCTCAAGGCCACGTTCGGAACTCGCTCAAGCGCCGCTACGATTCCCCCCCAGCTCCCCGTGGCCTTGCGCGTGAGCGCAAGGGGGGGGGCTTGTCACCCAGCTCACGCTCAAGGCCACAACGCCCGAAACGATCCCCCAAAAAAATAATTCAAGTTCGCGGGCAAACGTGCCGATTAACTAGCCGGACACCTCCGTCCGCTCTTCACCTTCGAACCACCTCAATCTCATGCCAGCCATGCAACTCTCTGGTCTCGTTTCGGGCTTCGACTGGAAAACTTATGTCGACACCATCATCAACCTTGAGCGCACGCCTGCCAAAAAACTGCAGACCGAAATCGAGACCAATTCGGACAAGGCCGCCGCCCTCGACGGCGTGGGCACCATGCTCACCAGCCTGAATACGGCGATCACCGCCCTGAATACCGATGGGGTGTTCGACGCCCGCACCGCCTCCACCTCAGGCACCGGCTGGGCCGCCACCGCCGCCAGCACCGCCGCCCCAGGCTCCGCCGCCTTCACTGTGACCCAGCTTGCCACGGCAGCTAAACTTACAAGCACCAACGATATCGGCAACGACATCGCCTCCTCCTCCGACGTTTCCGGCGTCAGTTTGGCAAACCTCGGCACCGGCACGGCGCTTACCGCCGGCGTGTTTACCGTCAACGGTTCGCGCGTGACCGTGGACCTCGGCAGTTCTCTCGCGGATCTGTTCACCGCCATTGGCACGGCCACCGCCGGCAAAGTGACCGCCTCCTACAACGCGACCGACGACAAAATCACCCTGGCCAATAGCAACCCGCTGAACACCACGCCCATCGTGCTCGGCTCGTCCACCGACACCTCCAACTTTTTATCCATTACACGCTTAGCCAACAACGCTGGCACCTCGATTACCAGCAGCACGAAGCTGGGCGCGGCTAACCCCACCGCAACCTTGGCCAACGCCCGCCTTAAAACCCCCATCTCCGGAGTCGATGGTTCGGGTAACGGCTCGTTCACCATCAACGGCGTCGCCATCGCTTATAATACCGGGACGGACACGCTCAACAGTGTCGTTAACCGCATCAACGCCGCCAGCGCCGGGGTGACCGCCGCCTTTGACCCCATCACCGATAAAGTTTCGCTCCAAAATACCAGCACCGGCGACCTCGGCTTCAGTTTAGCCGATACCACGGGCACGTTTCTGAGTTCGTTGGGCCTGACGAGCGGAGCCACCTTAACAAGCGGTCTCAACGCCCAATTCTCAGTCAACGGCGGTGCCACCCAAACCAGTATGAGCAACACGCTCACCGCCGACACCCACGGCATCACCGGCCTGTCCCTCACCACCACCTCGCTGGGAACACAAACCGTGAGCGTCGCCGCCGACACCACCTCGGTGCGCACCAAAATCGACGCCTTCATCAACAGTTTTAACGCGGTCCAAAGCTTCATCGACACGCAGACCAAAGTCACCAGTACCAACGGCAAAGTCACCACCTCCACGCTCAGCGACAATCGCGAGATTCAGAGCTGGGGGCCGTCTCTGCGCAAAAACATCTTCGCAGCCGTGCCCGGCCTAAGCAGCACGATGTCGCAACTCAGCCACATCGGCATCGATTTTTCCGGCACCAGCTCCCTGCTTTCGATCAAGGAACCGGCCAAACTGGACGCCGCGCTCAAAGAGCGGCCCACCGAGGTATCCGCGATGTTCCGTCAATCCTCCACGGGTATCTTCGCCCGCCTCAACACGTTACTGGACAGCTTTAACGGCGGCACGCTCGGCACCGGCGGCATCCTGGCGAAGCAGAAAACCGGGTTAACCACCAGCAACACCTCGCTCACCACCCAGATTGCCGACATCGACCGCCGCCTGGTGCAACGCCGCTCCGTGCTCGAAGCCAGCTTCATCGCCATGGAGCGAGCCCAGTCCCTGATCAAGAGCTCGCAGTCGCAGATAGCCAGCATCACGCCAGCCAGTGCCTACAACAAATCATGACCGCCCCGCGTTCCCTTCGTTTACTCACTTTTCTTGGCTTGGCGTTATTCGCAGGAGGCTGCGCCTCGCTCGACCCGCATCTCGACGATATCGGGCCGGTTTACAAACCGGTCAACTCACGCGGCCCCGCCGCCTGGCCGGCGGCCATTCGCCGGGTTGCGATCCTGCCCGCCCACGACACCTCGGGACGCCTGCCGGCCAGTTTTGTCACCACCTACGACACGATTTGGCGCCGCACCCTCGATCGCAGCCAACGCGCCGAATTTATCGGCCTGAACCGCCCGCAACTCACCACCTGGACCACCAAAGAAACCTTTTCGGCCACCGGCCTACTTCCCCCCGATTTACTGCTGCGCATAGGTCGTGAAACCGACGCGCAGGCGGTGCTCTTCCTCGATCTTAACAACACCACCGCCTACCCACCTCTGGCGTTGTCCTTCCGTGCCCGCCTGGTGGACGTGACCACCGGAGAAACCCTCTGGATGGTCGACGAGTTGTTCGATTCAGGCCGGGATTCCACCGCCCGAGCCGCCCGCCGCTATGCAAAGGCCAACGGTTCCGGCAAGGGCGACACCACCAGCAGCATTGTCCAAAGTCCGACCCGTTTCGCCGAATATGCGTTTCAGGCGGTCTGCGAACTGCTTCCTCCTCGAATCGATCCGAATGCAAAATCGAACTAAACTTTTTACAAGCTGTGCCGATATGACCTGTGCAAAGA